>NZ_JACEFC010000086.1 GCF_014180715.1 Nocardioides stalactiti | reverse complement strand
ATCCGCTCGACGGCCACGAGCACGGCCTCGACCACCCGGGCCTCGCCGTCGAGACCCTCGGTGGCGACCCGCACCCGGTCGGCGACCCGCGCCGCGCCGTCGGCGAGCACCGTGCGCAGCAGCGCCCCCTTGCCGCCGACGACGCGGTAGAGCGTGGCGCGCGAGCAGCCGGCCCTGGTCGCCACCCGCTCGACGCTGAACCGGTCGATCCCGCGCTCCACGAGCTCGGCCCGGGCCGCGGCGTGGATGGCGGCGACCGCCTGCTCCCGGCGGTTGCCCCCGGTGAGCCAGTCGTCGTTCGCGGGCATGGCACCACCTGAGACGGTCGAAGATCTTTGTCTCAGACTAAGACAGAGCGACGCTCCGTGACCAGTCCTGCGCGCCTGTCGCCCACGCCCGCTGAGACAACCGTGTCAGGTCACGTCGGAGCCGACGTCTCACTTGCTCGCAGACCCTTGAACCGGCGTCCCGGCGGTCCCCACCATGGGCGTCGTGACCCTCTTCCTCCCCGCCACCGTCGAGGACCCCTATCCCGCGCTGGCCCGGCTCCGGGAGACCGATCCCGTCCACCGGGTGCCGGGCACGGACTTCTTCCTGGTCTCGACCTGGGACCTCGTGCAGGAGGCCAACGCCCGGACCGCCGACTTCTCCTCGCACCTGCGCTCGATCATGTGCGCCGAGCCCGGAAGCCTGGTCCCCCACCCCCTCGCCATGGACGGGGCCGGCACCGTCGAGCAGGTGCTCGCCACCGCGGACGACCCCGACCACAAGCTCCACCGCGGCCTGGTCACCCAGACCCTCACGAAGCGGATCCGGGCGCTCCGGGAAGCGTGCGACGAGGCCGCGGACCGGTTCTGGGACGACCACGCGGCGGACGGCCGGATCGACTGGGTCGAGGGCATGGCCGAGCGCCTGCCGCTCGCGATGCTCTCGACCCTCATCGGCCTGCGGGAGGCCGACCTCCCCTACCTGCTGGCCCGGGCGTACGACGCCACCGAGATGTTGAGCGGCATCGTCGACCCGGCCCGGGTCGAGGCCCTCACGACGGCGACCATCGAGCTGGCGACCTACCTCGGCGAGCAGTTCGCCCTCGCGCAGGCCGACCCGCAGGACGACCTGATGGGCGTCTTCGCCGACGCCGTCGCCCGCGGCGACCTCGAGCACTCGACGGTCGTGCTCCTGCTCATCCAGCTGGTCGCCGCCGGTGCGGAGTCGACGGCCGCGCTCATCGAGACCGCGGCCCGTCTGCTCGCCGAGGACCCGGCCCTCCAGGAGCGGCTCCGGTCCGACCCGGCGCTCATCGACCCGTTCCTCGACGAGGCGCTGCGGCTGGAGTCGCCGTTCCGCGGCCACTACCGCAGCGTCCCGGCCGACACCGCGCTCGGCGGGGTGGCGATCCCGGCCGGGAGCACGGTGCTGCTCCTCTGGGGCGGCGCCAACCGCGACCCGGCCCGGTTCCCCGACCCCGACACCCTCGACCTGGAGCGGCCACTCATCCGCCAGCACGTCGCGTTCGGCAAGGGCATCCACTTCTGCGTCGGCTCCCACCTCGCGCGGATGGAGGCGATCGCTGCCGTCCGGGTGCTCCTCGAGCGGACGACGTCCTTCGCCCTGGACCCCGACCTACCACCGTCCTGGATCCCCAGCATCGTGGTGCGCCGCCACCGGACGCTCGGGCTCACCTTCACCTGAGGAGTGGGATGCTCGGCCCATGAAGGTTCCCGGCCTCCCGAGCCAGCGCGACGTCTTCCTCAAGACCCTCGACCTGCACCAGACCGTCTACGAGCGGTCCCGCGGGGTGGTCGGCCACCGGCTGCTGGCCGGGATGCCGACCCTGCTGCTGCGCACGACCGGCCGCAAGACCGGCCAGACCCGTACCACGGCCCTGGTCTACGCCAAGGACGCCGGCCGCCACCTCGTCGTCGGCTCCAACGGCGGCCACCGCCGCGACCCCGCCTGGATCCTCACCCTGGAGGCGACGCCGGCCGTCGAGATCCAGGTCGGCGTCCGCCGGGTCGCCGCGACGGCCAGCGTCCTGCGCACCGACGACCCGGACTACGAGCGGCTGTTCGCCCTCTGCAACAAGGCCAACCGTGGGACCTTCGCGAAGTACCGCACCCGGACCACCCGGCCGCTGCCGATCGTGGTCCTCACCTCGGCCTGAGCCCGACGAGGCTCAGCAGGACGACGGCGCCGGCTTGCCGGCGAACCGGTCGTCCAGGTAGCGCAGTGCCGACGGGAAGCCGCGGACGGTCTCGCTGAAGTGCTCGCCGAGCGGTGTCTCGACCTTCTTCACCGCCACACCCGCCGCGCAGAACCGGCGGAAGAGCTCACGGGCCGGCCGGATCGGCGCCAGCTCGTCGAGCGTCGCGTGGTACATGAAGACCGGTGCCATCGGGTTGCCGGCGTACCCCAGCGGGCTGATCCGGCGCAGGAACGCGACGATCGGCGGGGTGTCGAGCACGTTCGGGACCTTGGTCAGCTGGTTGAGGCGCACCAGCGGGTAGCGCGCCTGCGCCTCGTGGATGCAGGCCCGCTCGACGCCGCGGAGCACCTCCATCCCCCGCGCGTTGAGGTTCGAGGTGAGGTTCTCCGCCGGGTAGGACCGGCTGACCGTGGCGACCCCCATCATCACGATGCCGTCGAGCCCGAGCAGGTCGAACTGCTTGATCGTGGAGCGGTAGTCCGCGACGACGCCGCCGAGCGACACCGCACGGATTGGCAGCCCGGGAGCGAGGGCCCGCTGGTACTGGGCGGCCCAGGTGGTCGCGACGGCGCCGCCGGAGTAGCCCGTCATCCCGATCGGCGAGTCCTGGACGCCGGCCGGCGCGAAGTCCCGCACCGCGGTCAGCGAGTCGAGCACGCCGCGCGCCTCGCCGTACCCGCCGAGGAACTGGGAGTCGGGGCCCTGGTAGTCGGGGACGACGACGGCCCAGCCGCGGTTCAGCGCCATCGCCATCAGGCCCGACTCGGCGTTGGCGACGGGCGCGGCGAACCCGGCGCGCAGCCCGTACGACGGCGCGCAGTGCGTGCCGGCACTGTCCTCTGCGGTCTGGTAGCTCAGCAGCGGCCGCGGCCCGGCGCCGGTCCACGGCCGGTCCGGGACCATGATCGTGGTGACGTTGGCGGTCGGCCGCCCGCTGTTGTCCTCGGAGCGGTACTTCACCTGCCACGCCTGCACCGGGAGCGGCATCGAGTAGGCGTTCACCTCGACCTCCCGGGAGTCCAGGACGTCGCCCGGCTCCGAGGCCGCGAGGTCGGCGGGCTGCGCGTAGAACGGGTCCTCGTCCGGCACGGGGATGCCGCCTGCCGCACCGGCCGACGGGGCCGAGGGCCCGGTGAGGACGGCGGTCAGGGCGGCGAGCGCGACGAGCGCGATCAAGGCGGCGAGGAGCCTGCGGAGCATCGGACCTCCAGGTCGGGGTGGCGCCAACCTAGGCGCGACCGAGCGAAGTAGGAAAGAGACCTTTTCACTTGGTTCGCGGTCCTCAGGGATGTCCCTGACCGTCCCACCAGATCCCCCGGCGAGCCTTGTCGGCCGACGTCGCGACCGGTCAGCCTGGTGTCCCACCGGACGTCACCCGAGGAGCGCAGATGAGGGCAGCAGTCGTCGAGCGGTACGGACCGCCGGACGTCGTCAGGGTCGTCGACCTGCCGCCGCCGGTCCCCCGCAAGGGCGAGGTCCTCGTCCGCGTGCGGGCGGCGGCGGTGACCGCTGGCGATGCCCGCATCCGAGGTGCCCGCTTCCCGCGGGGGTTCGGGCCCTTCGCCCGCCTCGCGTTCGGCCTGCGCCGGCCGCGNCCCGCGGGGGTTCGGGCCCTTCGCCCGCCTCGCGTTCGGCCTGCGCCGGCCGCGGTGCCCGGTCCTCGGCGGTGTCTTCTCCGGGGTGGTCGAGACGGCGACGGGCGACCTCGCGGTCGGCGACGCCGTGTCCGGCATGACCGGGCTCCGACTGGGCACCCACGCCGAGCTCGTCGCCGTCCCGGTCGCCCGCCTGGTCCGGAAGCCCGAGGGCGTGAGCCATGACGACGCTGCCGCCGCGCTCTTCGGTGGAAGCACGGCGCTCCACTTCCTGAGGGACAAGGCCGAGGTCGGCCCGGGCGACCGGGTCCTCGTCAACGGCGCTTCGGGCGCGGTCGGCTCCGCCGCCGTGCAGCTCGCACGCCACCTCGGCGCGACCGTGACGGGGGTGACGAGCACGATCAACCTCCCGCTGGTCCGCAAGCTCGGCGCCGACCACGTCATCGACTACACGACCACCCCGTTGAGCGAGGTCGCCGAGCGGTACGACGTCGTGCTGGACGCCGTCGGCAACCTCACGCCGGCCTCGGGACGAAGGCTCCTCACCGAGCGGGGCGTCCTCCAGCTCGTCGTGGCCGGGCTCGGTGACACCCTCCGCGCCCGCGGCAACGTCCAGGCCGGCGCGGCTCCGGAGCGAGCCGAGGACTTCGCCCACCTGCTGCAGCTCGTCAGCGACGGACACCTGACCCCGGTCATCGACGACGCCCGGGTCGGCGACGGGCTCGAGGCGGTCGCTGTCGCGCACGCCCGCATCGACTCGGGGCGGAAGGTGGGCAACCTCGTCATCCACCCCTGAGCGGGCGGCCACGTCTCAGGTCAGGTGCAGGCCGAGCACGTCGAGGTCGACGAAGATCAGGAGCGGCCAGGCCGCCACGTGCGCCGCGTAGGTGATGGGCTTCTCGATGCCGAACGCGTCGAAGTTCGCGACGTGGCTGTCGGCCCAGACCAGCCCGACCAGGACGTAGAAAGCCAGCAGGAAGCCCGCGGCGCTGAGCTTCTCGCCGAGCGTCCAGGGCTTCTCGTCGGTCTCCTGTGCGGCAGTCCCCCTCGTGGTGGGCTCCGTCGCATCGGCGTTGGTCGCGGTCATCGTTCCTCCAGCCTGGATCACGTTGGCGAGGAACTTACTACAGCGCTGTAGTAATTGCTAGCCGCCGTTCTTGATCGCGGCGTAGAACGCCCGCATGTCGTCGGTCAGCTGGGCGAGCTCGACGTACGGCGCGCCCCAGGCGGCGCCGTCGACGTAGGCGAACGACATCAGCCCGCCCGCCATCACGCCCTGCTGCGGGACGTCGAGACCGGCCGCCCGCGCCCGCGCGACGGCGGCGTCGAGGTCGTCGGTCTCGAAGCAGAGGTGGTGCAGCCCGGGGCCGGACCGGGCGAGGAACTCGGTGTAGATCGACTCCCCCGCCACCGGCTGGATCAGCTCGAGCTGGAGGTCGCCGGCATAGCCGAGGGACACGTGCGCGGTGAAGTCGGCGGGCTCGCCGCGGAAGGTCGCCTCCTCGGGCCCGAACCGGACGTCGGGCATCCGGGTCCACGGCCCCGCGCCGAAGTGCGCGCGGTGGAACTCCTCGGCGGCACCGATGTCCTCGACCACCCAGGCGAGCTGGGTCACGGGCCCGGAAGCGATCGTCATGGCCCGACCCTACGCACGGCGCAGGGTCAGAACGGCTCGACCCGACGGCGGAGCGCCGCTTCCGCGGCGTGGAACCCGCCCATCCCGTGCACGCCCGCTCCCGGCGGCGTTGCCGACGAGCACAGGTAGACGCCAGGGACGCCGAGCGCGTAGGGGTTGAGCGCGAGCCGCGGCCGCAGGGCGATCTGTCGTGCCGTGTTGGCACCGGCGGCGATGTCGCCGCCGACGTAGTTGGCGTTGTGGGCCTCCAGGCCCGCCGGGTTGCGGGTCGAGATCGCGACGACACGCTCCCGGAAGCCCGGCGCGAACCGCTCGACCTGGTTCAGGATCGCCTCCGTCGCGTCGCCCTCGTAGGCGTGCGGGACGTGGGCGTAGGCGTAGATCGGGTTCACCGAGCCCCGGGAGCGCGACGGGTCGATCAGGTACTGCTGGCCGAGCAGCACGAAGGGCCGGTCGGCCATGGTGCCGCGGCCGGTCGCCTTCTCGACCGCGGCGATCTCCGCTGCGGTGCCGCCCAGGTGCAGGGTGCCGGCGCGACGGCAGTCCTCGTTCGTCCACGGGATGTCGCCCTCGATCGCCAGGTCGACCTTGAACGCCGCCGGGCCGTAGGTGTAGCGGTCGAGGGCTCGTCGTACGCGGCCGGGAAGGGCGTCGCCGACGATCCGGAGCGCCCCGGCCGGGGCGGTGTCGAGGATGACGGTCTCCGGACGCGCGCCGGCGAGGTCGCGGACCTGGTCGAGCGAGGTGATCCTCGTGCCGCAGACGACCTTGCCGCCGTACGCCTCGAGCTCGGCGACCAGGGCGCGGGTGATGTTCTCGGTGCCGCCCTCGGCCACCGGCCAGCCGACCGTGTGGGCCGCGGCGGTCAGCATCATCCCGACCGAGCTGCTCAACGGGGTGTCGAGGCGGTGGAAGGCGTGCGCGGCGACGCCCATGAAGAGGGCGCGGGCCGGTTCGTCGCGGAAGCGGCGGACGGTCCAGGTCGCGGGCCTGAGCGCGTGGACGCCGAACCGGCCCAGCGCGACCGGGTGGCGCGGCGCGTGCAGCACCGGTTGGAAGACCTCCCCGATCAACGCGTCGAAGTTGTCGGTAGCGCTGCGGAAGAGCCGCTCCCAGCGCCGGGCGTCGGCACCGAGCGACCGTTCGGTGTGCGACCGGTCACGGGCAGCGAGACCTGCCCTCCCGTCGTCGAGCGGGTGCGCCAGGTCGATCTCGGGCCACAGCCAGCGCAGGCCGTGACGCTCGAGACCGAGCGAGGCGAGGTAGGGCGAGGCGACGCCGGTGGGGTGGAAGGCAGCGCACTCGTCGTGGAGGACGCCGGGCACCGTGAGCTCGCTGCTGCGGGTGCCGCCGCCCGGCCGCTCGTGGGCCTCGTAGACGGTGACCGCCACCCCCGCGTGGGCGAGGCGGATGGCGGCCGCGAGCCCGTTGGGCCCGCTGCCGACGACGACCGCGCGGCGGCCGTCAGATCGCGGCGGGTCCCGTCTCACCGGTCCGCACGCGCTGCACCGACTCGACGGGGCTCACCCAGATCTTGCCGTCACCGATCTTGCCGGTGGCGGCCGAGGACTGGATCGCCTGGATGATCCCGTCGACGTCGGGCTCCTCCGCGACGATCTCGATCCGGACCTTCGGCACCAGGAGCACGTCGTACTCCGCGCCCCGGTAGACCTCGGTGTGGCCCTTCTGGCGCCCGTAGCCGCTCACCTCGGTGAGCGTCATGCCGGAGATCCCGAGCAGCTCGAGAGCCTCCCGGACGTTCTCCCAACGGTGCGGCCGGATGACGGCGGTGATCAGCTTCATCGATGTTCTCCCTTGCCTGGTTCCGCTGGGTCCCGCTGCCTAGTTCCCGCCGAAGTGCGGGCGGCTGCCGCCGGTGGCGGCGTGGAGGTCGTACGCCGTCTCGGCATGCAGCACCAGGTCGACACCCGCGGACTCGTCGTCCTCAGCGACCCGGAAGCCCATGGTCTTCTCCAGGACCCACACGATGAGCGCGGTCATGGTGAAGGAGAACACGAGCGTGGCGCCTGCCGCCACCAGCTGCTTGCCGAGCTGGTCGAGACCGCCACCGTAGAGGAGGCCGTCGACGGCTGCGACGTCGGAGGAGGCCAGCAGGCCGATGAGGATCGTGCCGACCAGGCCACCCACCAGGTGGACGCCCACGACGTCCAGCGAGTCGTCGTACCCGAGCTTGTACTTGAGGCCGACCGCGAGCGCGCAGATCGCGCCGGCGGCGACGCCGATGGCCATCGCGCCGATCGGGGTCACGACGCCGCAGGACGGCGTGATCGCGACCAGACCGCTGACGGCTCCGGACGCCGCGCCGAAGGAGGTGGCGTGCCCGTCGCGGACGCGCTCCACCAGGAGCCACGCGAGCAGGCCGGTGCAGCCCGCGACCAGCGTGTTGACGAAGGCCATCGCGGCCAGGTGGCTCGCGCCGAGCGCGGAGCCGGCGTTGAAGCCGAACCAGCCGAACCAGAGCAGGCCGGCGCCGATCATGACCAGGGTCAGGTTGTGCGGCTTCATCGGGTCGCGCCCGAAGCCGAGCCGCTTGCCCAGCACCAGGGCGGCGGCGAGACCGGCGGCACCGGAGTTGATCTCGACCGCCGTACCACCGGCGAAGTCGAGGGCCCCGAGCTTGTTGGCCATCCAGCCGCCGACGTGGCCCTCGGCGTCGAAGTCGAAGATCCAGTGCGCGACCGGGGCGTAGACGAGCACGGTCCAGACCGCGCAGAAGACCAGCCAGGTCCCGAACCGGGTACGGTCCGCGATCGCACCGGCGATGAGGGCGACCGTGATGACGGCGAACAGGCCCTGGAACATCGCGAAGAGGATCCCCGGAATCCGCGCCTCGGGGTCGGCCTCGACCAGGCCCTTGAGGCCGAAGTACTGCGTCGGGTCGCCGAAGAGCCCCAGGGTGACGTCGTCGCCGAAGGCGATCGAGTAGCCCACGACGACCCAGACGACGGTGACCACGGCGAGCGCGCCGAGGACCATCATCATCATGTTGAGGACGCTCTTGGAGCGCACCATGCCGCCGTAGAAGATGGCCAGGCCGGGTGCCATCAACAGCACCAGAGCGGCCGACGCGAGCAACCAGGCGGTGTCTCCCGCTGCGGTGGCGGTCGGGTCGATGGCAGCGACGGCAGCCAATTGCGGGGTCGTCATCAGGTCCTCACCTCACGATTCCGGGCCCGCCGGTCGGACGACCGGCGAGGCAACCGCACAAGGTTCTTGGTGCGGTGTTTCGATGGCGTAACAGGATCGCGCCACGTGTTACGTGTGCGTTAACAGGTGCGGAGACGGCTCAGCCGTTCGGCGTCCCGACCGTGTCGCGGTGCCGGGGCGCCGTGCTCCCGGCCGCGCGCGCGGCGCCGGCGTAGCACCAGCCGAAGAAGCCCAGCAGCGCCAGCCAGCTCGCGATCACGGCGCTGTACATGACGGTCCAGAGCCACACCGGCACCCCGTCCTTGCGCTCACGCTGGAGCAGGTACGGCTCGTGGACGAACGGCACCACGTCGCCGTTCTCGGCGAGGACGAGGCCCGCGGCAGCGCCGTCGATCGCGGCGTCCTCGGGCATGTGCAGCGGCAGCGCGACCATGGTGGTCGGTGCCAGGTGCAGGCGGAGGAACACCTTCCACCGACCGTAGAGCGGGAGCGGGTCCGCGGTGCGGAACTCGCCGGGCTTGCCGGTCGCCTCCATCGCCGTGGTCAGGATGCCGTTGCCGGGAACCGAGTCGTCGTTCTCCTTGTTGCCCTGGTAGGCGATCGCGGAGAACCAGACGGCGTCGTCGGTCGCGTCCAGCGGGTCGGCGAGGATCGTGACGACGGACGTGCAGCGGTCCTGGCCGATGCAGTCGTCGGCGTAGGAGACGGTGCCGTACATGACGTCGTCGTCCTGGGGCTCGTACGTCGTCCGGCAGCCGTTGTCGTCGCACACCTTCTTCGCCTCGGTGGCGCCGTGCGCCGTCGGCACTCCGAAGACGCCCATGAGGACGACGAAGAGTGCCACGCCCGACGTACCGAGCCAGCGGCCGCGGTCGTCGGCCTCGACCCGCACCGGTCGCGACTCGGCGGGCAGGCCCGCGGTCCGCTCGAGGTGGTGGGCGAACGACCAGCCGAGCAGGCCACCGCCCAGCCCGGCGACGGCGGCCACGCCGAGCAGCAGCGGCATCTGGTCGGTCTCGGGGGGCAGCGGGTAGGGCATGAACACGCCCATCCACCACCAGTCCAGCGCCATCCCGCCGACGCCGGCGAGCACGCCCGCCGTACCGGCGAACAGCGCACCGCGGCTGCGGACGACGAGGGCGAGACCCTCGACCAGGAGCGCCGCGCCGATGAACAGCAGCCAGCGGGCCCGGGTGATGTCGGGGACCGGCAGGGTGATGGTGAAGATCAGGAGCCGGATGACCAGGTAGGTCGCCCACGTCAGGAGCGCCCCGCCCGGACCGAAGAAGATCCGGCCGGCGACGAAGATCCAGGCCGTCAGGAAGCCGGAGATGATGAACAGGGTGGCGGCGGGGAACTGCGGCACACCGAGGTCGAACTCCATGAGGAACGCCATCGGGATGATGCACAGGCCGAGCGTGATCGTGATCATCACCCGCGTCGTCCAGGCCACCCGGTCCTCGATCCGGTCCGCGGGTGCCTCCCGGCCGACCGGCGGCAGGATCTTGCCGAACACTGTCAGTCCGAGGTGCGCGAGCCGGCCCATGAAGAGCGGGAGCCCGGCGGGGCGCCACCCGACCTGGTGCGACTCCGCGAGGAGCAGCAGCGCACCGAGCGAGCAGGTGACGGCACCGCCGATCATCATCACGTGGGTGGGGCCCCACTCGGTGACGTCCTGACCGAAGAGGCGGTGCCACAGGTCGTCGAGCGGGAAGCCGATGGCCGCGATCAGGCCGGCGCCGAGCAGCACCATCGCGCCCATCGGGACGTTCCAGCTGCGGGAGAACCGCACGGTACGACGCGGCAGCGGGTCCTTCGCCAGGCCGGCGGAGATCACGCCGGCGGCCAGGAAGCCCAGGATGCCGAAGAGGATCGGGTAGTGCGACGGGTTGGCCAGCGGCCCCTCGTCGCGCCCGTTCTGCATGTGGATCGGGACGTCCCAGTAGACGCCGAAGCCGGCCGTCACCAGCGAGACGACGGCGAGCGGGATCGGGATGACCGCCCAGCGCGGGATGCCGGTCTTGCGACTCGCCGCGTCCGCCGCCCGGCCGAGCATCGTCGGCTTGTCGGCGCGCTCGCGCAGGAGGAACCAGGCCAGCGGCAGGTAGGTCACGCCCACCAGCACGCCGGCGATCAGGATCTCGTCGAATGCCGCACCACCGGCCGGCGGCGCCGACTCTGCAAGTAGGTCCATCATCACCCTCCGCGGGAACAGCGTTTTACAAGCAACAGCAAACCGTAAAGAACACGGTAGGGGTTCGCCACGTTCCTGAACACTGCAACGCCGAGAGAGTCCTCACATCGTTTCCGGGCCGGTCAGCCGAGCTGGCGGGCGGCGTCGGCGAGCAGGCCGACCACGTGCACGCCGAACGACGCGTCGAGCGGGTGGGCGACGCCGGACGTCGCGCTGACGACCAGCTCCGCGACGGCGGTGCGGAACGCGTCGAGGACGGCGTCGTCGGGCCGCGGCGGCATCGGCAGCACACCGCGATCACCCCACACCGCTGCCTCGAAGCCGGCGGCGGCGGGCGGCGCGAAGACGCTGAGCGTCGCGGTGCTCGTCGCGCCCGAGGCGTGGCCGAACGCGAGGACGACCAGGTCGGCCGCTCCCCCGGTCGCCCGCACCTCCTCGATCGGGCCGAGCGCACCGGTGAGCGTCGAGATCGCGTGCGGCCCGATGTCCCACAGCGCACCCCGCGCCTGCCGCCAGGGCGACGCACCGAACGCGTTGCCCGGCACCTGGAGCGAGGACAGCCAGCGGAGCCAGCCGCCCCGCCATCCCTCGCTCCCCTGCACCTCGGTGAACCAGCCCCGGGCCGACGGGATGAACCGGTCGGTGTGGAACACCAGCGACGCGGCCCCGTGGGCCCGCGCGGTGTCGCGGACCGCCACCGCGCCCTCCGTCAGCAGGGAGACCGGCTTCTCCAGCAGCAGGTGCCGCCCGGACCGAGCCGCCAGCACGGCGAGGTCGGCCTGGACGTCGGGCGGCACCGCGAACGCGACGGCGTCGACCTCGGCGATCAACGCCTCGACGTCGTCGTACGACGGGCACCCGAGGGTCGCCCCCAACGCTGCTGCCCGTTCTGCGGACCGCCCCCAGACACCCACGAGCTCGACGCCGGGCGTGCTGGACAGCGCCGGGCCGTGGACACGATGTGCCCACGGCCCGGTGCCGATCAGTCCGAAGCGCATGCGCCCACTCTGGCGCATCGCTCCGAGCGACGCCTCAGTGCACGCTCAGCGCGCCGCCACCGCCAGCGTCTCCGGGTCGACCGGGACGAAGTCGACCTTCTCCCGGACGCCGCAGTCGGGGCAGCACCAGTCGTCGGGGATCTCGTTCCAGGCCGTGCCGGCCGCGAAGCCCTCGTGCTCGGCGCCCGCGGCCACCTCGTAGACGTAGGAGCAACCGGGGCACCTCGCGGCGAGCACCTCGCCCTGGACGTCCTGCGCCGAGATGTCCTCGGCGATCGCCGGCGCGTGCTCGACGGCGCCGTACTTGGCGTAGTACTTCTCGCGCTTGCTCGGCTGGATGTTCGCGAGCGTCACGTCGCCACCCAGGTGCGCGACGACCTTGTCGTCCATGACCGCACGCCACACCGGCGGGAAGAGAGCCATCACGATGCAGCCGGCGTACCCCATGGGCAGCGTCGGCGACTCGTCGAAGGCACGCAGCGTCTGATAGCGACGGGTCGGGTTGGCGTGGTGGTCGCTGTGACGCTGCAGGTGGTAGAGGAACACGTTGGTGACGATGTTGTTGCTGTTCCACGAGTGCGACGGGCTGACCCGCTCGTAGCGCTGCTTGCCCTCGGGACCGACCTTCTGGCGCAGCATCCCGTAGTGCTCGAGGAAGTTGACGACCTCCAGCAGGGAGAACCCGACGACGGCCTGGAGCAGCAGGTACGGCGCGACCTCGAGGCCGAAGACCGCGATCAGCCCGCCGAACAGCACGACCGACATCAGCCACGCGTTGAGGACGTCGTTGCCGAGGTGGAACGGGTGGGTGTCCTTGCGGGCGTAGCGCTTGGCCTCGAGCTCCCAGGCGCTCTTCAGCGACCCGGCGACCGTGCGCGGCCAGAACTGGTAGAACGTCTCACCCAGGCGGGACGAGGCGGGATCCTCCGGGGTCGCGACCCGGACGTGGTGACCGCGGTTGTGCTCGATGTAGAAGTGGCCGTAGAAGCTCTGGGCCAGCGCCACCTTGGAGAGCCAGCGCTCGTTGGCCTCGCGCTTGTGGCCGAGCTCGTGCGCGGTGTTGATGCCGATGCCGGCGATGCAGCCGACGGAGAGGGCGAGACCGATCTTGTCGGCGACCGACAGGCTCAGGTCGGCCACCAGCTGCGGGCTGAGCGTGTCGGCGATCCAGCCGGTCGCGCCGACGAGATCCGCCGTCCAGGTGAGCGGGTTGACGCCTGCGATCATCGCCATCGCCGCCACCAGCCCGGCGTACTGGATCGGGAGGTAGGCGTAGGTGATCCAGCGGTAGTACTTGTCGTTCTCCAGCGCCTCGATGAGGTCGTCCGGCGGGTTCTCGGAGTCGAGGCCGATCATCACGTCGAGGATGGGGATGATGACGAAGACGAGGATCGGCCCCAGCCACAGGGCGGCGCTCCAGCCGAGCAGCGTGTAGCCGGCGAACGCCAGGAAGGCGATGCTCGGCACCACCAGCCCGAGCAGCCAGAGGTAGCGCTTCTTGTCGTTCCAGTCGCGCGTGCTCGCGTCCTGGGTCTCGCTCTTGGTGTCGCTCTGGGTCGTCATCGACCTGTGCCTCCTTCAGCGCCGTACCGACGCATCGAACTTGACACGAGCATACGATTTGTAAACCTAGTTTGACAAGAGGCATCTGTTTGTAAAGTTCGTCACGGGTCGAACCGGTAGCCCATCCCCGGCTCGGTGAGGAAGTACGTCGGCCGCGCCGGGTCCGCCTCGAGCTTGCGGCGCAGCTGGGCCATGTAGAGCCGGAGGTTGCCCTGTGCGGTCTCGTAGCCAGGACCCCACACGTCGAGGAGGAGCCGGCGTTGGCTCAGCAACCGACCCGGGTTGCGCACCAGCACCGACAGCAGGTGCCACTCGGTAGGAGTCAGCCGCACTTCTTCGCCGGCCACCGTCACCCGCGTGGCCGCGAGGTCCACCACGACGTCACCGAAGGTCACCGGCGGCTCGCCCTCCCCCGCTCCCGAGCGCCGGACCATCGCACGCAGCCGGGCAAGGAGCTCGTCGATCCCGAACGGCTTGGTGACGTAGTCGTCCGCACCGGCGTCCAGCGCGTCCACCTTGTCGGCACTGTCGGTCCGACCGGACAGCACCAGGATCGGGATCGCGGTCCAGGAGCGGAGCCGGGTGATCACGTCCACCCCGTCCAGGTCAGGGAGCCCCAGGTCGAGGACCACCAGGTCCGGAAGGTCCGCCCGGGCTGCCGCGATCGCGCTCTCTCCGTCGGGTGCGGTCACGACGTCGTACCCCCGCGCAGCGAGATTGATCCGGAGCGCCCGCAGGATCTGCGGCTCGTCGTCGACGACCAGCACCCGGGTCACGACGCGCCCCCGACCGGCAGGACGACGACCATCGTGAGTCCGCCACCGGGAGTGTCGACCGGTGTCACCGTGCCGCCCATGGCCTCGACGAGCCCGCGGGACAGGGCCAGGCCGAGCCCGAGCCCGGTCCCGCTGTCGCCGAGCCGCTGGAAGGGCTGGAAGACCTGGTCCCGAGCCGGCGCGGGGATTCCTGGACCGCGGTCGACCACCTGGAGCCGGACGGCGCCGTCGTGCTCGTCGACCCGCAGGACCGGCGGCTCACCCGGCGGGGCGAACCGCTGGGCGTTGGCCACCAGGTTGGCGACCGCCCGCTCGAGCAGCCCGGGGTCGACCAGGACGTCGGGCAGGTCCTCCTCGACCTCGAGCAGCACCGTCCGCGGCTCGACGCCCAGGTAGTCGAGGGCACGGGCCACGACGTCCTCGACGGCGATCGGACGCAGGTGCACCGGCTGGGCACCGGCCTGGAGCCGACTCATGTCGAGGAGGTTGTCGACCAGCCCTGCCAGGCGGTCCAGCGCGCCGTCGGCCGCCTCGAGCAGCTCGTCGCGATCGCGTTCGTCGAGGGCGACGTCGTCGGTGCGCATCCCGGAGACTGCGGCCTTCGCGGCCGCGAGCGGCGAGCGCAGGTCGTGTCCGACGGCCGTCAGGAGCGCCGCTCGCAGCCGGTCGGCGGCCTCGATCTGCGCACCCGCTGCCGCGGCCTGCGCTCGCCGCTCGGCGACGTCGACCAGCCAGCTCACCATCACGCCGACCACGACGAACGCCGCGAGCGCCACGACGTTGCTCGGGTCGTTGACGGCCAGCGTGTGGAACGGCGGCGTGAAGAAGAAGTTCAGCGCGGCCACCGCGACCGCGGACGACACCAAGGCTGGTCCGAGCCCACCGACCAGGGCCGCCGCGACCACGAGCACGAGGAACAGGGCGACATCGCCCGCGAGGTTGATCGTGTCGCGGAGCGGTACCAGGACCGCCACCAGCGCGGACGGGCCGACCCCCGCGAGGAGGTAGCCCGCTCCGACGCGTCGTCCGCTGAGACTCCCCGACCGCATGCCCGCCATTGTGACCGCCCCTGGAGCTCCGCGACCCTGCGGCGGCGGAGTGGCTCCGTTAGGGGTTCGTTAGTGACGGTCGAACCGGTGCGCCGAGGGACTTTCATGAGGGACGTGAGTCTCGATCTGGACGCCGCGGACGCCGCCACCACCCACCCGGAGAGCGGCGAGCGGCCGCACCGCTGGTGGAAGGTCATGTGCCTGACCGGCGTCGACTACTTCTCCACGCTCGGCTACCAGCCCGGCATCGCGTTCCTCGCCGCCGGGCTCCTCAGCCCGCTGGCGACCCTGATCCTCGTCCTGCTGACCCTGTTCGGGGCGCTCCCGATCTATCGCAGGGTCGCTGCCGAGAGCCCCCACGGTCAGGGGTCGATCGCCATGCTCGAACGCCTCCTGCCGCGGTGGCGCGGCAAGGTCTTCGTGCTCGGGCTGCTCGGCTTCGCCCTCACCGACTTCATCATCACGATCACGTTGTCCGCGGCCGACGCGAGCGTCCACATCGTCGAGAACCCGCACGTGCCGGAGGTCCTGCACGGCCAGGAGCTCTGGATCACCCTCGGCCTGGTCGCCCTCCTCGGCGGGGTCTTCCTCAAGGGCTTCCGCGAGGCGATCGGCCTCGCGGTGGGCCTGGTGGTGCTGTTCTTGTCGCTGAACGCGATCGTGATCGCCGTCGCCGCCTTCCACGTGCTCGAGGACGGACACCTCGTCACCGACTGGTCCACGGCGCTGACCGCCGAGCACGGCAACATCGGGCTGATGATCGCGGTCTCCCTGACCCTGTTCCCCAAGCTCGCCCTCGGCATGTCCGGGTTCGAGACCGGCGTCGCGGTGATGAGCCATGTCGAGGGCGACCCGGACGACGACCCGGAGCGGCCGGCGGGCCGGATCCGCAACACCAAGCGACTGCTCACGGTCGCCGCCTGCATCATGAGCGTCTACCTGATCTGCTCCAGCCTGGTGACGACCCTGCTGATCCCCGAGGCCGAGTTCGCGGACGGCGGCAGCGCCAACGGCCGCGCTCTGGCCTACCTGGCCCACGACTACCTCGGCGAGTACTTCGGGACCGTGTACGACGTCTCGACGATCCTCATCCTGTGGTTCGCCGGCGCCTCGGCGATGGCCGGGATGCTCAACCTCATCCCGCGCTACCTGCCGCGCTACGGCATGTCGCCGGAGTGGGCGGGCGCCGTCCGGCCCCTCGTCGTCATCCTGACCCTGACCGCCTTCCTCATCACCTGGATCTTCGACGCCGACGTCGACGCCCAGGGCGGCGCCTACGCGACGGGGGTGCTGGTCTTGATGACATCGGCGGCCGTAGCGGCGACGCTCGCCGCGCGGCGCGCCGGACAACGCAAGCTGACCGTCGCCTTCGGCCTGATCTGCCTGGTGTTCGTCTACACGACCGGCGACAACATCATCGAGCGGCCGGACGGCGTGAAGATCGGCGGCTGCTTCATCGCCGCGATCATCGCGATCTCGCTGCTCTCCCGCATGGTGCGGTCGCTGGAGCTGCGGACCACCGAGATCGCGTACGACGCCAGGGCCGAGTCGTTCGTCCGTGACGTCGCCCGCCGCCGCAACATCCGGCTGATCGCGAACGAACCGGACGCCCGCGACGCCGAGGAGTACCGCTCGAAGATCCGACAGGTCATCGACGACCACGACCTCCCCGACACCGGCGACATCATCTTCATCGAGGTCACCGTCAAGGACTACTCCGACTTCGAGAGCCGGATCGACGTGCACGGCGAGGTCCTCCACGGTGAGTACCGGGTGCTCACCGTCGAGGCGGCGTCCATCCCGAACGCCCTGGCGTCGCTGGTGCTCGACCTCCGCGACCGGACCGGTGTCCGACCCCACATCTACTTCGAGTGGACGGAGGGCAACCCGCTTCTCCACGTCGGGCGGTTCCTCCTGTTCGGGGTCGGCGACGTCGCTCCGCTCACCCGCGAGGTGCTGCGCCGGGCCGAGCGCGACCGCTCTCGGCGACCCCACGTGCACGTGGGCTGAGCGACCCGCCTCAGCCCAGCAGGTGGGCGAGCAGGATCCGCACGCCGATCAGGACGAGGATGACGCCGCCGACGAGGGTCGCCCAGCGGCCCAGCCGCTCGCCCACCCGCGCGCCGACGAACACCGCGAGCAGCGACAACGCGAAGGTGACGACGCCGATCACGGTCACCGCCGGCGCGACGTCGACCTCGAGGACACCGAAGGTCACGCCGACCGCGGCTGCGTCGATCGACGTCGCGATCGCCAGCGGCGTCACCGAGCGGACGGTCACCGTCGGGGTCGCGCCGTGGTGGTCGTCGTCCTCCTCGAACGACTCCTTGAGCATCTTGCCGCCGATGAGCAGCAGCAGCACGAACGCGATCCACGGCGTCGCCTCGCTGACGGCGTCGGCGAACTGGAACGCCAGCACCCACCCGAGCACCGGCATCAGGGCCTGGAACAGCCCGAACATCCCCGCCACGAGGAGCGCGTCACGCCACCGCGGCCGCCGCAGCTGCATCCCCTCCGCGAGCGAGACAGCCACCGCATCCATCGCCAGCGCGACCGCCAGCACGAAGATCTCCAGAGTGGTCACGAGACCATCCCACCACCGTCCGCACGCCACCTGATCACCGGCTCCGCCGGGACCGATTCGAGCGGAACGACATCATCCAACCGCCCCGAGGGTGATGACAGGAAGCCGAAGTCGGTGTGTAATGATGGTCCTGTCGGGCCGTGGCCGACCCCCCCAGAGGTCACGGCCCGACGCCTATTTTTCGGCGCCCGTCCCCGGTGCCGGGGTGCGCGTCAGTCCCAGAAGACCCGGTCGACCACGTCGCGGGCACGTCGGGTCACCCGCAGGTAGTCGTTGACCATGGCGTCGGACTGGTCGAGCGGGTAGCCGAGGATGCCGGCGACGGCCCTCCGCTCCCGGGACGGCTTGGGCATCTGGTCGACCGGTTTCCCGCGTGCCAGCGTCGCGGCGTTGCGCACCCGGCTCGCGGTACGCCACGCCGCGGCGAGCACCTCGGCGTCCTCGCGCGCCAAGAGGTCCGCTGCTGCGGCCGCGTCGAGCGCGGCGAGGGTCTGGGTCGTCCGCAGGCCGGGCAGCGCCGCCCCGTGGCGGAGCTGGAGGAGCTGGACGGTCCACTCGATGTCGGCGAGGCCGCCACGGCCGAGCTTGAGGTGCAGCGCGGGGTCCGCACCGCGCGGGAGCCGCTCCTTGTCGACGCGCGCCTTGATCCGGCGGACCTCGATGATGTCGTCGCCGGAGAGCCCGGCCTCCGGGTAGCGCAGCGGGTCGATGAGGGCGGTGAAGCGCTCCCGGAGCCCGCGGTCGCCGACGACGGCGTCGGCGCGCAGCAGCGCCTGGGCCTCCCACACCTCCGACCACTTCGCGTAATAGGCGGCGTAGGCGTCGAGGGTGCGGACGAGCGGTCCGTTCTTGCCCTCGGGCCGCAGGTCGGCGTCGACGACCAGGGGCGGGTCGCCGCCAGGCAGCGCGAGGGTACGTCGTACCTCCTCGGCGACGGCCTTGGCGTAGGACGCCGCCTGGTGCTGGTCGACGTCCTCGTCGGGGTCGTGGACGAAGAGGACGTCGGCGTCGCTGCCGTAGGAGAGCTCGAAGCCTCCGTAGCGACCCATCGCGATGATCGCGATCTTGGTGGGCGGCGTGGCGAGCCCGCGCTGCTGACGGACCGACTCGCTGACGGTGGCGAGCGTGGCCTCGAGGGTCGCGTCGGTGATCCGGGAGAGCGCGTTGCCCACGTCGGCGACGTCGATGAGCCCGAGGACGTCCCCCGCAGCGGTGCTCAGCAGCTCACGGCGCCGGACGGCACGGACGGCGCGGACGGCGCGCTCCGGGTCCTCCTGACGTCCGGCGGTCGAGAGCATCTCCTCGGTGAGCACCTCCGAGGACTGCGGGACGAGGTCACCGCCGAGCAGCTTGATCCCGTTGGGCTCGCGCTCGAGCAGGTCCGAGCAGTAGCGCGACGTGGCGAGCAGGTGCGCGAGCCGCTCGGCGATCTCGCCCTCGTCGCGCAGGGTGGTGAGGAACCACGGAGTCCGACCGAGGGCCTCGCTGATGCGGCGGAAGCCGAACAGCCCGGCGTCGGGGTCAGCCCCGTCGGCGAACCACTGGAGCATCGCGGGCAGCAGCGCCCGCTGGATGTTGGCGGTGCGGGTGACGCCGGCCGTGAGCGCCTCGAGGGTCCGGAGCGCGGCGCCGGGGTCGGCGTAGCCGAGGGCGGCGAGCCGGGCCGTGGCGGCCTCGGACGAGAGCCGCACGTCGTCGCCGGGGATCTGGGCGACGGCGGTGAGCAGCGGGCGGTAGAAGAGCTTCTGGTGCAGCCGGCTCACCTCGCGCCGGTGGTGCTGCCAGGTCCTGATCAGCCGCTCCGCCGGCTCCTTCATGAACCCGAGGCTGCGTCCGAGGCGTCGTAAGGAGGCGTCGTCGTCGGGCACCAGATGGGTGCGGCGGAGCCGGTAGAGCTGGATCCGGTGCTCCATCTGCCGCAGGAACGAGTACGCGGTGTGCAGCGCCTCCCCGTCCTCGCGACCGACGTAGCCGGCCTCGGTCAGCTCGGCGAGTGCGCTGAGCGTGGTGGGCTGACGGATCCGTTCGTCGGTCCGGCCGTGCACGAGCTGCAGCAGCTGGACGGCGAACTCGACGTCGCGCAGCCCGCCGACCCCCAGCTTGAGCTGGCGGTCCGCCTCCTTCGCGGGGATGTGCTCGACGACGCGGCGCCGCATCGCCCGTGCGGCGTCGACGAACCCGTCGCGGTCCGCCACCGACCAGACCATCGGCGACACCATCGCCACGAACTCCCGGCCGAGGTCGAGGTCACCGGCGACCGGACGGGCCTTGAGCAGCGCCTGGAACTCCCACGCGGCCGCCCACCGCTCGTAGTAGCCGCGGTGACCGGCAAGGGTGCGGCTGAGCGCGCCCGCCTTGCCCTCCGGCCGGAGGGCGGCATCGACGGGCCAGATGGTGCCCTCGCCGGTGTGGTCGGAGCAGACGTGCATGAGATGGGCCGCCAGGCGCGCCGCCGTCCGCGCGGCCGCCACCTCGTCAGCGCCGTCCACCGGCTCGTGGACGAAGATCACGTCGACGTCGCTGACGTAGTTGAGCTCGTGCCCACCGCACTTGCCCATCGCGATGACGGACAGCCGGACCTGGTGGGCGTCCGCCCCGATCGCGGCGCGGGCGACGGCGAGGGCCGCCTCGAGCGTGCCGGCGGCGAGGTCGGAGAGCTCGGCCGCGGCGTCGTCGACGCCGAGCTCGTGGGTCAGGTCGCGCGCGGCGAGCGGCAGCAGCACCCGCCGGTAGGCGACACGCAGCGCGTCGGTGGCCGCCGCGTCGGGCAGCGTCGCGACCGGCTCGGCCGCGCGAGGGTCGGCACCGACCGCCTCGAGCAGGGCCCCGCGGACCGCCCACGCCGCTGGTCGCGTGGTGCCGAGGGTGGCGCTGGTCAGCTCCCGCCAGTGCTCGGGGTGCGCCACCAGATGGTCGGCGAGCGCCGCACTCGCCCCCAGCACTCCGAGCAGCCGCATCGCTGTGCCCTCGTCGCCGGCGAGAGCGCTCAACATCGCGGCACGGTCGTCGACGGCGTCGGCCAGCCGCACCAGACCGGCGAGCGCGGTGCTCGGCTCGGCGCTCCGGCCGATGATCGCGATCAGCTCGTGGCCGGCGTCCCCGAGCCCGGCGATCTCCTCCAGTGCCCGGTCGGCATCCGCGAACCCGAGGCGCAGCACCTCGCTCCGCAGCGTCGCGCGATTCATGCGGTCACGGTAGCGACGAAGGCCTTCCCCAGGTCGGCCCACGACCGCTCGAGCACCGGATCGGCCTCCACGACCGCGGCGACTCCCGCGTCGGCGCGGGGGCCGGGCTCGTGGGTGGCCCACTCCGCGACGATCGCCGGCGTCGCCTCGGGGTGCCACTGCACGCCCCAGACGGTCGGCGCGCAGCGCAGCGCCTGGACCTCCCCGTGCGGGGTGGAC
>NZ_JACEFC010000085.1 GCF_014180715.1 Nocardioides stalactiti | reverse complement strand
CGCACCTCCAGGCAGCGACGGCCGACGGCGCGAACAACTGGCTGGTCCGGGCCGACGGCTACGAGGTCGGCCTGCTGCCGGCAGCCGAGCTGTGCGGCGTGCTGGGCGCCGCCGCGGCACCGGCGACGTACAGCGACCCGGCGTGCGAGATCCTGGTCAGCGGGGGCTACAACGCGCGGTTCGAGGTCGCCAGCCGGACCGCGTTCGGGCGGGCCGGTGAGCCGCAGTGGGCCTCGGCCCGGGCCAACGAGTCCGCGGCGTTGACGCTGCTCCTCGCGGACCGCGAGGGGACGCAGGACTTCACCCCGGCGATGCGCCGGGCGACCGGCTGGTTCCTCGGCGTCAACCCGTGGGGCGTGCGGATGCAGGTCAACGGGACGACCGCGGGGGCCACGGTGTCCGGCGGCATCACCGGGCCGTACCACTGGACCAAGGCCATCGGTCGGCCGCTGCCGGTGGGCGCGGTGCCGGGCGGACCGGCCAGCCAGGTGACGATCGACGAGCAGCGCGTCTACTGCTGCGACCCCGTCGTGCTCACCGCGTTCGACACGCCCCAGCAGGTCTACCACCAGGCCGACGCGGAGGACTACGTCATGAACGAGGTCGGCCTCGGCTACAACGCTCCGGCGGTGCTTCACTTCGCGTTGCTCTCACCGGGGTGAGGGTCGACGTGGCAGGGTGATCCCCGTGGCGGAATACGTGGGGGCCATCGACCAGGGCACGACCAGCACGCGGTTCATGGTGTTCGACCATGACGGGGCCGAGGTCGCGCGACACCAGCTCGAGCACGAGCAGCTGTTCCCGCGGGCCGGCTGGGTCGAGCACAACCCGGTGGAGATCTGGGAGCGCACCTCGGCGGTCGTGAAGACCGCGCTCGGCAAGGCGCGGCTCGACCCGTCGGACCTGGCAGCGGTCGGCATCACCAACCAGCGCGAGACGACCGTGGTGTGGGACCGCCGCACCGGACGTCCGCTCCACAACGCGATCGTCTGGCAGGACACGCGGACCGACGCGATCGCGGCGGCCCTGGACCGCGACGGGCGCGGTGACGTGATCCGGCACAAGGCCGGGCTGCCCCCGGCGACGTACTTCTCCGGCGGCAAGCTCCAGTGGATCCTCGAGAACGTCCCGGGCGTGCGGGAGGCTGCCGAGCGCGGCGACGCGCTCTTCGGCACCCCCGACACCTGGGTGCTGTGGAACCTGACCGGTGGGCCGGACGGCGGCGTCCACGTCACCGACGTGACCAACGCCAGCCGCACCATGCTGATGGACCTCGAGACCCTCCAGTGGGACGAGGAGCTGCTCGGCTTCTTCGGCGTCCCGCGCGCGATGCTTCCCGAGATCCGTGAGTCCTCGGCGGCGGCGTCCAAGGGCCCGTTCGGGACGACCCTGCGCAGCGGGCCACTCGGGGGCGAGGTGCCGATCACCGGGATCCTCGGCGACCAGCAGGCGGCGACCGTCGGGCAGGTCTGCTTCGCTCCCGGCGAGGCCAAGAACACCTACGGCACCGGCAACTTCATGCTCCTCAACACCGGTACCGAGATCGTCCGGTCCAAGGCCGGGCTGCTGACGACGCCCGCCTACCAGCTCGGCGACGATCCGTGCGTCTATGCGCTCGAGGGGTCGATCGCCGTCACCGGTTCGGCGGTGCAGTGGCTGCGCGACCAGCTCGGCATCATCAGCGGCGCCGGCGAGTCGGAGGCCCTGGCCCGCCAGGTCGAGGACAACGGCGGGGTCTACTTCGTGCCCGCCTTCTCCGGGCTCTTCGCGCCCTACTGGCGCTCCGACGCCCGGGGCGCGATCGTCGGGCTGTCGCGGTTCAACACCAACGCACACCTGGCCCGGGCGACGCTCGAGGCGATCTGCTACCAGTCGCGCGACGTCGTCGAGGCGATGTGCCAGGACTCGGGGGTCCGGCTCGAGGTGCTCAAGGTCGACGGGGGTGTGACCCTCAACAGCCTCTGCATGCAGATCCAGGCCGACGTGCTGGGCGTCCCCGTCAGCCGCCCCGTCGTCCCCGAGACGACGGCACTCGGAGCGGCGTACGCAGCCGGGCTCTCGGTCGGTTTCTGGTCGAGCACCGACGAGCTTCGGCAGAACTGGCAGGAGGACACGCGGTGGGAGCCGGCATGGGACGAGGAGCGCAGGGCCGACGGCTACGCGCGTTGGCACAAGGCCGTGCAGCGCACGCTCGACTGGGTGGACGTCTGAGATGACACCCGCCGCACTCTCCCCGCGGGCGCGGGCCGCCGCGCTGAAGAAGCTCTCCACCCAGCACGTCGACGTGCTGGTGATCGGCGGCGGCGTGGTCGGGTCGGGCTGCGCGCTCGACGCGGCGACCCGTGGCCTCAAGGTCGGCCTGGTCGAGGCGCGCGACTTCGCCTCGGGCACGTCGAGCCGCAGCTCCAAGCTCATCCACGGCGGCCTGCGCTACCTGGAGATGCTCGACTTCCGGCTGGTCGCCGAGGCGCTCAAGGAGCGCGGGCTGCTGATCCGGCGGCTGGCGCCGCACCTGGTCCGACCCGTCCCGTTCATCTATCCGCTGACCGGCCGCGGCTGGGAGCGGTGGTACGCCGGCTCCGGCGTCGCGTTGTACGACGCCATGGCCAAGGCGAGCGGCTACGGCAACGGCACGCCCACCCATCGCCACCTGACCCGGCACGGCGCCCGGAAGCAGTTCCCGTCGCTGCGCAAGGACGCGCTGGTCGGCGCGATCAAGTACTACGACGCCCAGGTCGACGACGCCCGGCACACCATGTTCCTCGCGCGCACCGCGGCGACGTACGGCGCGGCGGTCGCCAGCCGGACCCGTGTGCTCGGGCTGATCAAGGAGAGCGAGCGCGTCGTCGGCGCGGAGGTCATCGACCTCGAGACCGGCAACCGGTTCGAGATCCGGGCGTCGCAGGTCATCAACGCCACCGGGGTGTGGACCGACGAGACCCAGGCGATGGCCCGGGAGCGGGGGCAGTTCAAGGTGCGGGCCAGCAAGGGCGTGCACATCGTCGTCCCGCGCGACCGGATCCGCGGCGAGGCCGGACTGATCCTGCGCACGGAGAAGTCCGTGCTGTTCGTCATCCCCTGGAAGCGGCACTGGATCATCGGGACCACCGACACCGACTGGGAGCTCTCCAAGGACCACCCGGCCGCCAGCTCGGTCGACATCGACTACATCCTCGAGCACGTCAACGCGGTGCTGGAGGTGCCGCTGACCCGTGACGACGTCGAGGGTGTCTATGCCGGCCTACGGCCGCTCCTGGCCGGCGAGGACGCAGCCACCTCGAAGCTGTCCCGCGAGCACGCGGTCGCCCACTCGGTGCCGGGCCTGGTCGTCGTCGCGGGCGGCAAGTACACGACCTACCGGGTGATGGCCGCCGACGCGGTCGACGAGGCCGTCCGCGGACTCGAGACCTCCCAGGGCAAGACGGTCGGTCCCTGCGTGACCGAGCAGATCCCGCTCGTCGGTGCCGACGGGTTCCACGCGTTGTGGAACCAGCGGCGCACCCTCGCGACCCAGTCCGGGCTGGCGATCAACCGGATCGAGCACCTGCTGGAGCGCTACGGCTCGCTCGTGCTGGAGGTGCTCGACCTCATCGCCGCCGAGCCGGACCTGGCCGAGCCGCTGCCGGGAGCCGAGGACTACCTGCAGGCGGAGGCCGTCTACGCGGTCACCCACGAGGGCGCCCGGCACCTCGACGACGTGCTCACCCGTCGACTGCGCATCTCCATCGAGACGTTCGACCGCGGCGCCGCCGCGGCGCCCTACGTCGTCGACCTGGCGGGTGGCTACCTCGGTTGGGACGCCGACCAGCGCGCCCGCGAGCTCGAGCACTACCTCAAGCGGGTCGAGGCGGAGCGCGAGAGCCAGCGCCAGCACGACGACCTGACCGCGGACGCCGCCCGCAAGGGCGCCCCCGACGTCGTCCCGGTGTCGCACACGCCGGAACCAGCAGGCACCCCCGACTAAGCCGAATCCGGACCTTCCTGGGTCGATTCCGGACCTTCCTGGGTCGAGTCCGGACCTTCCTGGGTCGAGTCCGGACCTACCTGATCGGGTTCCTCCTCAGCCGACCGTGAGCGGTCCGGGTAGCGCCTTCGTGGCGCCCAGCGTCACCGCGACCTCGTCGGCCTGACGGAGCCGGGGTGAGGTCCGGCCGGCGGCGTCGGCGTCGAAGTACAGCGCGCGGGTGCTGCCGCCGCAGCCCTGCCGCACCAGTACGACGTACGACGCCGTGCTGAGGCCACCGATCGAGAACCGCCCGTCGACGCCGCTCGTCGCCCGACGGACCGCGAGCGAGCCGTCCTCGCCACGGGCCTGGAGCACGCAGCCGACGACCGGGTCGCCCCCGCCGTCCAGGAGGCGTCCGGTGATCACACCGCCGGTCTCGAGGGTGGCGCTGATGCCGGCGACGACCGCACCGTCCACCGTCACCGGGGTCGCCCCCGCCGGGCCGAGCCCGTCACGGCGGTTGCGCCACCACTCCGCGGCGAGGGAGGTCGACGCCGTCGCCCGGTGGAACGCGACGTGGTAGTCGCCTCCGGGCAGGTCGCGGAAGCGGTACAGGCCGTCGGCCCCGGTGACCTGGCTGAGTGCCAGCCGACCCGTGGGCGCGTAGAGGTCGACCCGGACCCCGGTCGCGCCGGTCACCCGGCCGCGGACCTCGCCGGCCTGGCCGGTGACGATGTCGGCGGCGGTCGTGGTGGCGCCCGCGGTCACCTGGAACGGGATGCCGCCCCGCGGCGAGGGGCTGCCGCCGCTGCAGGTCTGGGGGAACGCGGGGACGAACTCGGGGTCCTGGTGCTCGACGCAGACCACGTAGGTGCCGGACGGCAGCGACCCGATCGTGTAGGCCCACGCGTTGTCCGCCCCGGTCGGGTAGGCCTCACCGACGGCCACTCCCTCCCACGCGCCGTCGACCAGGCGGTAGGCGGTCAGGTTCGGGTATCCCTGGGCGCCGAGGTAGACCTCGGGCAGGCTCCCGGTGATGTAGCCCGCGGTGCCGGGGGAGAGGTTCACGCCCGACCGGGCCTGGGTGGCGCCCAGCGGGATGTCGGTCGCGTCGTCGGGGCTGCTGCCCTGCCGCCAGCAGGTCGCCGTGATGTCGAACCCGAACGCGCAGACCCGGTAGGTGTCCGCGTCCAGGCCGGTGATCCGGAAGTCGCCGTCCTGGCCTGCCGACCCGTAGCTGACCGCCTCCCAGCGGCTGTTGCGATAGCGGAAGGCGGTGATCGCGATCGACTCGGTCGACCCGGCCGGCCGGGTGAGCGTGCCAGAGATGTTGCCGCGGCGGGTGAGCCAGAACGAGACGATCGGGCTGCCGCCCGGTGCGACGGTCACGTCGGAGGCCTCGGCGACGGTCGCGACGTCGTCCCAGCACTCCGGGACGAATTCGCGGGGCACGTCGAGCACGCAGAACCGGTAGGTGCCCGGGTCGACGTCGGTGAGCAGGAAGGACCCGTCGGCCGCACTCTGGTTGCCGAACAGTTCCAGCTGCCAGGTCCCGTCGGGCGCCCGGCGGTAGGGCGCGACGTAGGCCGAGATACCGACGCCGCCGGGGCCGACGACGCGCCCGCGCACCGACGACTCCCGCGGCAGTCGGGGGGTGATCGTGGTGGTGCCGCCCTCGGTGACCACCACGTCGGTGGCGCCGAAGACGTCGTACCCGCCCTCCCAGCAGGTGCGTCCCGTGGTCTCGGAGTTCTCGAAGGTCAGCGCGCGGAAGCAGGCCCGGTAGCTGCCGGCGGGCAGGGAGATCGCGAAGTCGCCGACCGGCAGGCCGGTGTCCCACGAGGTGATCGTGCGCGGGGGGATCGCGAGCTCCCACGCGTCGGGGCCGTCGGGCTGGAAGACCGTGACCTCGAAGTACTCGGTGCGCGCGCCGTTGGGGCCGGTCAGGGTGCCCGCGAGGGTGCCGCCGGCCGCCCGGGCGGGCGCGCTGCTGAGCAGGGACACGAGGACCGCCAGCACGAGGACGACGCCCGAGAGCGACGCCTTGCTGACCCGGTGGCCGCGGAGCATTCGACGAGGGTACGTCCTACATTGGGTCAATGGACCTGGAACTTCGGGATCGCGTTTTCGTCGTCACCGGTGGCAGCCGTGGCCTGGGGCTGGCCACCGCCGCAGCGCTCGTCGCGGACGGCGCCCGGGTGGTCCTGTCGGGTCGTGACCAGGACGGGGTGGACGCCGCCGTCGAGGGTCTGCGTAGCGAGGGGCCGGGCGGCGGCGACCGGGTGCACGGCCTCGCGGCCGACAATGCCGACCCGGCGACGCCGGCCCGGCTGATCGCGGCGGCCCAGGACCGCTGGGGACGGCTCGACGGCGCCCTGGTGAGCGTGGGTGGACCGCCGGCCGGCCGGGTCAGCGGGGTCACCGACGACCAGTGGACGTCGGCCTTCCAGTCGGTCTTCCTCGGCAGCATCCGGTTGGCACGGGAGGTCGGTGCGGCCCTCGGCGAGGGCGGCTCGATCGCGCTGGTCCTGTCCACGAGCGTCCGGCAGCCGGTCGAGGGGTTGTCGGTCTCCAACGGCCTGCGCCCCGGCCTTGCGATGGTCGCCAAGGACCTGGCCGACGAGCTCGGTCCGCGCGGCGTCCGCGTCAACGCCCTCCTGCCCGGCCGGATCGGGACCGACCGGGTCGCCGAGCTCGACGGCGCGACCGGCGACGCCGCCGCGGCGCGTGCGGCGTGGAGCGAGCGGATCCCGCTGCGCCGCTACGGCGTGCCCGAGGAGTTCGGCCGCGTCGCGGCCTTCCTCCTGTCGCCGGCGGCGTCGTTCGTCACCGGCGCCATGGTCCCCGTCGACGGAGGCATGACCCGGGCGCTCTGAGCGTCAGGGGATGCCGGTCGCCGTCTCGCAGGAGGTGCCCGTGTCGGTGCCGGTGCTCCCGTTGCAGGTGTCGGCGCCGGTGCCGCCGTTGAGGGTGTCGTCCCCGGAGGATCCGCTCAGGATGTCGCTGCCGGCGCGGCCCTGGAGGTTGTTGGCGGCGGTGTTGCCGGTCAGGGTGTCGGCGCCGGAGCCGCCCCAGACGTTCTCCACGAGACGCAGGGTGTCGGTGCCGGTGGAAGCGCCGGTGTTCTGGGCGGCGATGGTGCCGAGGTTGACCGCCACCGGTTGGGTGCTGGAGACGTACGACGCGACGTCCACCCCGGCCCCACCGTCGACCTTGTCGTCACCGGGACCGCCCTGGATGGTGTCGTCGCCGCCGAGGCCGCAGATCGTGTCGTCACCGCCGAGACCGTTGATGGTGTCGTTGCCGGGGGTGCCACGGATGACGTCGGGACCGGCGGTCGGCATCTCGCCCTTGCCGAGGTCGACCGTGACCGGCGTCCCCTGGCAGAACTGCTGGAACGAGAGAACGATCCGCGGACTCGCCGTCAGCACACCGCCGAAGCCAGCCGCGTCGTCGTTGACGTAGAGCTGCCAGGTGCCGTTGGGATCGACCCCGTCGAAGACCGACAAGGTACTTCCGTAGGGGCCCACCGGGGCCGGCGAGGGCCAGGTGTCGTTGAGGGGCGATCGGTTGGCCGGCCGGTAGCGGTCGGCGTTGCACGCGGACGTGCCCGGGATCGGGCCCGGGGCCTCGTCGTCGAAGGACAGGGTGCGGTCGCGGAGCCCCTCGCTGCATGCGTCCGACATCAGGACCGCTGACTGCCCCTGCGGCCCGACGAGCAACACGTCGAGATCAGCGGGACGACCGTGGTGCAGGCCGGGGAGCTCGACGTCGACGTCGGTGACGAGACCCGTACGTCCGCTCACGGTGACGGTCTTCGGGTACGGCCCTGCCTGGCCGACGCCGGTCGAGGACTGCGGCAGCCGGACCGCGGCCGGCGCGAGGGTGAGGTCGAGCGACCACCCGCCCGCGATGTTGGTGACATCGAAGTCGCCGTCGTCGATGACGGTGAGCACCCACTGGCCGTTCGGGCTGGTGCCGGTGAACGCCGACAGCGTGGTCGCCGTCGGCGGGGCGGTCCAGTCGTCCCCGTCACCGACGTTCGTCGGCCGGTAGCTTCCCGTCGGGCAGTCGATCGAGTCGGGGAACGCGTCCGGCGCGGTGTCGTCGATCGTGAGGTGGGCACCGATCACGTCCACGCCGCCGCACACGTCCGACATGAGGGGGACGCGCTGCCCATGGGGTCCGAGGAGCATGACGTCCATGTCGTCGGGGTTGGGATGGGTGACCTGGTGCAGCGTCACGGCGACGTTGGTGATGACCCCGGAATGCCCGCTCACGTTGATGGCGGTCTCGACGACCTGGTTGTCCTGGACGACGATCTGCGAGTCGTTGGTGAAGGTCACGGCGGAGGCCGGGGCGACCGGCGCGACGGTCACCGGCACTAAGGCCGTGATCGGGAGCAGGACGACTCCGACGACTCGTCCCAGGGTGCGGTTCGGCACTGTCGATTCCTCATGTCGCGCGCCCCTCCTGCTCGGGGACGCAGGTGCTGGACAACACAAGCACCGAGCGGCGATCGACCGCTACCGGGGGAACCCGGAAAATGCGCGAGGTGGTCTAGTCCTCCGTAGTGCCTCGGCGGCGTCGCTCGCCGCGAGGTCCGTTCTTCCGCTCGTCCCATGCGAGGTAGCCGAAGCCGCCGAACGCCAGGATGCCGAAGAACCACCACTGGAGGCCGTAGAAGAAGTGCGGCCCCTCGCCGGTGTCGGGCTCCTCGAAGGGCTCGAGGGCGGTCGCCGACTCCGGGTCCTCGGTGAGTAGTTCGACGAAGCCGCCCAGGACCTCCTTGTCGAGCGCCTCGCCGACCTCGACGCTCGAGATCGCCCGCATCCCGCCGTCGGAGACCCGGGTGCTGTCGCCCTCGCCGTCGACCCGCACCCAGCCGGTGACGGTCACCTCGCCGGCGGGCGGCGGCGGAGCCGCGTCCGCGGCGTCGGCCATCCGACCGTCGTACGCCAGCCAGCCGCGGTCCACGACCAGGGTGCTGCCGTCCTCGAGCACGAGCGGTACGACGACGTCGACGCCGGGAGCACTGTCGCGGGTCCGGTAGCGCACGATGAGTGTCTCCGCGACGTCGTAGGTCCCGGTCGCCTCGACGACGGTGTACTCCTCCTGCGGGGCGACCGGTTCGCCCACCGCCAGCACCTCGCCGACGGGGACGGGGTCCTCGTGCGCGTTGGCCTCGATGACCGCGTTGCGCTCCTGCTTGTCGTCGAGCCGGCCGAACTGCCACTCTCCGAGCCACCAGGTGCCGACACCGAGGAGGAGCACCACGAGGAAGAAGCCGAACCAGCGACGACTCACCAGGAATCGCCACGACGTCAGCCACTCACGCACGGGACAACGGTAGGACGCCGGGGTCCCGCGCCCGGCACCGGCCTATCCTGGTGGCATGCAGCCCCTCGTCGACCGCTACGGCCGGGTAGCGACCGACCTCCGGGTGTCGCTCACCGACCGCTGCAACCTGCGCTGCACCTACTGCATGCCGGCCGAGGGCCTCGACTGGCTGCCGGGCGACGACCAGCTGTCCGACGACGAGGTCGTCCGGCTCATCGGCGTCGCCGTCCAGCGGCTCGGGGTGCGGGAGATCCGGTTCACGGGCGGCGAGCCGCTCGTACGACGCGGGCTCGTCGACATCGTCCGCCGGACCCGCGCGCTCGACCCCGACGTCGAGCTCTCCATCACGACCAACGGCCTCGGGCTGGCCCACACGGCGGCCGCGCTCGCCGACGCCGGGCCCGACCGGGTCAACGTCAGCCTCGACACCATCCGGCCGGAGACGTTCCTCGCGATCACCCGCCGCGACCGCTTCGCCGACGTCGTCGACGGGCTCGCCGCCGCCGAGGCGGCCGGCCTCGGCCCGGTGAAGGTCAACGCCGTCCTGCTGCGTGGCGTCAACGACGACCAGGCGCCCGAGCTGCTCGCGTGGTGCCTCGAGCGCGGCTACCAGCTGCGGTTCATCGAGCAGATGCCGCTCGACGCCCAGCACGGCTGGTCGCGCGACGCCATGGTCACCGCCGACGAGATCTTCGCCCACCTCGACCGCGCGTTCGACCTGACGCCTGCCTCCGAGCCTCGGGGGAGCGCCCCCGCCGAGCTGTTTCGGGTCGACGGTGGCCCGGCGACGGTCGGCGTCATCGCGTCGGTCACCCGCCCGTTCTGCGGCGATTGCGACCGGGTGCGGCTGACCGCCGACGGCCAGGTCCGCAACTGCCTGTTCGCCCGGCAGGAGTCCGACCTGCGGGTGGCGATGCGGGCCGGCGCGACGGACGACGACCTCGCCGAGCGGTGGCTGGTGGCGATGGCCGGCAAGGCCGCCGGCCACGGCATCGACGACCCGACGTTCCTCCAGCCCGACCGTCCGATGTCGGCGATCGGCGGCTGACGCGCACCTGCAGCCGGTCAGGCTCCGGGAGCGGGGTGCGGAACGGTATCCCGCAGGAACCCCCGGGCGCCGAGGAACGCCTCAAGCGACTCCCGGTGCTCGTCGCAGGCGAGCCACACCTTGCGTCGGTCGGGCGTGTGGATCCGCGGGTTGTTCCACAGCACCTGCCAGGTCGCGTCCGCGCGGCAGCCCTTGGCCGAGCAGACGTCAGGCTCCGACGACGCGGCGGAAGCCTCGGTCACTGGCCGCCCAGCTGACGGTCGCTGCGGCCCCCGCCGGTGAGCGGTAGGTCGTCGGTGCGGGTGTAGGCCGCGTTGGCGGTGACGACCGCGACGTAGGGGAGGATCAGGGCTGCTGCGATGAGGATCGGCCACAGCCAGGTGATCCCGGCCATGCCTGCGATCGCGGCTCCGATGAAGCAGAGCGTGCGGATCGTCATCGAGATGATGTAGCGACGCTGACGGCGGGCCAGGTCGGCCTGGGGGTTGGACCCGGCCGTCGTGATCCGGATAGGGGCGTCGGACATGCCTGCAGCGTACGCGGCGGGCATGAGGGCCAGCGGGTCTAGGGTGATCCCATGAGCAACCGCACCTATCGCGTCACCGAGATCGTCGGCACCTCGCCCGACGGCATCGACCAGGCCGTCCGCAACGGCATCGAGCGGGCCGGTCGGACGCTGCGCCACCTCGACTGGTTCGAGGTGATCGGCACGCGCGGACAGATCAAGGACGGACAGGTCGAGCACTTCCAGGTGACGATGAAGGTCGGCTTCCGCCTGGAGGACGAGGCCTGAGGGCCCGCGAGTCCCGGCGGGCCGATCACGGCTTTGTCGGGACCCTACAAAAGTAGCCGGTGAAGTTGCGGGGTGCTGGCGGCGAGACAGGGCGCCTCCTGCGGCTAGCGTCGAAGGCGTGACTTCCGCTTCCCCGCACGAGCCTCGCTCCGTCCTCATCACCGGCGGCAACCGCGGCATCGGCCGCGCCATCGCCGAGGCGTTCCTGGCGCAAGGCGACAAGGTCGCCGTCACCACCCGGAGCGGTGGTGCCCCCGAGGGCGCGCTGGAGATCAAGGCCGACATCACCGACCAGGCCGACGTCGACGCGGCGTTCGCCGCCGCGGAGGAGGCCCACGGTCCGGTCGAGATCCTCGTCGCCAACGCCGGGATCACCGCCGACACCCTGGTCCTGAGGATGTCGGAGGAGGACTGGTCCTCGGTCATCGACACCAACCTCACCGGCTCCTTCCGCCTCGCCAAGCGGGCCGCGAAGAGCATGCTGCGCCTCAAGCGCGGCCGGATCATCTTCATCTCCAGCGTCGTCGGCCTGCTCGGCTCGCCCGGCCAGGTCAACTACGCGGCCTCCAAGGCCGGCCTGGTCGGGATGGCGCGGTCGCTCTCGCGTGAGCTCGGCTCGCGCTCGATCACGGCCAACGTGGTCGCTCCCGGCTATGTCGAGACCGACATGACCGCCGTCCTCAGCGACGAGCAGAAGGAAGGCATCCGGGGACAGATCCCCCTGGGTCGCTACGCACAGCCCGAGGAGGTCGCCGCGGCCGTCACGTGGCTGGCCGCGCCCGCGTCCGGTTATGTCACCGGCGCGGTCATCCCTGTCGACGGCGGACTCGGAATGGGGCACTGACCATGACTGCCAAGACCGGCACGCTGCTCGAGGGCAAGAACATCCTCGTCACCGGCGTCACCCACGACTCCTCGATCGCGTTCGCGGTCGCGCGCTTCGCGCAGGAGCAGGGCGCGACCGTCCTGATCTCCAACTTCGGCCGGGCGCTGCGGATCACCCAGCGGATCGCGAAGCGGTTGCCGACCATGCCGCCCGTGCTCGAGCTCGACGTCACCGACCCGGCCCACCTCGAGGCGCTCCCGGGCCTGGTGCGCGAGCACCTCGGTGAGGACGCCACGCTCGACGGCGTCGTGCACTCGATCGCCTACGGCAACCCCGAGACGCTGCTCGGCGGCAACTTCCTCGACGGGCCCTGGGAGGACGTCGCCCAGGCCGTCCAGGTCTCGGCGTACTCGTTGAAGTCCCTCGCCGTCGCCGCCCGGCCGCTGATGCCGGCCGGAGGGTCGATCGTCGGGCTCACCTTCGACGCGACCGTTGCCTGGCCGGCCTACGACTGGATGGGGGTCGCCAAGGCGAGCCTCGAGTCGACCTCGCGCTACCTGGCCCGGGACCTCGGTCCGCAGGGGATCCGGGTCAACCTGGTGTCCGCCGGCCCGCTGCGCACCCTGGCGGCCAAGGCGATCCCCGGTTTCGGCGACCTCGAGGACCTGTGGAAGACCCGCGCCCCGCTCGGCTGGGACAACACCGACACCGAGCCCACCGCGCGCGCGGTCGGGGCGCTGCTCTCGGACCTGTTCCCGGCGACGACCGGGGAGATCGTCCACGTCGACGGCGGATTCCACGCGATGGGCGCCTAGGTCACGCGCGCAGCGCGTCCTGCGGCCCGTCCGGCCGCGCGCTGGGCGACCCACGTCATCACCGTCCACACGGCGACGACGACGCCGATCTCCTGAACGACGTACCACGGCCAGTCGCCGAAGTAGTCGAGGATCGAACTGCGCGGCTTGCGCAGCAGGTAGCCGTAGTTGGTGTCGGCGACGACGTTGAAGACGTACGTGGCCACCGCCCAGACCAGCGTGGTGATCACCGTCGTCCCGAGGTCGCGCCAGCGGGGCACCTTCCCGAGGCCGATGACGAGATAGACGGCCGCCCACACGATGAGCAGGTGGAGCGCCCAGAACGCGAAGTAGCGCGGGTGGGGCAGGTCCTCGTTGAGGGCCGGGGTGACGACGCCCTGGATGGTGAGGGTCAGCCCCCAGAAGAACGTCAGGGCGACCGGGAACGGCTTGTGCGACCACAGCGCCCAGGTCGCTGCGATCCAGGCGAGGTCGCACAGATGCAGCGGCAGGGTCACGTCGACGTCGAAGTTGAAGGCGAGGTCGACCAGCTGGAAGGGCACCGTCACGACGGGGAGGACGATCGCCGCCCCGCGGCTGAACCGGGTCGGCCCGTCCGTGCCACGGTGGCGACGCCCGAGCCAGACCGCAGCGGGCAGGCCGAGGACGAAGATCACCAGCGGGACCAGGTGGGTCAACCCGTACGACGACACGCGTTCATCCTGCCTCTACCCTTCGACCATGGTCAGCACCCCGCACCGGCTCGTGGTCGTCCGGCACGCGAAGGCCGAGGCCTTCGGCCCCACCGACTTCGACCGGGTGCTCGCTGCGCGGGGACGCGGTGACGCGGCGGCGGCCGGTGCCTGGCTGGCCGAGGAGGGCGTGGTGGCCGACGCAGCGCTGGTGTCGGCAGCGGCCCGGACCGTCGAGACCTGGCAGGTCCTCGCGGGTGCGGCGGGCTGGTCGGTCGAGCCGGATCTCGACCGCGGCCTCTACGGCGCCGACGAGGACGGGGTGCTCGACCTGGTCCGGATCGCCGACGAGGCGATCGGCACGCTCGTCGTCGTGGGTCACAACCCGACGGTCGGCATGCTCGCCCAGCTCATGGACGACGGCGAGGGCCCGCCGGACGCCGTGGACCGGCTGATGCGCGGCTACCCCACGAGCGCGGTGACCGTCTTCGAGCTGGACTCCACCTGGGCCAAGGCCGCGATGGGCCGGGCCCGGCTCACGCACTTCCACGTCGGACGCGGCGCGGGCGCTTCCGACGACCAGCGCGACTGAGACGGCTACAGCGGGGGAGCCGGGGTGATGATGCCGTCCGCGGCGTCGGCCGCCTCGATCGCCTCGCGGGAGATGCCGAGCAGGTACATCACCGAGTCCAGGTACGGCACGTTGAGCGCGGTGTCGGCGACCTCGCGCACCACCGGACGGGCGTTGTAGGCGATGCCGAGACCGGCGGCCTCGAGCATGTCGAGGTCGTTGGCGCCGTCACCGATCGCGATCGTCGCGGCCTCGGGCACCCCGAGGTCGGCGGCGAACTCGCGCAGCGCCGTGGCCTTGCCGGCCCGGTCCACCACCGGCCCGACCACCTCGCCGGTGAGCCGACCGTCGACGATCTCCAGGGTGTTGGCGCGGGCTCGATGGATCCCCAGGTCCTCGGCGAGCCGGTTGGTGATCTGGCTGAACCCGCCGGACACGATGGCGAACCGGTAGCCGAGGCGGCGCAGCACCCGCACCAGGGTCCGCGCCCCCGGGTTGACGACGATCTCGTCATAGACCTTGTCGATCACCGAGGCATCGAGCCCGGCGAGGAGGCGGACCCGGGCGCGGAGCGACTCCTCGAAGTCGATCTCGCCGCGCATCGCTGCCTCGGTGACGGCCGCGACCTCCGGCTCGCACCCGGCGTGGGCGGCGAGCATCTCGATGACCTCACCCTGGATGAGGGTCGAGTCGACGTCCATGACGATCAGCCGTACGCCGTGGCGCAGCAGCGTCGCCGGCTGGACGGCGACGTCGACCGACAGCGAGGCAGCCTCGCGCGCGAGCAGGCTGCGCAGCGTCAGCGGGTCGGCCCCGGACACGTCGAGCTCGAGCGCGGTGACGGGGTAGCGGGCCATCCGCTCGATCCGGTCGATGTTGCCGCCGAGGTCGGCGATCCGTCCGGCGATGGCGCCCATGGCCGAGGCCTTGAGCGGCGCGCCGATGACGGTCACGTGCGAACGTCCCTCGCGGCGGGCCTTGTTGTCGCCGGTGCCCTGCTCGATCTCGACGGCCATGCCGAGATCGTCCGCGACCTTCTCGATCGCCCTGCGGAGCTTCTTCACGTCACGCGGTGCCGTCACCAGGACACCCAGCACCAGTCGACGACGGAGCAGGATCTGCTCGAGGTCGATCACGTTGACGCCCGCTCGGGAGAGGACGCCGAAGATGGCGGAGGTGACCCCGGGCCGGTCCTTGCCCGTGAGAGTGATCAGCAGCGTGTCGGCAGGCGTCGTCATGTCGCGACGAGGCTATCCCTCCGGCTCATCCCTCCGGCCACCCGTCCGGTGAACAGGCAGCGGCGAGGGCGTGGCGGGCGGCCGTGCCCAGGGGCAGCAGGGTCGCCCGGCGCGCGGAGACCTCGCTCGCGCTGATCGCGCCGCCCTCGCTATCGAGGGCGAGTGCGACGACGTCGAGCAGGTGGAGGGCACGGCGGGCGAGGTCGACCGCCCGGGCAGGGACGCCCGGCGGTGCCACGAGCGGCGCACCGTCGCGCAGGTCGTGGAGGTCGTCGGCGACCTCGGGCTGCCACCGGGCCACGTCGAGCCGGGCGAGGTCGTTGGCGGCGTCGAGGAGCGTCCGGCGCAGGGCCCGGTCCGCCTCGCCCAGGTCGGGAGGCATCCGGCGGCGCGCGTCGTACGACGTCCACTCGACGGCGCGGCCGACCTGGGTCGGGACCCAGCCCGTCCCCGGCTCGGTGAGGACACCGAGCGCGAGGACCGCCTCGCCGGCGTCGGTGGCCGCCATCGAGAACGCCGGGGGGCCGGCGACGCCGTGCGGGTCGCCGGGAGAGGGGAACGCCGCGCCGAACGCCGTCGCCCCCGACCTGCGGACCTCCGCCGTGGCCTCGAGCAGCGACCGGCCGCCGGTCGAGCCGGGGGCTGTGCTGGTGACAGAGCCCGTGCCAGCGCCGAGGAAGACGTGGGCGGCGTCGTCGCCGAGGACGGCGTCCCGGTAGTCGTCCGGGCTCACCAGTCCGCGGAGGAACGCCGTACCCCACCATGCGACCCGGCCTGCGACCGGCAGCTCGACCACCACGTCGCGCGACGATAGGCCACCGGCCCCGAGGTGGTCGTCAGCCGGGTCGCCGGCGGTCGATAGGGTTGCCTCATGTCCGCCGTCCTGGAGCTCGCCGAGGTCTCTGTGCGCCGGGGCGACGCGGTGCTGCTCGACAAGGTCACCTGGGTGGTCAAGGACGGCCAGCGGTGGGTGGTGCTCGGCTCCAACGGTGCCGGCAAGACCACGTTGCTCCAGATCGCCGCTGCGCAGCTCTACCCGACCTCCGGGGCGGTCGGCGTGCTCGGTGAGCTCATCGGCAGCGTCGACGTGTTCGACCTCCGGCCCCGCATCGGGCTGACCAGCGCGGCGCTCGCCGAGCGGATCCCGCGGGACGAGCGCGTCAGCGACGTTGTCGTGTCGGCGTCGTACGCCGTCGTGGGCCGCTGGCGCGAGCACTACGACGAGCTCGACCACGAGCGCGCCGCGTCGCTGCTGCGCGAGGTGCGCGCCGACCGGTTGGCCGACCGTACCTTCGGGACGCTGAGCGAGGGCGAGCGCAAGCGGGTCCAGATCGCCCGCGCGCTGATGACCGACCCCGAGCTGCTGCTCCTCGACGAGCCCGCCGCGGGCCTGGACCTCGGCGGACGCGAGGACCTGGTGTCGACGCTCTCGGTGCTGGCCTACGACCCGTCGTCGCCGGCGACCGTGCTGGTCTCCCACCACGTCGAGGAGATCCCGCCCGGGTTCACCCACGTGCTGATGCTCCGCGAGGGGCGGGTCGTGGCGCAGGGGCCGATCGAGGACACCCTCACCGCCGAGGCGCTGTCGGCCACGTTCGGGATGCCGCTCGTGCTCGAGCAGGCTGAGGGCCGCTACGCGGCCCGGCGCCGCCTGCACCGGGGATGAGCCTGCTGGAGGCCGTCGCCGTCCTGCTCGCCGGGGTCGGCGCAGGTGCGATCAACGCCGTCGTCGGCTCGGGCACGATCATCACCTTCTCGACCCTGGTCGCGATCGGGGTGCCGCCGGTCGTCGCCAACATCTCCAACAGCCTCGGGGTGGTGCCCGGCTCGGTGACCGGTGCGTGGGGCTACCGACGCGAGCTCGAGGGCCAGCGGGCGCGGATCCTGCGTCTGCTGGTGGCGTCGTTCCTCGGCGGCATCACCGGTGCCGCGCTGCTCATCCTGTTGCCGCCCGGGGCGTTCGAGGCGATCGTCCCGGCCCTGATCCTCCTCGGCGTCGTGCTGGTCATCGTCGGGCCGCGGCTGTCCGAGGCGGTCGCGAAGCGCGCGGAGGAGCGGGGTGAGGAGACCCGCCGCGACGCACCGTGGATCTGGCCGGCCGTGTTCGCCGGCGGCATCTACGGCGGCTACTTCGGAGCGGCCCAGGGCGTGATCCTGATGGCGCTGCTCGGCATCGGCGTGCCGGAGACGCTCCAACGCCTCAACGGCGTCAAGAACGTCCTGGTCGCCACGGCCAACCTGGTCGCCGGCGTCGTGTTCGTCGTCGTGTCGTGGGTCGGCTGGTCCGACGCCCGTGTCGACTGGCTGATCGTGCTGCTCATCGGGGTCGGGGCGTTCGCCGGCGGCTTCATCGGCGCGTCCGTCGGCCGGCGGCTGCCGCCGACGGTGTTGCGCACCTTCATCGTCGTCGTCGGCCTGTCGGCCGCGACGCTGATGATCCTGACCTGACGCAGGCTGGGACCGGCCCGTGCGGGCTACTCCTTGGAGCCGAGGCCCGCGGCGCCGGAGCCGACCGCGCCGAGCGCCACCACGATCATGGCGACGGCCGAGAACACCGGGACCTCCTTGCGCTGGAGCGCGATGACACCGGTGGCGGCGTCGCCGCCGTCGACCGCCATCCCGGCGAGCACGAGGGTCCGGCGGGCCTTGCCCTTCGCGAACAGGGTCAGGCCTCCGATGGCGATCTCGCGGACACCGAACATCCGGGCGAAGAAGCCCATCTGCGGGTTGCCGGCGGCGTCGAGGCCGAACAGCTTCGCGCCGAGGGACGGCGAGGCGATCGAGACGATGCCGATGATGATGCGCCCAAGGGAGAGGCCGGTCACAGGGTTCATGCCGCGAGGCTAGTGGGTGGGACCACTCAGAGCACGTAGGTCGCCATCCAACGCTCGATCTCGTCATAGACCCGGGCCCGCGGCTCGGGACGGGAGAGGACGACGTCGTGGACGGCGCCGGGGATCGCGACGGAGGTGACGTGACGGCCGAGCGAGCTCGCCCACCGGCGGATCTGCACCACGTCGAGGACGACGTCGGTCGACATCGCGTCCTCACTCATCTCCCGCGCGAAGCGGGTGCGGTCGGAGGAGAGGACGAGCACGGGGCAGCGCAGGTCGAGGCCGGCGTGGACGCGGGCGTGGCCGGCGCGGATCGCGCGCAGCCACCCGAAGCGCACGGGGAAGGACTCGATCGGCTTCCAGGTGAGGTCGAAGTCCCACTCGCCCTCGTGGTCGCGGTGCAGGCTGCGCGGATAGACGCCGCTGACCTCGCGGGGGAGCTCGCGCATCGGCTGCAGCCGGCCGATCCGGTCGATGGCCAGCCCGGCCGGCAGCGTGCGCAGCCACGCCGGGCCCTGGAGGTCGAGCCAGGGGGAGTTGAGGAAGATCCCGGCGAGTGCCTCCGGGTGGCGGGAGTCGGCCCACAGCGACACGATGAGGCCGCCGGTCGAGTGGGCCGAGATGACGACCTGGTCGTGGCTGTCGCGCTCGGTGATCCGCTCCCAGGCGAGGTCGAGCTCGGCGAAGTACTCGGCCAGGTCGGCCACGTAGGTCGCCGTCTGGTGCGGACGGATCGACCGGCCGTACTTGCGCAGGTCCAGGGCATACATGTCGTGGTCGCGCTCCAGCCACCACTCGCCGTACGCGGTCTGGAAGAAGTAGTCGGAGAACCCGTGCACGTGCAGCACGGCCCGGCTGGTCGGCGCCTCGGTACGACGGCTCACCAGCGTGGCGACGACCTCACCCTCGGCGTCCGGCGGCAGCGCGATGGTCTCGGCCACCCACGGGTGCCCGAGCACGTCGGTCACCACCTCCACGGGCCCCGCGACGGCCCCCGACACGATCTCGTCGGTCATGGCGCCCAGTCTGCCTGAAGGGCCCGGAATAGGGGTGGGGGTGGGCCGGTTGAAAGGGATAGTTGCCATGTCAACTACGATGGGCGACAAGCCAACAGGGCGAGGACCAAGGAGAGTGGACACCATGCAGATCGGCATCTTCACCGTCGGCGACGTGACGACCGATCCCACGACCGGGCAGGCGCCGACCGAGCACGAGCGGATCAAGGCGACCGTGGCGATCGCGAAGAAGGCCGAGGAGATCGGCCTGGACGTGTTCGCGACCGGGGAGCACCACAACCCGCCGTTCATCGCGTCGAACCCCACGGCGACGCTGGCCTACATCGGCGCGCAGACCGACAACATCATCCTGTCCACCGCGACGACGCTGATCACGACCACCGACCCGGTGCTCATCGCGGAGGACTACGCCAAGCTCCAGCACCTCACCGACGGCCGGGTCGACCTGATGATGGGCCGGGGCAACACCGGCCCCGTCTACCCGTGGTTCGGCAAGGACATCCGTCAGGGCATCAACCTCGCGATCGAGAACTACGCCCTGCTGCGCCGGCTCTGGTCCGAGACCAACGTCGACTGGGAGGGTCGCTTCCGCACCCCGCTCCAGGGCTACACCTCGACCCCGCGCCCGCTCGACGGGGTGGCCCCGTTCGTGTGGCACGGGTCGATCCGCAGCCCCGAGATCGCCGAGCAGGCGGCTTACTACGGCGACGGGTTCTTCCACAACCACATCTTCTGGCCGGCCTCCCACACCGAGCAGATGGTGCGCCTCTACCGCGAGCGGTTCGAGCACTACGGACACGGGCCGGCGGACACCGCGATCGTCGGTCTCGGCGGGCAGTTCTTCATGCGCAAGAACAGCCAGGACGCCGTCAACGAGTTCCGGCCCTACTTCGACAACGCCCCCGTCTACGGCCACGGCCCGTCGCTGGAGGACTTCACCGAGGGCACGCCGCTGACCGTCGGCTCGCCGCAGCAGGTCCTGGAGCGGACCCTGTCGTTCCGCGACTACGTCGGTCACTACCAGCGCCAGCTCTTCCTCGTCGACCACGCCGGCCTGCCGCTCAAGACCGTCCTCGAGCAGCTCGACCTGCTCGGCGAGATCCTGCCCGAGCTGCGCAAGGGCTTCGCCGAGGGCCGGCCCGCGCACGTCCCGGACGCGCCGACGCACGCCTCCCTGGTGGAGCAGAGGAAGGTGCCCGCATGAAGCGCGTCGTCGTGATCACCGCCGGCCTCAGCGTCCCGTCGTCCACCCGGCTGCTGGCCGACCTGCTCGGCGACGCCGTCGAGCGGGCGATCGAGGCGCGGGGGAGCGAGGTCGGCGTCGAGATCGTCGAGCTCCGGCCGCTGGCGCACGCACTGGCCGACCACCTGCTGACCGGCTTCCCGACCGGGGAGCTGGCGCGCGTGATCGAGCAGGTGCACCGCGCCGACGCTCTCGTCGTCGTCACGCCGGTGTTCGCGGCGTCGTACTCGGGCCTGTTCAAGAACTTCTTCGACGTGCTCGAGGACGGCGTCCTCGACGGCACGCCGGTCCTCGTCGCGGCGACCGCCGGCACCGCCCGGCACTCGCTGGTCCTCGACCACGCGCTTCGGCCGCTGTTCTCCTACCTGAGAGCCGTCGTCGTCCCCACCGGCGTCTTCGCCGCGACCGACGACTTCGGCAGCACCGACGGGACCCTCCAGAAGCGGGTCGAGCGGGCGGCCGGCGAGCTCGCGGCCCTCGTCGCCGGCTCCGGTGGTACGACGTCGCCGGCGGCGGCGCCGCGACCGGTCACCGAGGAGCGGTTCGCCGCGGTCACCCCGTTCGACCAGCTGCTCCGCGAGGCGGGCGGGGACTCGGTCCGCTGATCAGTGCGCTGAGGGGTGGTCCCGGGCGGTGACCTTCTTGGCGAGGTCCTCCGGCATCGGCTCGTAGTGGGCGAACGCCCGGCTGAAGGTCCCGGCACCGTGCGAGGAGGCCCGGAGGTCGATGGCGTAGCGGACCAGCTCGCGCTGGGGCACGTGCGCCTTGACCAGGGCCCGGTCGCCGACCTGGTCGGTGCCGAGCAACCGGCCGCGCCGGGCGGAGAGGTCGCTCATCACGCCGCCGACGAGGTCGTCGGCCACCAGCACCGCCACCTCGTCGTACGGCTCGAGCAGGGAGATCCCGGCCGCCTCGGCGGCCTCCCGCAGGGCGGGGGC
>NZ_JACEFC010000084.1 GCF_014180715.1 Nocardioides stalactiti | reverse complement strand
GCCGCCGCCCTGGTCGGCGTCGTGGCCGGAACCGTGCTGGCGACGCTCGGTGCTGCCGGAGCCGTGCTGGTCGACGCCACCGGCTCCTGGCACGCGACCCCGCCGCCGACGACCGTCGTGAGCACCGTCGGGGCCGGGGACGCCAGCCTGTTCGGCTACCTGCTCGCCGACCTGCGAGGCGCGACCCCGGCCGAGCGGCTCGTGAGCGCCGTCGCCTACGGCGCCGCAGCCGCGGGCCTGCCCGGGACGACGACCCCCCGCCCCATCGATGTCCGGACCGCAGCGGTCCGGGTCCGTGCGCTCGACGTGCCGCCGAGCCCCACCCCTCGCGAAGGAAACCTGTGATGGCAGAACTGATGACGCCGGCGCTGGTCCGGCTCGACGCCGACCTCGGTGCCGACAAGGAGGGTGTGATCGCGGCCCTCGCCGCGGTCCTCACCACGGCCGGTCGGTCCGCGGACGCCGCCGTGCTCGAGCGTGACCTGCTGGCCCGGGAGGGCAAGGCCGCGACCGGGATGAAGGGCGGGATCGCGATCCCGCACTGCCGGACCTCCGCGGTGAGCGTGCCCACCGTCGCGTTCGCCCGGCTGGAGCCGATGGTGGACTTCGGGGCCAAGGACGGTCCCGCCCAGCTCGTCTTCCTGATCGCCGCTCCCGAGGGTGGCGGCGACGCGCACCTGCAGATCCTGACCAAGCTCGCCCGTGCCTTGGTCCGGCCGGCCTTCACCGACGCACTACGAGGAGCCGCGACACCGGACGACGTGGTCGCGATCGTCGGCGAGGCGGTCGGCGCTGCTCCTGCTGCTCCTGCGGCTCCTGCGGTTGCAGAGCCCGAGCCCGAGCGCGCGAAGGCGTCGCGGACCCTGGTCGCGGTCACGTCGTGCCCGACCGGCATCGCCCACACCTACATGGCGGCGGAGGCGTTGGAGGCGGCGGCCGCGCGGGCCGGTGTCGGCATCGCCGTGGAGACCCAGGGGTCGGCCGGGTCGACCCCGCTCCCGCAGGCGACCATCGACGCGGCGGCGGCGGTGATCTTCGCCGCAGACGTCGGCGTGCGCGACCGTGGCCGTTTCGCAGGCAAGCCGGTCGTCACCTCGGGGGTGAAGCGCCCGATCGACGACGGCGACGCCATGATCGCCGAGGCGCTGCGGAGCGCGGACGACCCGGGCGCGCCCCGGGTCGAGGGCAGCGCGGCGGACGCCGGTCGGACCACGACGGCTGCGGGGGAGTCGTGGGGCGGCCGCGTCCGCCGGGTGCTGATGACCGGCGTGTCGTACATGATCCCGTTCGTCGCGGCGGGCGGCCTGCTGATCGCGCTCAGCTTCCTCCTCGGCGGCTACGACATCACCAACGTCTTCGCCGACGTCGTCGCCACGAACTCACTGACCAACCTGCCGGACGTCGACGCCCTCGGTCTCGAGCGGGTGCCGTTCGACTCCGGGTTGCTGGCCTACCTGGCGGCGATCCTCTTCATCATCGGCAAGACCGCCTTCGCGTTCTTCGTCCCCGCGCTCGCGGGCTACATCGCCTTCGCGATCGCGGACCGCCCCGGCATCGCCCCGGGCTTCGTCGCCGGTGGCCTGGCTACGGACATCGCGCAGTTCGGGACTCCGCAGACCGGCTTCCTCGGCGCGATCGTCGGCGGTGTGCTCGCTGGGCTGGTCGCCCACGGGATCGCCTCGTGGAAGGTCCCGTCCTGGGCTCGCGGTCTGATGCCCGTCCTGGTGATCCCGTTGCTCTCCTCCCTGGTCGTGGGGACCCTGATGCTGACCGTGCTCGGGTCGCCCATCAACGAGCTGATGACCGCGCTCACCGACGGCCTGAGCGACATGAGCGGGTCGAACGCGGTGATCCTCGGCATCGTCCTCGGCCTGATGATGGCCTTCGACATGGGCGGCCCGCTCAACAAGGTCGCCTACTCCTTCGCGGCGGCCGGGGTCGGCTCGGCGGCGACCCTCGCCGGGGACGCCCCCGAGCTGAAGATCATGGCCGCGGTCATGCTGGCCGGGATGGTCCCCCCGCTCGCGCTCGCCCTCGCCACCGTCGTGCGCCCGGCCCTGTTCAACCCGGCCGAGCGGGAGAACGGCAAGGCCGCCTGGCTGCTCGGTGCGTCGTTCATCACCGAGGGCGCCATCCCGTTCGCCGCCGCGGACCCGTTGCGCGTGATCCCGTCGATCATGCTGGGCAGTGCGGTCACCGGTGGCCTCGCCCAGGCGCTCGACGTCGGGCTGCGCGCTCCGCACGGCGGCGTGTTCGTCCTCTTCGCCGTCGACGGTGTGCTCGGATTCGTCATCGCGCTGGTGGCCGGGGTGCTGGTCGCCACCGCGAGCGTCGTCGCCCTCAAGTCCATCGGTCGTGCCCGCGTCGCGGACGCCGACCCCGTCCCTGCCTGATCGTCCACCCGAGAGAGGAACACCTCATCATGCCCACCAAGACCGTCGTCGTCGGCTCCGCCGTCGGCCTCCACGCACGGCCCGCCGGGATCATCTCCGAGGCGGCACTCGACCTCGACTCCGAGGTGCTGATCGGAGTACCGGGTGACGAGCCCGTCGACGCGAGCTCGGCGCTGCTGATCATGACCCTCGGTGCGGCCAACGGCGACACCGTCGAGGTGTCGGGCGAGGTCGCCGCCGACGTCGAGGTGATCGCGGCACTGGTCGCGCAGGATCTCGACGCCGAGGACTGAGCCCCGGCGGCCGGGTGACGGGCTAGGCCCGGCGGTCCTTCGGGCCCAAGCCCTGCGCGGCACGTTCGACGGCGGCGGCGACATCGATGGTCGTCGCCGCCTCGACGTACTCCTTGGAGAGCTCCTTCTTCACGTAGCGGGCGACGAACCGCTTGAGCTCGCCCTCGACGCCGGCCGCGACCTGCATGAGCTGGGCGCGCAGGCCCTGGGCCTGGAGCCGCACGGTCACCTGCGAGGTGGTCGGGGGAGTGATCTCCAGGACGATCGCCAGGTCTGCCCGGGCCCGTGCCGTGATCACGAGCGGCACCTCGATCTCGGCGTCGAAGCGGTGCTTGTCCATGCCGAGGTCGATGACGAACTCGATCGGCACCGGCAGCGTGACGTGGAAGCGGACGGGGTCGTCGCCGACGCGCTGCCCGGTCGCGGTGCCGATCGCGCCCTTGGCGGTGACCTTGACCAGCCGCCCGGGGCCCACGCCCATCGGGCCGACGTCGATCGGCTGGCCGGAGAGGACGTTGACGCCGCGGAGCACCCGTTCCTCGGTGACGGCGCGGTGGAAGAACTCCACCCCCCATGCCCGGTAGTCGATCACGTCGCTCATCGTCAGTCCTCGGGGTCGTCCAGCCGGGCGAGCCAGGTCGCGAACCGCTCCACGGCGGTCTCGAACTCCGGGTGGACGTCGGTGAACTCCTGGAGCCGTTCGGCGACCCACGCCAGGGTGACCTCCTCGTCACCCCGGCGCTGCTCGAGCTCCTCGATCCCGCGGTCCGTGTAGTACATCCGCCTGGTCGTCCTCGCCTCGCGCGCGATCAGGCGAACGCGCGGTCGAGGAGCTCGCTCTGCTCCACCAGGTGCCGCTTGACGGTGCCGACCGCGGTGGTGGACGACGCCTTGCGGGTGATCGCCTCGACCGGGCGGTCCAGTGCCGGCACCACGTTGAGCGCGTACGTCGGCCAGGGGCCCTGGTTGAAGGGCTCGTCCTGGACCCACTTCACGTTCGCGTCGGGGTACTTGGCCAGCTCGGCCTGGAGGTCCTCGACCGGCCACGGGTAGAGCTGCTCGACCCGGACGATCGCGACGTCGTCGCGCTCGCGCTTGGCCCGGTCGACCATCAGGTCCCAGGTGATCCGGCCCGAGCACAGGAGGACGGTGCGGACCTTCGACGCGTCGGCCTTGTCGTCGCCGATGACCGGGCGGAACGAGCCCGAGGTGAAGTCGGCCGGCTGCGAGGCGGCCTCCTTGCGCTTGAGCATCGACTTCGGCGTGAAGATCACCAGCGGCTTGTGCTCACCGCCCAGCGAGTGCTTGCGCAACAGGTGGAAGTGCGACGCCGGTGTCGACGGCTGGGCGACCACCATCGCCTCGTCGGCGCACAGCGTGAGGAACCGCTCGATGCGCGCCGAGGAGTGGTCGGCACCCTGGCCCTCGTAGCCGTGCGGCAGCAGCAGCACGACGCCCGAGTCCTGGCCCCACTTGGTCATGCCGGCGGAGATGTACTCGTCGATCACCGACTGGGCGCCGTTGACGAAGTCACCGAACTGGGCCTCCCAGAGGACCAGCGCCTCGGGCCGCGCCACGGAGTAGCCGTACTCGAAGCCGAGGGCGGCGTACTCCGACAGCAGCGAGTCGTAGACGAAGAACTTGGCCTGGTCCTCGGTGAGGTTGGCCAGCGGCGTCCACTCGTCGGCGTTGTTGCGGTCGATGATCGTCGCGAACCGCTGCACGAAGGTGCCGCGGCGCGAGTCCTGACCGGCGAGGCGGACCGGGCGGCCGTCCATGAGCAGGGCGCCGAAGGCGAGGATCTCGCCGGTGCCCCAGTCGATCGGGCCCTCGGTGATCGCCGCCGCGCGACGCTGCAGCTGCGGCATCACCTTCGGGTGGACGGTGAAGCCGTCGGGCGGGGTGACGTAGGCGTCCGCGATGGTCTTGAGCGTCTCCATCGACACGGCCGTCTGGGTCTCGCCCGCGGGCTTGTCCGGGTAGTCCGGGACGGTGGTCCACGAGGTCGGCGTGGCGTCGGCCTCGCGCACCTCGGTGAACACCCGCTCGAGCTGGGCCTGGTAGTCGCGGATGACCTGCTCGGCCTCCTCGATCGTGATGTCGCCACGACCGATGAGCGACTCGGTGTAGAGCTTGCGGACCGACCGCTTCTGCTCGATGAGGTCGTACATCAGCGGCTGGGTGTACGACGGGTCGTCGCCCTCGTTGTGGCCGCGGCGGCGGTAGCAGACCAGGTCGATGACCACGTCGGCGTTGAACGCCTGCCGGTACTCGAACGCGAGCCGGGCGACCCGGATGCAGGCCTCGGGGTCGTCGCCGTTCACGTGGAAGATCGGCGCCTGCACCATGCGTGCGACGTCGGTGCAGTACAGCGAGGAGCGCGACGAGCCGGGGGAGGTGGTGAAGCCGACCTGGTTGTTGATGACCAGGTGGATCGTGCCGCCGGTCCGGTAGCCGCGGAGCTGCGAGAGGTTGAGAGTCTCGGCGACCACGCCCTGCCCGGCGAAGGCGGCGTCGCCGTGGAGGAGCAGCGGCAGCACGGGGAACGCCTCGCCCTGGTTGAGGACGTCCTGCTTGGCGCGGGCGATGCCCTCGAGGACCGGGTCCACCGTCTCGAGGTGGCTCGGGTTCGCGGCGATGGAGACCTTGACCTTCTCGCCGGTGCCGGCGGAGAACTCGCCCTCCGCGCCGAGGTGGTACTTCACGTCGCCGGAGCCCTGGACCGTGCGCGGGTCGATGTTGCCCTCGAACTCGCGGAAGATCTGGTTGTAGGACTTGCCGACGATGTTGGCCAGCATGTTGAGGCGGCCGCGGTGGGCCATGCCGATGGTGACCTCGTCGAGACCGGCCTGGGCGGCGGCCTCGCAGATCTCGTCGACGACGGGGACCGTGGTCTCGCCGCCCTCGAGGGAGAACCGCTTCTGGCCGACGAACTTGGTCTGCAGGAAGGTCTCGAACGCCTCGGCGGCGTTGAGCTTCTGCAGGATCCGGAGCTGCTCCTCGCGGGGCTCCTTGGTGTGCGGGCGCTCGACCCGCTCCTGGATCCAGCGGCGCTGCTCGGGATCCATGATGTGCATGTACTCGATGCCGGTGGTGCGGCAGTAGGAGTCGCGCAGGATGCCGAGGATGTGGCGCAGCTTCATGAAGCGTCGGCCGGAGCCGCCGAACTCGCCGGTCGGGAACTCGCGGTCGAGGTCCCACAGGGTGAGGCCGTGGGACTCGATGCGCAGGTCGGGGTGGCTGCGCTGCTTGTACTCGAGCGGGTCGGTGTCGGCCATCAGGTGGCCGCGCACGCGGTAGGCGTGGATGAGCTCGAGGATCCGGGCCTGCTTGTCGATCTCGTCGTCGTGCGACGTCGCGATGTCGTTGTTCCAGCGGATCGGCTCGTAGGGGATGCGCAGCGACCGGAAGATGCCGTCGTAGAAGCCCTCCTCGCCGAGCAGGAGGCGGTGGACGCGCTTGAGGAACTCGCCGGACTGGGCGCCCTGGATCACGCGGTGGTCGTAGGTCGAGGTGATCGCCATGACCTTGCTGATGGCGTTGCGGGAGATCGAGACCTCGGACGCGCCCTGCCAGCTGGCGGGGTACTCCATCGCGCCGACGCCGATGATCGCGGCCTGGCCGGCCATCAGCCGCGGGACCGAGTGGACCGTGCCGAGGCCACCGACGTTGGTGAGGCTGACCGTCGTCCCCGAGTAGTCGTCCATCGTGAGCTTGTTGTCACGGGCCTTGCGGATCATCTCTTCGTACGCCGTCCAGAACGCGGCGAAGTCCATGGTCTCGCAGGCCTTGATCGACGGCGCCACGAGCTGGCGGCTGCCGTCGGGCTTCTGCTGGTCGATCGCCAGGCCCAGGTTGATGTGGGCGGGCGTCACCATCGTCGGCTTGCCGTCGGTCTCGGTGTAGGAGTTGTTCATCTCCGGCATCGACTTCAGCGCCTGCACCAGGGCGTAGCCGATGATGTGGGTGAAGGAGACCTTGCCGCCGCGCGCCCGGGCGAGGTGGCTGTTGATGACGATCCGGTTGTCCCACAGCAGCTTGACCGGGACCTGACGCACCGAGGTGGCGGTCGGGACCGACAGCGAGACGTCCATGTTCTTGGCGGTCGCGGCGCCGATGCCGCGCAGGACGGTGTAGGTCGGCTCGTCCTTGGCAGCGGCGGGCGCCGGGCGCGGCGCGTCCTTCGGCGTCGGCTTGGCGTCGGGCTTGGGCGTCGGCGTGGTCTGCGAGGCCGGGCTCACCTGGGGCGCGGGCGTCGCCTTGGGCGCCGGGCGCGCCGCCTGCGCCGGAGCCGCCTGACCGTTGCCCGAGGGGGCGGCCGGGGCAGCCGCGGCAGGCGCGGCCGGAGCCGGGCTCGCGGGGCTCGCTGCGGGGGTGGCTGCGGTGGTGGCGGTGCTGCCGCGGAAGTACGCGGCCCAGGCCGCATCGACGCTGCCCGGATCGGCGTCGAACCGCTCCTTCATCTCCTCCACGAGCCACTCGTTGGCTCCGAAGTCAGGGGTGCTGGACTGCTGGCCTGTCGACTGCGACACGACGTGCTTCGCCTCTTCCGGTGAGCTGCTGGCGTAGGGTCTCATCCGACCTGGACGAAGACCGGAAGCAAGGCTAGTCCCACCGGGAAGCTTTGTGGGACGCCTGTCCGAGCAGAGGAGTGGCGAGTCGTGCGAAGAGGGCCTGAACGCCCCATCCGAACCGCTCCCGCCGGTCTGGTCATGGCGCTGGTCCTGGCGCTGTTCATGGCGCTGGGCCTGGCCGGGTGCAGCGGCGAAGACGACACGGCGGACACGCCCGAGGCCGACGCCACGAGGTCCGAGTCGTTCGTCGGCGAGGCGCCCGGGATCCGCACCCGGGTGGAGGTCGGCGAGATCGTGGGTCGGCTGCCGAAGCGGCCCGCCACGGCGGCCGCCGCGGAGGTCGCCGAGGTCGTCGACGACTGGATCGACGGGGCCTACGTCGGAGGCGACTACCCGCGCAACAGTTTCGGAGACGCGTTCGCCGGCTTCACCGACGGTGCGTCGCGACTCGCGGCCGACCAGTCGGGCCTGCTGAGCAACGCGGTCGTGGGGGAGAAGGTCGACACCGTCACCGCCACCCGACGCGTCGTACGTGTCGACCTGCTGGCCCCGAAGGGGAAGCTCGCCGGCGCGACCGCCCACGTCAACCTGGTCTTCGACCTCAGCGGCGACGTCGACCGGACCGACCAGGTCCGGGGCCGGCTGCTGCTGACGCACTCCCGGCGCGGGTGGCAGGTCTTCGGGTTCGACATCGAACGTGGCGAGGTGAAGGGCTGATGCGCAGGCTCGTGCGGACGGTCGTCCTGGCGGTGGTGCTGGCCGTGGTGGCGGTGGTCCTCCCCAACAGCACGGTGGCGCCGACCTACCTGACCCTGGTGAAGTACGAGCACGCCGAGGGGGTCGACACCGACCCGGACGTGCTCTGGATCCTTGCCGTCGGCTCCGACGCGCGGCGTGGCGAGGACCCGCTCCGCAGCCGCGGCGACACGCTCCAGCTGGTCGGCATCGACACCCGGACCGGCGCAGCGACCACGATCGGCATCCCGCGGGACAGCTGGGTGCCGATCCCGGGCTACGGCTCCAACCGGATCAACGCGGCGCTCTACTTCGGCGGCCCGCAGCTGATGGGGGAGACCGTCGCCGCACTCATCGGCATCGAGCCCGACTACGTCTTCGTCACGACCTTCTGGGGCGTCGAGCAGATCGCGAAGGACGTCGGCCCGATCACCGTCGACAACCCGGTGGCGTTCTCCGACGAGAACCTCAAGCCCCAGGGATTCCCGCAGGGCAAGGTCGTGCTGCGCGGCTACAACGTCGTGTCCTTCGGCCGGATCCGCAAGACGTTGGCCGGCGGTGACTTCGACCGGTCCGCCAACCAGCAGCGGGTGCTCGAGGGCTTCCAGCGCAAGGTGGCGGAGAACGCCGACAAGCCCGGCTGGATCGAGTCCGGCGTCCTCTCCGTCCTGGACAACGTCCACACCAACGTCGCCCCGGCCGAGCTGTTCGTCATCGCCCAGGCGATCACCCAGGTCGACCCGAAGCGGATCACCCGGTGCGTGCTCCCCGGCGGCATCGGGAACATCGGGGGAGCCAGCGTCGTGATCCCCAGCACCTCGACGGCGAAACGCTACGGCGACGACGCCCGCAAGGACGCCACGATCAAGCGATGCTGACCTGGCGCTTGCAGGAGTTTGCGATCACCGTGCCAGTGGGCAGCGTCACGCCCGCATTGTGGTGTGGCCCACGGCGATTCTTGCTAGCTGCGAGCTAGCGTCGTCCCTGGTCGCCAACCGCGACCACAGACCCCGGCCTGGCCGGGGCCGCCCGTGCCGCGCCGAGGCCCGCCACGACACGGGGTGACGTCGACATCGATGGACTGGCGGGCTCGGAGGCACCAGCAGTACGCCGGCCACGCCGGCTAGGGGTGAAGACAGGGGCGAGACCTCTGCCCGGGCACCAGCAGCCCGAACCCGACAGGTCCCCCTTCGCAGGCGTCGCTGAAGCGAAGGAACCTTCGATGCACACCATCTCCGTGCGCGCCCTGGCGCGCCGTCCGGCCGTCGCCGCCACTGTCGCGGCGCTCACCGCCACCCCCGTCGTCGCGCCGGCGCCGGCCAGCGCGCGGGCCACGCCCGTCGCCGAGGACGGGTCGCTGTCGACGGTCGTCGGCGGTCCGGCCGCCCACCCGCGCGCCGCCCAGCGTCGTACCGAGCTCCGGCTGGAGCGGGAGGCGCAGGAGCGTGCCCGGGTCCGGGCCGAGCGCCGCGCCGAGCGAGAGGCCGCCGAGGCCGCGGCGTCGCGCGGCGAGCAGGTGCTCGCGCTCGCCGCCCGCGAGGCTGGCGACCCCTACGTCTACGGCGCGGCCGGACCCGACGCGTTCGACTGCTCGGGCCTCACCCAGTACGTGTTCGCCCAGCTCGGCATCTCGCTGCCGCACTCGTCCTCGGCCCAGGCCGGCGTCGCCACCCGGGTCAGCGACCCGCAGCTCGGCGACCTGGTCTTCTTCTCCGACGGCGGCGGCGTCTATCACGTCGCGATCTACGCCGGTGACGGCATGGTCTGGCACGCGCCGCGCACCGGCGACGTCGTGAAGCTCGAGGCGATCTGGACCAGCAGCGTGTTCTACGGCCGGGTCCTCTGACGAGGGGAGCTCGTCCGGGTCGATGGGCGCCTCCGGCAGGATTCGAACCTGCGGCACCTGGTACCGGAAACCAGTGCTCTATCCCCTGAGCTACGGAGGCATGCGCCGAGCTCCTTGCGGAGTGGCGCGGTCCCGAACCTTACCGGGCGATATCCGTGCGAGAGAAACCGGAGGCCGCCGATAGGCTTGCCGGGTGAATCCCGCACAGCTCTCCACCACCATCGTCGGCGCCCTCACGGCGCTCGTCGACCAGGGCGCGATCGCCCTGCCCGACGGCGTCCCTGCTGAGGTGACGGTGGAGCGGCCGCGTCAGAAGGGTCACGGCGACTACGCGACCAACGTCGCCCTGCAGCTGGCGAAGAAAGCGCAGACCAACCCCCGGGCGTTCGGCGAGCTGCTCGCCGCCGAGCTGCTGAAGGCCGACGGCATCGCCGACGTCGAGGTCGCCGGGCCGGGGTTCCTCAACATCTCCGTCGAGGCGGGCGCCCAGGGCCGGGTCGCCGCGGTCGTCGTCGGGGCCGGAGCGTCGTACGGACAGACCGGGACCCTCGCCGGGCAGAAGATCAACGTGGAGTTCATCTCCGCCAACCCCACCGGCCCGCTCCACCTGGGGCACACCCGGTGGGCGGTCCTCGGCGACGCGATCGGCCGGGTGCTCTCCGGGGCCGGCGCCGAGGTGACCCGGGAGTTCTACATCAACGACCGGGGCGTGCAGATGAACCACTTCGCCGCGTCCATCGAGGCTGCTGCTCTCGGCCGGCCGACGCCCGAGGACGGCTACCAGGGCGACTACATCGCGGAGCTGGCGCGCCGCATCGTCGAGGCCGAGCCGGAGATTGTCGATCTGCCGGCGGACGAGCGGCGGGCGGCGTTCCGGGAGCACGGCTACGCCCTGCAGCTCAAGGAGCAGCAGGACCAGCTCGACGCCTTCAACACGCACTTCGACGTGTGGTTCTCCGAGCTCTCGCTGCACGAGTCGGGCTCGGTCCCCGAGACCCTGCAGCGGCTCAAGGACCTCGGCCACGTCTTCGAGGACGGCGGCGCGCTGTGGATGCGGACCACCGACTTCGGTGACGACAAGGACCGGGTCCTGATCAAGTCCGACGGCGAGCTGACCTACTTCGCCTCCGACACGGCGTACTACCTGAACAAGCGCGAGCGGGGCTTCGACCACTGCATCTACCTGCTCGGCGCGGACCACCACGGCTACGTCGGGCGGCTCCGGGCGATGGCGGCCTGCGTCGGTGACGACCCCGACTCGACGCTCGACGTGATGATCGGGCAGCTCGTGAAGATCCTGCGGAACGGCGAGGAGTTCCGGCTCCAGAAGCGCAAGGGCGAGCTGGTCACCCTGGACGACCTGGTGCAGGAGATCGGCGTCGACGCCCTGCGCTACTCCATGGTGCGTTACCCCGCCGACAGCCCGCTGGCGCTCGACATCGAGCAGATCACCAAGCAGTCGAACGACAACCCCGTCTACTACGTCCAGTACGCACACGCCCGGACCTGCCGGATGCGGGAGAACGCAGCCGAGCTCGGCATGACGCTCCCCGATCTCGCCAGCGAGTTCGACCCGGCACTGCTGTCGCACGACCGGGACGGCGACCTGCTGCGGGCGCTGGCGGAGTTCCCGCGGGTGGTCGCCAGCGCCGCCGAGCTGCGGGAGCCGCACCGGATCGCGCGTTACCTCGAGGACACCGCCTCGGTCTTCAACAAGTGGTACGACACCAAGGAGTGCCGGATGCTGCCGCAGGGTGACGAGCCCGTCACGGCGGCAAACCTGGCCCGGCTGGTGCTCGTCGCCGCGACGCAGACCGTGTTCGCGAACGGCCTCGACCTGCTCGGCGTCTCGGCGCCCGAGCGCATGTGAGCAGGGAGACGACATGACGCACGAAGCCGGTTGGGCGCACGCGCCCGGCGCCCTCCGTGGCCCGTCCTGGCTCCAGGCGCCGCGCGACGTCAACGCCCTGGTGCCGCTGCTGTGGTCCGGCACCGCCCACAAGACCGACGCCGGCGACCTGGTCGTCGGGGGAGTGCCGGTCGCCGACCTGGTCGCCGAGCACAACACGCCCGCCTACGTGCTCGACGAGGACGACTTCCGGGCCCGCGCCCGCGGCTTCCGGGACGCCTTCGCCGGCTGGGACGTCTACTACGCCGGCAAGGCGTTCCTCTGCACGGCGATCGCGCGCTGGATCGCCGAGGAGGGTCTCTGCCTCGACGTGTGCTCCGCAGGCGAGCTGACAATCGCGCTGCGCGCCGGCTTCGACCCGGCGCGGATCGGCTACCACGGCAACAACAAGACTCATCCCGAGCTGCGGCGTGCGGTCGCCGAGGGCGTCGGCCGGATCATCGTCGACTCCTTCCAGGAGATCGACCGGATCGCGTCCATCACCGCCGAAACCGGCCTGACCGCGCGGGTGATGGTGCGGGTGACCGCCGGTGTCGAGGCGCACACCCACGAGTTCATCGCGACGGCGCACGAGGACCAGAAGTTCGGCTTCTCCATCACCTCGGGCGCGGCCTTCGAGGCCGTCCGCCGGCTCGAGGAGGCCCCCGGTGTCGAGCTGCTCGGGCTCCACTCCCACATCGGCAGCCAGATCTTCGACTCCTCCGGTTTCGAGGTCGCGGCCCGCCGAGTGCTCGCCCTCCACTCCCGGGTGTCCGACGAGCTCGGCGTGACGATGCCCGAGATGGACCTCGGCGGCGGCTTCGGCATCGCCTACACGACCCAGGACGACCCGTCCGACCCGGCGCAGCTCGCCACCGAGATGGGCAAGATCGTGGAGAACGAGTGCCGGGCGCTCGGCATCGAGGAGCCGCGGCTCTCGATCGAGCCCGGCCGCGCGATCGTCGGACCGGCCATGTGCACCGTCTACACGGTCGGCACCGTCAAGGCGGTCGAGCTCGACGCAGGGGCGGTCCGCACCTACGTGAGCGTCGACGGCGGCATGAGCGACAACATCCGCACGGCGCTCTACGACGCCGACTACTCGTGCACCCTGGCGAGCCGTCGCTCGGAGGCGGTTCCGGTGCTGGCGCGGGTCGTCGGCAAGCACTGCGAGGCGGGCGACATCGTGGTCCGCGACGAGTTCCTCCCCGGCGACGTCGGTCCCGGCGACCTGCTCGCCGTGCCCGGCACGGGCGCCTACTGCCGCTCGATGGCCTCCAACTACAACCACGCCCTGCGCCCGCCGGTGATCGCGGTACGGGATGGTGTCGCGCGCGTCGTCGTACGGCGAGAGACTGAGGACGACCTGTTGGCGACGGATGTCGGGTGAGTGCTGTGAATGCGGCTGATCTGGGGGGCGACAAGCCCCTCAAGGTGGCGGTCCTGGGTTGCGGTGTCGTCGGGTCCCAGGTGGTGCGCCTGCTCGGCGAGCAGGCAGGAGATCTCGCCGCCCGGGTCGGTGCGCCGGTCGAGCTCGCCGGTGTCGCCGTACGACGTCTCGACGCGCCGCGCGACGTCGACGTCCCGGCCGACCTGCTGACCACCGACGCGCTGGGACTGGTGTCCCGCGACGACGTCGACGTCGTCGTCGAGGTGATCGGCGGCATCGAGCCGGCACGCACGCTCATCCTGGCGGCGCTCGAGAACGGTGCCTCGGTGGTGACGGCCAACAAGGCCCTGCTCGCCGAGGACGGCCCGACCCTCTACGAGGCGGCCGAGAAGGCCGGCCGCGACCTCTACTACGAGGCGGCCGTCGCCGGGGCGATCCCGATCCTCCGCCCGCTGCGTGAGTCGCTCGCCGGCGACAAGGTGACCCGGGTGCTGGGCATCGTCAACGGCACCACCAACTTCATCCTCGACAAGATGGACACCTTCGGCTCCGGCTTCGAGGAGGCGCTCGAGGAGGCCCAGGCCCTCGGCTACGCCGAGGCCGACCCGACCGCCGACGTCGAGGGCTTCGACGCCGCGGCGAAGGCAGCGATCCTCGCCAGCCTGGCGTTCCACTCGCGGGTGACCGCCGCCGACGTCCACCGCGAGGGCATCAGCGACGTGACCGCGGCCGACGTCCGGTCCGCCCGCGACATGGGCAGTGTCGTCAAGCTGCTCGCCATCGCCGAGCTCGGCCCTGACAACGGCGGCGACCGCGGCGTGAGCGTGCGGGTGCACCCGGCGATGATCCCGCGGCAGCACCCGCTGGCCAGCGTGCGGGAGGCCTACAACGCGGTCTTCGTCGAGTCAGAGGCCGCCGGCCAGCTGATGTTCTACGGTCCCGGTGCCGGTGGCGCCCCGACGGCCAGCGCCGTCCTCGGCGACCTGGTGACGGTGGCACGCAACCACCGCCAGGGCGCCCGCGGCGTGGGTGAGTCGGCCTACGCCGACCGCGCCGTGCTGCCGATGGGGGAGACCCGCACCCGCTACCACGTGGCGATCGACGTGGACGACCGCGCGGGCGTGCTCGCCGCCGTCGCGACCGCGTTCTCGACCCACGACGTGTCGATCCAGACCGTGCGCCAGGAGGGCCGCGGCGACGACGCCCAGCTGGTCGTGGTGTCGCACGAGGCGACCGACGCCCAGCTGTCGGCGACCGTCGCGGAGCTGCGGGGCATGGACATCGTGCGTGACGTGACCTCGGTGATGAGGGTGGAAGGTACCGACGAATGACGAACCAGTCGGCCGGGGGCGGCCGTCACCAGTGGCGCGGGGTCATCGAGGAGTACCGCGACCTGCTCGCGATCCCTGCGGACACCCCGGCGATCAGCCTGGGCGAGGGCGGCACCCCGCTGGTCCGGTCCGGGTGGCTCTCCGAGCTCGGTGACGCCGAGGTGTGGTTGAAGATCGAGGGCGCCAACCCGACCGGGTCCTTCAAGGACCGCGGGATGACCACCGCGATCTCGGTCGCCGTCCACGAGGGCGCCAAGGCCTGCGTGTGCGCGTCCACCGGCAACACCTCCGCGTCGATGGCGGCCTACGCCGCCCGCGCGGGCATCACGCCGGTCGTGCTCGTCCCGGAGGGGAAGATCTCGGCCGGCAAGATGGCCCAGGCGCTGGTGCACGGCGCCCGGGTGATCCAGGTGCGGGGCAACTTCGACGACTGCCTCAACCTGTCGCGCGGCCTCGCCGAGCACTACCCGGTCGCCCTGGTGAACTCGGTCAACCCGGTCCGGCTCGAGGGCCAGAAGACCGCCTCGTTCGAGGTGGTCGACCGTCTCGGCGACGCCCCGGACGTGCACCTGATGCCGGTCGGCAACGCCGGCAACATCTCGGCGTACTGGCTCGGCTACCAGCAGTACCGCGACCACACGACCAAGATGCCGCGGATGCGTGCCTTCCAGGCCGAGGGCGCTGCGCCGATCGTCTACGACCGGGTGTTCCCGGACCCGGAGACCCGGGCCAGCGCGATCCGGATCGGCAACCCGGCCTCCTGGCACCTGGCGACGGCTGCCGCCGCCGAGTCCGGTGGCGGGTTCGCCGCTCTCTCCGACGACGCGATCCTCGCCGCGCAGGCCGAGCTCGCCCGCGCCGAGGGCGTCTTCGTCGAGCCGGCCTCGGCGGCCGGCGTCGCCGGCTACCTCGCCGACCTCGCGGCCGGCACCGGCTATGCCGGCCAGACGGTCGTCATCACCGTCACCGGGCACGGGCTCAAGGACACCGTCACCGCGCTCGAGTGGTTCGGGGAGGTCCGGCCGATCCTCGTCGATGCCGACCTCGACCAGGCCGCGGCCGCTGCCGAACTGATCTGATGACGACCTTCGCCACCGGACCGGCGCGGGTCTCCGTGCCGGCCACGTCGGCCAACCTCGGGCCCGGGTTCGACGCGCTCGGGCTCGCGCTCGACCTGCGCGACCGGCTCGAGGCCGAGGTCACCGAGGGTGGTCTGGTTGTCGACGTCGAGGGCGTCGGCAGCGACGCCGTACCGCGGGACGAGAGCCACCTGGTGGTTCGTGCCATGCGCGCGGCGTTCGACGAGCTCGGTGTCCAGCCGGCCGGCCTGCGGCTGCACTGCGCCAACGTGATCCCGCACGCACGCGGGCTCGGGTCGTCGTCGGCCGCGATCGTCGCGGGCGTGTGGCTCGCCCGCGAGCTCGTCGCCGGTGGTCGTCTCCTGCTCGGCGACGACGGGCTGCTCGACCTCGCCGCCCGCATCGAGGGTCATCCCGACAACGTGGCACCGGCGCTCCTCGGCGGCTTCGTGATCGCCGGCCAGGACCCCGACGGCACGTTCTACGCCGTCCCGTCGGAGGTCGACCCGCGGATCGGCACCGTCGTCTTCGTGCCGCCGGACCCGGTCTCGACCGAGCTGGCTCGCGGGCTCCTCCCGAAGGAGGTCCCGCACGCCGACGCCGCGATGAACGCGGGTCGCGCCGCCCTGCTCGTCGCCGCGATCGGCGGCCGTCCGGAGCAGCTGGTGCGGGCGACCGCCGACCGGCTGCACCAGGACTACCGCCGTCCCGCGATGCCCGCGAGCCTCGACCTCGTCGACGAGCTGCGGGCCGACGGCGTCCCGGCGATCGTGTCCGGTGCCGGACCGACGGTGCTCGCGTTCACCGACACGACCGACGGACTGCTGGCCCGGTGCCCGGCGGGGTGGGTCGCGCACCGGCTCGACATCGACCCGCACGGCGCTGTCGCGTGGTGAATCTCACCGTCGTCGTCCGCGGTGATACATTGAACGGGCGTCAGTCCACCGATCCTTCGGTCCTCGACGCCGCGCCAGCAGTTCACCCAGCCAGCGCGCCTCTCCTTCCTCACCGAGCGGCTCCGGTCCGCACGAGGAAGATCTGACCGATGTCCTGCCGCCCCTGCGGGCGGAGGGCCGTGAACGTGGGAAGGACCTCACGTGACAGAAGTTCTCGAATCCACAGACGCGCCGAAGAAGCGCAGCGGTGGACTCAACACCATGCTCCTCGCCGACCTCAAGGCGATGGCGGGCGGCATGGGCATCGCCGGCACCGCGAGCATGAAGAAGGCCCAGCTGGTCGAGGCGATCAAGGCCGCGCAGGCCAGCACCCCTCAGCAGACCGGTGCCGCCAAGAACGGCGACCAGCCCGCGAAGGGCGACGCGCCCCGGCGTGAGGAGCAGCCGAAGGCCGACCGGGCCACGGCGGAGCCGAAGGCCGAAGCGCAGCCCACGGTCGAGGACCAGCCACGGGGTGAGGACCGTCCGAAGGGCGAGGACCAGCCGAAGGGCGAGGACCGGCCGAAGGGCGAGGACCAGCCGAAGGGCGACAAGCCCAAGGGCGGCGACAAGTCCAAGGGCGGCGACAAGCCGAAGGGCGAGGCCAAGCAGAAGCAGGACCAGCCCCAGCAGAACCAGTCCAAGCAGCAGAACCAGCACGGCCAGCAGAACCAGCAGGCCAAGCAGAACCAGCAGCCGGCACAGCAGGGCCAGCAGGGCCAGCAGGGCCAGCAGGACGGGTCCGACGGCCAGGACGGCCCCGCCGGTGAGGGCGGCAGCCGCCGCAACCGCCGCCGCCGTGGCCGCGACCGCGCCACCACCACCGTGGGCGGGCGCAACGAGCCCGACACCACCATCCTCGAGGACGACGTCCTGGTGCCGGCCGCCGGCATCCTCGACGTCCTCGACAACTATGCGTTCGTCCGCACCAGCGGCTACCTCGCCGGCCCCGACGACGTCTACCTCTCGCTCTCGATGGTGCGCAAGTACGGCCTGCGTCGTGGTGACGCCATCGTCGGCCAGGTCCGCCAGCCCCGTGACGGCGAGCGCCGCGAGAAGTTCAACCCGATGGTCCGGGTCGAGAGCGTCAACGGCGTCGACCCGGAGCAGTCGCGGCACCGCGTGGACTTCGCCAAGCTGACCCCGCTCTATCCGAGCGAGCGGCTTCGGCTGGAGACCGACCCGACCAACATGATCGGCCGGGTCATCGACATCGCCGCGCCGATCGGCAAGGGCCAGCGCGGCCTCATCGTCTCGCCCGCCAAGGCCGGCAAGACCATGGTGCTCCAGCAGATCGCCAACTCGATCACGACCAACAACCCCGAGTGCCACCTGATGGTGGTGCTCGTCGACGAGCGTCCGGAGGAGGTCACCGACTTCGAGCGCTCGGTCAAGGGCGAGGTCATCTCCTCGACGTTCGACCGGCCGGCCACCGACCACACGACGGTCGCCGAGCTCGCCATCGAGCGGGCCAAGCGGCTCGTCGAGCTCGGTCACGACGTGGTCGTGCTCCTCGACGGCATCACCCGCCTCGGACGCGCCTACAACCTGGCGGCCCCCGCGAGCGGCCGGATCCTGTCCGGCGGCGTCGACTCCGCCGCGCTCTACCCGCCCAAGAAGTTCTTCGGTGCCGCTCGCAACATCGAGAACGGAGGCTCGCTCACCATCCTCGCGACCGCCCTCATCGACAGCGGCTCGAAGATGGACGAGGTGATCTTCGAGGAGTTCAAGGGCACCGGCAACATGGAGATCCGGCTGCGCCGCGACTTCGCCGACAAGCGCCTGTTCCCGGCGATCGACGTCATCCAGTCCGGCACCCGCCGGGAGGAACTGCTCCTCAGCAAGGAGGAGATGGCGATCATCTGGAAGCTGCGCCGGGTGCTCTCCGCCCTCGACGGGCAGCAGGCGCTCGAGGTGCTCCTGGAGAAGCTGAAGAAGTCGCCGACCAACATCGACTTCCTGATGCAGGTGCAGAAGACCACCCCCGCGCCCGGCGCGGACGAGTGACCGAGCGCCCTGCGGAATAGGCAGAGCGCCGCGAGCGCTTCTAGACTGACCTGTCGGCACCGGTTCACGTCCTGCACCCGCAGACGACCCGGCAGCCCCTGAGAAAGAGGACACCATGAAGAAGGACACGCACCCCGACTACGTCGTGACCGAGGTCACCTGCACCTGCGGGGCCACGTTCACGACGCGCAGCACGATGAGCTCCGGAACGATCCACTCCGACGTCTGCTCGCAGTGCCACCCGTTCTACACCGGCAAGCAGAAGATCCTCGACACCGGCGGCCGCGTGGCCCGGTTCGAGGCCCGCTACGCCAAGGCTGCCAAGAAGTAGCTACCTCCAAGCGCCGACCTACCCGCACCGCGGGTCGGTCGGCGCTTGTCATTTCGGGTCAGGATCGGTTCACAGGCGAAAGAGGTCAGCGTGTTCGAAGCAGTGGAGGGGATGCTCGCGGAGCATGCCGAGCTCGAGGGTCGGCTCGGGCTGCCCGAGACCCACGCCGATGCGCGGCTGGCACGCACCCTCAACCGGCGCTACGCCGAGCTGAGCGGGATCATCGCGGTCTGGCGTGAGTGGCAGCAGTACGGCGAGGACGCCGAGGCCGCCCACGAGCTCGCCGCGGACGACGCCTCGTTCGCCGACGAGGTCACGGTGCTCCAGGACCAACGGGAGGCGGCTGCCGAGCGGTTGCAGCGGCTGCTCGTGCCGCGCGACCCGGCCGACGACAAGGACGCGATCCTCGAGGTGAAGTCGGGGGAGGGCGGCGACGAGAGCGCGCTCTTCGCCGGCGACCTGCTGCGGATGTACACGCGGTACGCCGAGAAGCGCGGCTGGAAGCTCGAGGTCCTCGACGCCGCCGAGTCCGACCTCGGCGGCTACAAGTCGGTCACGGTCGCCGTGAAGGGTGGGGCGTCCGAGCCGGGGCAGGCCCCGTACGGGCTCCTGAAGTTCGAGGGCGGCGTGCACCGCGTGCAGCGGGTGCCGGTGACCGAGTCCCAGGGCCGGATCCACACCAGTGCAGCGGGGGTGCTCGTCGTGCCCGAGGCGGAGGCCGTCGACGTCGAGGTCAACGACAACGACCTCCGGATCGATGTCTTCCGCAGCAGCGGGCCTGGTGGCCAGAGCGTCAACACGACCGACTCGGCGGTCCGGATCACCCACCTGCCGACCGGGATCGTGGTGAGCTGCCAGAACGAGAAGAGTCAGCTCCAGAACAAGGAGCAGGCGCTGCGCATCCTGCGCGCCCGGCTGCTGGCAGCGGCCCAGGAGGCGGCCGACGCCTCGGCGAGCGAGGCCCGGCGCAGCCAGGTCCGCACCGTCGACCGGTCGGAGCGGATCCGCACCTACAACTTCCCCGAGAACCGGATCTCCGACCACCGCACCGGCTACAAGTCCTACAACCTCGACCAGGTCCTCGACGGAGAGCTCCAGCCGGTCCTCGACTCCTGCGTCGAGGCAGACCTCGCCGCGCGGCTCGAGGCGCTCGAGCAGTGAGCCCGCGAGCGCTCGTCGCGGCGGCCGCGGAGCGGCTCCGTCTCGCCGGCGTCGCCAGCCCCGAGCACGACGCCGCCGAGCTGCTGGCGCACGTCCTCGGGACGACGCGCGGCCGGCTGCCGCTGCTCGAGGACGTCGCGCCTCCGGCGCGGGCGACGTACGACGCGCTGGTCGAGCGCCGCGCGGCCCGGGAGCCGCTCCAGCACCTGACCGGGGTCGCGTGGTTCCGCCACGTCGAGCTCGCCGTCGGCCCGGGCGTCTTCGTGCCGCGCCCGGAGACCGAGCTCCTCGCCGGCTGGGCGATCGACCGTGCCCGGGAGGCGGGGGAGCGGCCGGTCGTGGTCGACCTGTGCACGGGCTCGGGTGCGATCGCCAAGGCGGTCGCCGACGAGGTCCCGGACGCGGTGGTCCACGCCGTCGAGCTGGACGAGGCGGCCTACCCGTGGGCGGTGCGCAACCTGACCGGCACCGGTGTCGACCTGCGGCAGGGTGACCTGGCGACCGCCTTCGACGACCTGCTCGGCACGGTCGACGTGGTCGTGAGCAACCCGCCGTACGTCCCGCTCGAGGCCTGGGAGTCGGTTGCCGTCGAGGCGCGCGACCACGACCCGCACCTCGCGCTGTTCTCCGGTGACGACGGACTCGACGCCATCCGCACCCTCGCCGTCCGGGCGTCCGACCTCCTCCGGCCAGGTGGCGTGGTCGGGGTCGAGCACGCGGACGTGCAGGGCGAGTCGGCGCCGGCCGTGTTCGCGGCGCAGGGGAGCTGGGAGGAGGTCCGTGACCACCGCGACCTCAGCGACCGCCCCCGCTTCGTCACGGCGCGCCGGACGCTGCGCGGCTCCCGGTCGGGGGAGTGACAGGATGTCCGCCGTGAGTGAGCCCGGTCAGGCACAGGTCTTCGACGCCACCTCCGAGGAGGAGCGGCTCGCGGCCGTGGATGCCGCCGCGCTGGCGATCCAGCGCGGTCGGCTCGTGGTGGTGCCGACCGACACCGTCTACGGTCTGGCCGCCGACGCCTTCGACGCCGAGGCCGTCCAGCGGCTGCTGGAGGCCAAGGGACGCGGGCGGGAGATGCCTCCGCCGGTGCTCGTCAGCACGGCGACCACGCTCGACGCGCTGGCCACCCGGGTCCCCGCCTATGCGCGCGCCCTCGCCGACGCCTTCTGGCCGGGGGCCCTGACCCTCGTCTGCCACGAGCAGTCCTCGCTGCGCTGGGACCTCGGCGAGACGCGGGGGACGGTGGCGATCCGGATGCCCGACCACCCGCTGACCCGCGAGATCCTCGACCGCACCGGTCCGCTGGCCGTGAGCTCGGCGAACCTGACGGGCGAGCCGGCCGCGGCTGGTGC
>NZ_JACEFC010000083.1 GCF_014180715.1 Nocardioides stalactiti | reverse complement strand
GTCGTCCGCAGTCGAGGCGCTCGCGCCGTCGCGTGGCCGCCGGTCTCGATCATCGGCAGCATCGGTCGGCGCCGTGAGTCCGACGAGCTGCTCTCCGCGTTCCGCGCGGGCTCGCGCCCCCAGGCGGTCGCCGTCCAGCGCGCGGCCGTCGACAACGGGGTCCGGGCCCTGGCCGACGAGACCGCCCACGGGTTGGCGACGCCGTGGGCCGACGCGGTCCGGACGGCGGCGACGGCCCGGCTCGAGGAGACCGACGACGCCCTCGACCAGGGGCTCCAGGCGGTCGACCTGCGCGCCGACCGCCTGCCCGGCTGGCTCGGTGCGGTGCGGGTCCTCCAGTGGCTCTTCCTGCTCCTCGCGATCGGCGGCGGGGCCTGGTGGGCGACGCTCGCCCTCCAGGGCTCCCTCGGTGACGCCCCGGAGGTCGGTGGCACGCCGCTCCCTCCGATCGTGCTCGCGGCCGGACTGGCCGTCGGGCTGCTGCTGTGGCTGGTGTTCCGTCCGGTCGTCGGGGGGACCGCCCGCCGTCGCGGCGACGACGCCGACGAAGCGCTCCGCGAGGTGGTCTCGCAGGTCCTCGGGCAGCACGTCGTGGCTCCGACCAACGCCGTGCTCGCGTCGTACGCCGCCTTCCGCGCGGGCCTGACCCAGGCCAAGCGCTGACCGCACGGTGGTCGTGCACGGCCGGCTCAGCCAGCGCTCCTACGACCGCAACGGTGTCGAGGTGGTGGCGCTGGAGATCGACGCGCTCGTCGTGGGGCACGACCTGACCAAGGGCGTCAGCCGGTTCGAGAAGACGGTGGGCCACCGGGGCGAGGGCGACGCCGACGGCTCGGTGGACCCCGGACCGGTCCCGGTCACCGCGTCCCCGTAGGCTGAGGGATCGTGGCTGAGTACGTCTATACCCTGCGCAACGTCCGTAAGGCTCACGGCGAGAAGGTCGTCCTCGACAACGTGACCCTGTCGTTCCTCCACGGCGCCAAGATCGGCGTCGTGGGGCCCAACGGCGCGGGCAAGTCCTCGCTGCTCAAGATCATGGCCGGGCTCGACAAGCCCAACAACGGCGACGCGATCCTGGACCCCGACGCGACGGTGGGCATGCTCCAGCAGGAGCCGCCGCTGACCGAGGGCAAGACGGTGCTCGAGAACGTCGAGGAGGCCGTCCACGACATCAAGTCGAAGATGAAGCGCCTCGAGGACGCCTACATGGAGATGGGCGACCCCGACGCCGACCAGGACGCGCTGATGGCCGAGACCGGTGATCTGCAGACCTACCTCGACAACATCAACGCCTGGGACGTCGACAGCCGCCTCGAGCAGGCCATGGATGCGCTGCGCTGCCCCCCGTCCGACGCGCTCGTCGACAACCTCTCCGGTGGTGAGCGCCGCCGGGTCGCCCTCTGCAAGCTGCTGCTCCAGCAGCCCGACCTGCTGCTCCTCGACGAGCCGACCAACCACCTCGACGCCGAGTCGGTCCAGTGGCTCGAGGGCCACCTCAAGAGCTACCCGGGCGCCGTCCTCGCGATCACCCACGACCGTTACTTCCTCGACAACGTGGCCGAGTGGATCGCCGAGGTCGACCGCGGCAGCATCCACGGCTACGAGGGCAACTACTCCACCTACCTGGAGACCAAGAAGGATCGCCTCAAGATCGAGGGCGCCAAGGATGCCAAGCGCGCCAAGATGCTGGAGAAGGAGCTCGAGTGGGTCCGCTCCAACGCCAAGGCGCGGCAGACCAAGAGCAAGTCGCGTCTGGCCCGCTACGAGGAGATGGCCGCCGAGGCGGAGAAGGCCCGCAAGATCGACACCTCCGAGATCAACATCCCGCCGGGCCCGCGGCTCGGTGACGTGGTGCTCGAGGTCAAGGGCCTGACCAAGGGCTTCGAGGGTCGCACCCTGTGGAACGACATCTCCTTCACCCTGCCGCGCGCCGGCATCGTCGGCATCATCGGTCCCAACGGCGTCGGCAAGACCACGCTGTTCCGGATGATCACCGGGCAGGAGGAGCCGGACGCGGGCGAGGTCAACGTCGGCCAGACGGTCAAGATCTCCTACGCCGACCAGAGCCGCGGCGGCATCGACCCCACCAAGAACGTGTGGGAGGTCGTCTCCGACGGACTCGACCACATCAAGGTCGCCAACTTCGAGATGAACTCGCGCGCCTACGTGGCGTCGTTCGGCTTCAAGGGCCCTGACCAGCAGAAGAAGTCGGGCGTGCTCTCCGGCGGTGAGCGCAACCGCCTCAACCTGGCGCTGACGCTCAAGATGGGCGGCAACATGCTGATCCTCGACGAGCCGACCAACGACCTCGACGTCGAGACCCTTTCCTCGCTCGAGGACGCGCTGCTCGACTTCCCCGGCTGCGCCGTGGTCACCTCGCACGACCGGTGGTTCCTCGACCGGGTCGCGACCCACATCCTGGCGTGGGAGGGCGACGAGGAGGACTCGGCGAAGTGGTTCTGGTTCGAGGGCAACTTCGCGTCGTACGAGGAGAACAAGATCGAGCGCCTCGGCGCTGAGGCCGCGCGCCCGCACCGGGTCACCCACCGCCGCCTCACCCGAGACTGAGTTGTAGGGCGCGAGCGTGTCGCAGATCGTGCGGCACCGCCCGGGCCCTCGCTCCGCTCGGCCTAGGGGCGCCGCACGATGCGGCTCCGCCGCGATGCGACACGCTGCCGCGCCCGCGGTTGACGTGGGCGAGGCTTGCGGTCACCCTGGCGCCTCACTGATCGTGTGACGCGAGCCGCGCCCGCGTTTGAACGTGGGCGCGGCTCGCGGTCTCCGGGCGGGCTACTTGCGGGTGACCCGCATCCGGACGACGTCGCGGATCCCGTCGCTGAGCGGGTTGTGCACGCCGTGGAGGAGCCAGGTCGCCGTCCCGGAGGCCGTGGCCGTGACCGTGACCGTCAGGACCAGGTCGACGGTGGCGCCGGGAGCGACCCCGTTGCGGAGCAGGTTGCCCGACCGGACCAGGGACGTCACGTCCCGCCCGTCGAGGGTCCAGGTCCACCGGTAGCCCTGGACGCCGGTGACCTGGTCGGCGATCGACCAGTTGTCGGTCACCGTGCCGGCGTTGCGGATCGACACCGGGTAGCTCACCGACCGGCCGACGGCGACGACGTTGGCGACCGTCTGGCCGACCCCGGTCGTGTTGACGATGCCGGCGCCCTTGACGGCCTTCGCCGTGCTGGTGACGGTGGCGTCCACGACGGCCTTCTGCGGCTGAGGCTGCGGCGGCGTGGTGCCGTCCGGCTGGATCGAGGCCGGACCCTTGCCTCGGCACGCGCTCGTCGCCGTCAAGCGGTCGCCGGCGAAGGTCGGGCTGACGACCTGGTTGTCGTGCGCGGCGAAGCCGTCACCGGTGAGGGCCGGGTCGCCCGGCGCGAGGCAGTTGTGGTGGACGTCGTTGCCGTACGTCGGGGAGCCGGCGGGGAAGAAGCCGTAGACCTGCGAGGGGTTCTGGCTGGGCCGCCAGTCGGTCACCCGGGCCATGAAGATGTTGTCGTGGACGTCGGTGTTCTCGGCCTTCTGGGTGCCCGTGACGGCCCGCCCGGTGGTGCGGCAAGCGCCCGTGCAGGACAGCGAGCTGCCGATGTTGAGGTGGGTGGCGTTGCGGGCGAACAGGTTGTGGTGGATCTGCGCGCCGAGGTTGCTCGGCCAGAGCTGGAGGCCGCGGTACTTGTTGTCGCGGATGACGTTGTCGGCGATGACCGCGTTGCGCGTGTGGTTGAGGTAGATCCCGTGGGCGCCGGACTCGCCGGCGTCGCCGGTGCCGTAGTTGATCTCAGGCGACGTCCCGCAGTTGTGGATCACGTTGGACCGGACCTGGAGGTCCTCCGCGAGGACGGCGGCGTACTCGTCGAGCTGGTCACGGAACCCGGCGATCACGCAGTTGCCCCAGGGGTTGGAGATGTCGTTGTCCAGCACCCGCACCCGGTCGCCGCGGACGATGAGGATGCCGGCGCCCTTGCGCCCCGGGTAGCCGACGAAGTCGAGGCCGGTGATGTCGATGTCGTGCGCGGTGTCGCGCACCTCGATCTGGCCCTGCAACGTGGCGCCCGGGCCCTCGGCGGTGATGACGATGGGGGAGCCGGCGACGCCGCTGCCCTTGATGATGCCGTTGCCGTCGCCCAGCGCCTGGTAGACCTGCCCGGCGACGAGGCAGCCGACCTCGCCGGGGCGCAGGTTGGCCGAGAGCGTCCCCAGCGAGCGGTACGGCGCCGCCTTGGTGCCCGGGTTGCCGTCGGAGCCGTTGGTCGCGACGTACTTCTGGCACGCGACGGCGGCCTCGGCGGGCGCGGCCCCGAGGATCGGCAGGGAGAGGCCGGCGAGGGTGGCGAGCAGGGCCAGGACGCGGGGGGCGGCGGGGATCTTGTTCATGACCCCACCTTGGAGCGGACCACTTAACGTGCACTTAGCAGCCGCGGACCGCTGCCGTCCGCCTCAGCGCTCGTCGCGCATCTCACGCTCGGGGTGGTCGCTGATGAGGCGGTCGCTCACCGCGTTCATGACTGCACCGAGGGTCGTGAAGTCCTCGGGCCCCACTAGGTCGACGAGGTAGTCCCGGACGCCGTTGACGTGGGTCGGGGCGACGTTGCGCAGCATCAGGTCGCCCCGCTCGGTGAGCTGGCAGACCACGCCGCGGCCGTCGTCCTTGGAACCGCACCGCTCGACGAGGCCCTCGGCCTCCATCCGCTTGACCGTGTGGGTGACCCGGCTCCGGCTGTGGGCGAGGGAGTCGGCGAGCCGCGCCATCCGCAGCGCGCGTCCCTCGGCCTCCGAGAGCCGCACCAGGATCTCGTACTCGACGAGCGAGAGGCCGTGCTGCTGGCGCAGGTCGTCGTCGAGCCGGTCGAACAGGAGGGTGGTGCCGAGGACCAGTGCGCGCCAGGCACGCTGCTGGTCTGTCTCGAGCCACCGGGGCTCACGTCGACGCCACGCCTCGCGCGTCGCCTCGTGCTCCTCCTCGCCCACGCGAGCAGTCTAGGCACGAAGTGCCTCGTGAGACGCCCGACAGGCGCAACCGTCGCCTACGTCAACCGCGGCCCGCTCGGGCGGTGCGGGGGGTCAGGCTGGCCCGGCCCGAGGTCAGCTCATCCGCTCCAGGATCATCGCCATGCCCTGGCCGCCGCCGACGCACATGGTGATGAGGCCGGTGGACTTGTCGTGCCAGTCCAGCGAGTTGAGCATCGTGTTCTGGAGGCGCGCGCCGGTCATGCCGAACGGGTGGCCGACCGCGATCGCGCCGCCGTTGACGTTGACCTTGTCGAGCGGCAGGCCGAGCTCCTGGTACGACGGCACGACCTGGGCAGCGAACGCCTCGTTGATCTCGGCCAGGTCGATGTCGTCGATGGTCATGCCGGCGTAGCGCAGTGCGTTCTTCGTCGCCTCGACCGGGCCGAGGCCCATGATCTCGGGGGAGAGGCCGGAGACGCCGGTGGAGACGATCCGGGCGAGCGGGGTGAGGCCCAGCTCGGCGGCCTTGGTGTCGGACATGATCACGACCGCGGCGGCACCGTCGTTGAGCGGGCAGCAGTTGCCGGCGGTCACGACGCCGTCGGGGCGGAAGACCGGCTGGAGCTGCGAGATGGCGTCGTAGGTGACCCCGGCGCGCGGGCCGTCGTCGGCGGCCACGACGGTGCCGTCGGCGAGGGTCACCGGGGTGATCTCACGGGCCCAGAAGCCGTCGGCGATCGCCTTCTCGGCCAGGTTCTGCGACCGGACGCCGAACTCGTCGAGCTCCTTGCGGTCCAGGCCCTTCATGCGCGCCACGTTCTCGGCGGTCTGGCCCATCGCGATGTAGATGTCGGGGAGCAGGCCGTCCTGACGCGGGTCGTGCCAGTCCTGGCCGCCCTTCGCGTACTCCTCGGTCTTGGCCTGGGCGGCCTCGAAGAGGGGGTTCTTGGTGTTGGGGATGTGGTCCGACGTACCGAACTGGTAGCGGCTCACGGTCTCGACGCCGGCCGAGATGAAGACGTCGCCCTCACCGGCCTTGATCGCGTGGAACGCCATCCGCGAGGTCTGGACCGAGGACGAGCAGTAGCGGGTGATCGTCGCGCCCGGGATCTCGTAGCCCATCAGGGTGGTGACGATGCGCGCCATGTTGTTGCCGGCCTCGCCGCCGGGCAGGCCGCAGCCGAGGTAGAAGTCGTCGACGTCGTTGGGGTCGAGCGCGGGGATCTTCTCCAGCGCGGCCGTCGCGATGAGCGCGGTGAGGTCGTCGGGACGGAAGTCCTTGAGCGAGCCCTTGTTGGCCCGGCCGATCGGGGTACGAGCGGCAGAAACGATGACGGCCTCGGGCATGGGAACTCCTCGCTGAGCGGTGGCGTGACGAGCACAGACTAGTAGGGCGCGACTGGAACGTGTTGCAGTGGTGGTCCACACCACATCGGTCCCGGAGGGGCGCGGACCCCCCGGACCGCCGGGTGCCCCGCGTGGAAGCATGCTGGGCGTGCGCCACCGCTACGTGTGTCCGATCCGCTGGGCCGATCTCGACCTGCTCGGCCACGTCAACAACGTGCGGTACGTCGACTACCTCCAGGAGGCGCGGGTCGACCTGCTCCGGGCCCACCGGTGGCCCGAGACGGCCGGCGACCAGAACACCGCGGACGCCACCGCGGCCCTGGCCGACGCGATCATCGTCGGCCGGCACGAGGTCACCTACCGGGCGCCGCTGCTGTTCAGTGAGCGGCCGGTGCTCATCGAGTGCTGGGTCACCGAGCTCCGCGCGGGCTACTTCACGCTGGCCTACGAGATCTTCGACGAGGACGAGGCCGGCGCCCGGACGGTCTACGTCGAGGCCAGCACGGTGCTGGCGCCGTACCGCTTCGACATCGAGAGCCCCCGCCGGCTCCGCCCCGAGGAGCGGGCCGTGCTCGAGGCCTACCTCGAGCCGGTGCCCCGCGAGCGGCCGGCGCCGGTGGTCATCGACCGGGACCGCGCCGGGCACTACCCGGTGCACGTCCGCTTCAGCGACGTCGACGTCTATCGCCACGTCAACAACGTCGTCTACTTCGAGTACTTCCAGGAGGCGCGGATCCGGCTGTTCTCCGAGCTCGGCCGGGGGCTGCCGGGCGACGACACGCTCCAGGTCGTCCTCGCCCAGATGAACGTCGACTACGTCGCTCCCATCCTGCTCCGCGCCGAGCCCTACGACTGCCGGACCCAGATCGCCCAGGTCGGCCGGACCTCGGTGGTCGTCGAGGCCGAGATCGCCGACGGCGATCGCCCGCTGGCCCGCGCCCACGTCGTCCTGGTGTTCTTCGACCCCGCGACGGGGCGGGCGACCGAGCCGCCGATGGACTACCGCGCAGCGCTCATCGGAGCACTCGGCTAGGACGGCTCGGCTAGGACGACAGCGAGCCGCGCAGCTTCTTCAGGCCGCGGTGCCGCGCCACCCGGACGGCCACGGCACTGATGCCGAGCGCCTCCGAGGTCGCGGCGACGTCGAGCCCCAGCACCTCCAGGCAGGTCACCACGTCCCGCTCGCGGTCGGGCAGAGCCCGCAACGCGCTCTGGACCCACTCCTCCCCGATGTGGGCCGACTCCGGGCCGGGGACCACGTGGTCGTCGACCTGCAGGGCGGCGCTCGCCGCCTGCCGGCGCCCGCTGCGGCGGCGCGCATTGGCCGCGTGGTTGCGCGCGATCCCGAAGAGCCAGCCGGCGAACTCGGAGGAGTCGCCGTGGAAGTCGGCGATCTTCTGTGCCGCCACGAGCCATGACTCGGCGGCCAGGTCGTCAGGACTGTCGTCGAGCCCCGAAGCGCGCGTCTCGAGCCACAGCACAAGACGACCGGCGTGAGCTCGGTAGAGCTCACGCCAGGCTTCAGGGTCGCCGGCCTTGGCCGCGGCGACCAGTTCGTCGTCGGACCTCACCGAGCGTGATCAGCTCCCTCTCCTGCGCGGGACCGCCGTCGTTGCGGCGATCGTGGCGCAGCTGCGCCGATCCCATTCTGCTACCGAGTGCGGGTGCGCGTCCCGATCTCGCGCACTGCGCTGCTGCAGGGGAGCTGCTACAGACGCTGTCGTGGGCTGGCTAGGAGCGCCCCTTTCCGTCCTTGGGGCCCTTGTCCTTGGGGCCCTTGTCCTTGGGGCCCTTGTCCTTGGGGCCCTTGTCCTTGGGCGGCTTGGGTCCCTTGTCCTTGGGCGGCTTGGGTCCCTTGTCCTTGGGCGGCTTGTCGCCCTTGTCCTTGGGCGGCTTGTCGCCCTTGTCCTTGGGCGGCTTGTCGCCCTTGTCCTTGGGCGGCTTGTCGCCCTTGTCCTTGGGCGGCTTGTCGCCCTTGTCCTTGGGCGGCTTGTCGCCCTTGTCCTTGGGGCCCTTGTCCTTGGGCGGTTGGTCGCCCTCGTCCTTGGGTCCCTTGTCGCCCTTGTCCTTGGGCGGCTTGTCGCCCTTGCCGGTGTCGTCGTCGCCCTTGTCGTGGCCCTGGCCCGGCGGCGTGCCCTGGTGGCCGTGTGCGTGACCCTGGCCGTGCCCGTTGCCGTCACCGTCGCCGCGGCCCTTGTCCTTGCCCTTGCCGGGATGGTCGTTGGACGGCTGCTGGCCAGGCTCGTTCGGCCCACCCGGCACGATGTCGGCTGCCGCGTCGTCAGGCGCGACGAGAGTGGAAGTCTTGTGGCCTGGCAGCCCAGGGGACCAGGGGCTGCCAGGCGCGGAGGCGTTGCCATCAGGTTGTGGGGTCCCGACGTCATGCCCTCCGGAGCTCGCCACACCCGGCAGGCTGTGGGCGGCGTGATCCGCGTCCCCCCGAGAGGGGTTCGGAGCAGCGCCCGCCACCCACGTCGTGCCGCCGATGACGGCGACGGTCGCCGCCCCGGCCAGGGCACGCATGCCGGCGTGTCGAGCAGTTCGGGCGGGCCTCGGCCGAGAGCTCAGGCTGAGCTCGGCCAGCTGGTGGAGCAGCACGGGGCCCGGCTCGAGGGTCGGTGGGGCGACCCGGAGCAATGGGGAGGACCGACGTGTCATGTTCCACTTCCGCTCGAACTGTTCTTGCACCCATACCTGTCGCGGGGGACAGGCATCGTTACCTCAAGCGGGAAATTCTTTTCAGTGGTCCAGACCATCGGGGAGCGGCAGTCAGCCGGGCGTGTTGATCATGAACGTCGCGGCGTGGGTGACGTAGGCCCAGAACTGGGCGTCCTGCTCGGGGGTGAGGCCGACCGAGTCGAGGGCGGCGCGGAAGTGCACCAACCAGCGGTCGCGCGCCGCCTCGTCGACCGGGAACGGCGCGTGCCGCATCCGCAACCGCGGGTGACCGCGCTGCTCGGAGTACGTCGTCGGCCCGCCCCAGTACTGGACGAGGAAGAGGAGGAAGCGCTCCTCGGCCGGGCCCAGGTCCTCCTCGGGATACAGCGGCCGGAGCACCTCGTCGCCGGCGACGCCCTCGTAGAACCTCGCGACGATCCGTCGGAAGGTCTCGAACCCGCCGATCTCCTCGTAGAACGTCTCCGCCGCCTCGGTCACAGGCCCATCATTCCTGGTCGCCCGCAGCGGCCCGGTCGGCGGGCTGCCCGGCGGCCCGCTTGTCCTCGCGGTGCCAGACCACCCGCTGCGCGAACGGGATCTCGATGCCCTCGTGGTCGAAGCGGGCCTTGATCCGCTGGCGCAGGGCGCGGGCGACGGCCCACTGCTCCAGCGGGGCGGTCTTGATCATCACCCGGACAGTGACGGCGTCGGCCGCCAGCTGCTCCACACCTGTGACCTCGGGCTCCTCGATCACGACGCCCTTGAAGTCCTCGTCCTCCCACAGGTCGTGGGCGACCTCGCGCAGCACCTGCTGCACGCGGACCAGGTCCTCGCCGTAGCCGACGCTGACGTCGATCACCGCGCGCGACCAGTTCTTGCTCTGGTTGCCGACCCGCAGGATCTCGCCGTTGGGCACGAACCAGACGGTGCCGTTGACGTCGCGCAGCCGGGTGACCCGCAGGGTCACGGCCTCCACGGAACCGACGGCCTCGCCGAGGTCGACCACGTCGCCGACGCCGTACTGGTCCTCCATGAAGATGAAGATCCCGGAGAGGAAGTCCTTGACGAGGGACTGCGCACCGAAGCCGAGCGCGATGCCGATGATGCCGGCGCTGGCGATGATCGGTGCGATGTTGACGCCGACCTCGGCCAGGATCATGGTCGCCACGACGGCGATCACGATGACGGTGATGATGCTCTGGAAGACCCCGGCCATCGTCTCGGCACGCTGGGCGCGCCGCGCGAAGGTCTTGGGGTCCGTCCGGTCGCCCAGGACGCCACGCTCGGCGCGGCGGGCCACTCGGGCGACGATCCGGTGGAGCACCCAACGCACGACGAAGCCGAGGGCGAGCAGCCCGATGATCGCCAGCGGTGTGCCGATGATCACGTCAGCCCAGTCCGCGAACCGGGCGTTGTCGGTCCAGTCGTAGACGAGGTCACACACCTGTTCGCCGTCGGCGCAGGGCGCAGCGGTCAGGGGCAGGGCCATGGCCTGTGTCAGTTCGGGGGCTGGCATCCCCCGAGTGTGGCAAAGTCCGCCTGCCGGATCGAACCGGCTCGACTGTCGGCGACGGGACCGGAGCCGATATCCTCGGACCCGTGACCAGCACTGCCGTACGACGCCTGCTCGCCCTCGCCGTTCCCGCGGGGGTCGTCGTGGCGACGATCCTCGCCACCGCCGCTCCCGCCTCGGCCGACACGCCCGAGGGCTGGCCGAAGGAGGAGTCCGTCGACCTGCTCCAGGCGCTGCTCTACTTCGGCGCCGTCCCGGTGCTGGTGTTCCTCGTGATCCTCGCGCTCGGCTACGGTCCGGCGCTGGCCCGCGGTGAGTCGGTCAAGCCGGGGGAGCAGCTCCCTGAGAGCCAGTGGCTCGGCGGTCCCCGGAAGTCGGGTGGCGAGCTCGCCGCGCCCGACACCGAGGACTCCAAGGCCGGCGGCGCCGGCGCGACCTGGTAGTCGGCGATGGCGACCACGGCACTCACCAGCGCGGAGCAGGCTGCCCTCGACGCGACGATCCGCGCCGCCGAGCAGGCCTGTCGCGCCGAGATCTCGGTGTTCGTCGGTCCGATCGAGGGGCACGACCCGCACGCGTTCGCGACGAGTCTCCACAACACGCTGGTGCTGCCGTCGCGCAGCATCCTGGTCATGGTCGACCCGACGATGCGCGCGGTCGAGGTGGTCACCGGCGGTGAGGTCCGCCGTGCCCTCACCGACGCCGAGGCGGCCCTGGCGGTCGAGGAGATGACGCGCTCGTTCGCCGAGGGCGACCTGGCCGGCGGTCTGACGCGGGGCATCCGGCTGCTCGCCGAGCACGCCCGCTGATTTGAATTGGCCGCGCGTGTCGCGGATCGTGCGGCACCGCCCGGATCATCGCTTCGCTCGATCTAGGGGCGCCGCACGATGCGGCTTCGCCGCGGCGCGACACGCTGCCGGCCGCGCAGTCGAGGAGGCCTCGCGTCGAGGCAGGCTGGCGGCGAGCCGCTGACTAGGAAGCCGCGTCCTTCGCCTGCGCGGCCAGTGCCCGCGCCATGTCGGCGCGGCCCTCGGTGATGAACCGCAGCGCGCCGGGGTTGACCCCTGCGGACTTCTCCGCGAGCCAGGCGTCGACCGTGGCCAGCGCCTCGGCGGAGGCCAGGATCCGCGGGAAGATGTACTCCAGCGAGACGGCGGCCCGGTGGGCACCCAGGCGCTCCCAGGCGAGCGGTGCGTCGGCCAGGTAGCGGTCGAGGTACGGCGCCAGCAGGTCCTGCTGCCCGTCGCGCAGGAAGGACGTCACGACCTGCTTGGCGGTCTCGTTCGGGACCGACCCGTCGACCATCGCCTGCTCCCAGGCCCGCTCCTTGGCCTCGACCGTCGGCATCGCGGCGCGCGCCGCAGCGGCGTGCTCCTTGCCGGAGATCGTGTTGTCGCCGGCGAGCTCGTCGTCGATCCGGGCGTCGTCGGCACGCCCCACCCGGGCGAGGTTGTTGAGCAGGGTCCACCGCAGGTCCTGGTCGACCTCGAGGCCGTCGAAGGCGAGCGAGCCGTCGAGGATCCCCTCGAGGTCGGTGATCGCGTCGTCGCTGTGGGCGGCGCCGGCGAACGCCCGCGCGAAGGTCAGCTGGTGGTCCGTCCCGGGCTCGGCGTCGGCGAGCAGCGACCGGAGGCCCTGCTCCCAGCGCGCGCGGAGCGCGGCCTTGTGCTGCGGCGCGGCGTACTGGGTGACCGCCTGGGAGGCGAACGCCGGGAAGGCGGTCAGGCCCCACGAGTCGGTCTCCCGGCCGATGTTGCCGAGCACCAGCTCGACGAAGTCGGTCGCGGACAGCTCGGCGTCACGGGTCATGTCCCAGGCGGCGCTCCAGATGAGCGCACGGGTCAGGGAGTCGGCGCACGCGCCGACGCTCGCGATGGCGGTGGCCAGCGACCGCTCGTCGAGGCGGACCTTGGCGAAGGTGAGGTCGCCGTCGTTGAGGAGCAGCAGGTCGGGCTGGGGCCGACCGACGAGCTCGGCGATCTCGGTCAGCTCACCCTCGATGTCGAGCTCGATGGTGTCGGTGCGCACGAGCGAGCCGTCGGACTGGACGTCATAGAGGCCGACGCCGATCCGGTGCCGACGCAGGGTCGGGTGCTCGGCGATCGCGGTCTGGCGGACGGCGAACGACGCGTAGCTGCCGTCCTCGGCCAGCTCGAACACCGGGCTGATCGTGTTGACGCCGGCGGTCTGGAGCCACTCCTGGGCCCAGCCCTTGAGCTCGCGGCCGGAGGCCTTCTCGAGGGCGTCGAGCAGGTCGACGAACTCGGTGTTGTCGTAGGCGTGGTCGCGGAAGTACTCGCGCAGGCCCGAGAGGAACGGCTCGAGGCCGACCCAGGCGACCAGCTGCTTGAGCACCGCCGCGCCCTTGGCGTAGGTGATCATGTCGAAGTTCACCTCGACCGCGTGCAGGTCGACCATGTCGGTGGCGATCGGGTGGGTGCTCGGGAGCTGGTCGGCGCGGTAGCCGCGCTGCTTGCGCATGTTGGCGAAGCCCGTCCAGGCGTCCGTGTACGACGTCGCCTCGGCCTCGGCGTGGTAGCAGGCCCACTCGGCGAACGACTCGTTGAGCCAGAGGTCGTCCCACCAGCGCATCGTCACCAGGTTGCCGAACCACATGTGCGCCATCTCGTGGAGGATCACCGAGGCGCGGAACTCGTAGAAGGACCGCGGCTGGCGGGAGCGCGGGATGTACTCGTCGCGCAGCGTCACGCAGCCGGCGTTCTCCATCGCGCCCATGTTGTACTCGGGCACGTAGAGCTGGTCGTACTTCTCGAACGGGTAGGCACCGCCGAACGCCTCCTCGAAGAAGGCGAAACCCTGCTGAGTCAGGAGCACGAGCTCCTCGCGGTCGCGGTCGAGCTCGTTCTTCATCGACTGGCGCGAGTAGTGGCCGAGCGGGATCACGCCGTAGGTGCCCTCGTAGGTGTCGTGCACCTCGTAGTACTCACCGGCGACGACCGCGGTGATGTAGGTCGACATCCGCCGGGTCGTGGGGAAGTGCCACCGAGCGAACCCGGCTCCCTGGTCGGGGGCGGGGACCGGCTCCGGGGTCGGGGCGTTGGACACGACCTTCCAGTGGGCAGGGGCGGTCACGTTGAAGTTGAAGACCGACTTGAGGTCGGGCTGCTCGAAGCAGGCGAAGACGCGTCGCGCGTCGGGGACCTCGAACTGGGAGTAGAGGTAGACCTTGCCGTCGGCGGGGTCGACGAAGTGGTGGAGGCCCTCCCCGGTGTGGGAGTAGGCGCCGTCCGCCCGCACGACGAGCGTGTTGTCGGCGGCGAGACCGGGCAGCGGGATCCGGCTGTCGACGTAGGACGCGGGGTCGAGGTGGCTGCCGTTGAGCACGATCTCGTGGACGGTCGCGTCGACCAGGTCGACCCAGGTCTCCGCTCCGGGCTCGCTGCAGGTGAACGCGATCGTGGAGGTCGTTCCGAAGGTCTTGACGCCGATCTCCTCAGCCTTGGTGAGGTCGAGGTCGACGGTGTACGACGTGACGTCGATCAGCGCGGCACGGGCGGTGGCCTCGTCGCGCGTGAGGTTGGTTCCAGGCATGCCCCTCATCCTCGCACCGGTCCCCAGATTGTCAGACATCCAGGGCTGGAATGCGTTCCGAGGAATGACCGGGGACGGCAGGCGACCGGAAACCACAACGGTGTAACTTTCGAAAGTCAAGCGTGACACGCCTGGGACGGGTGGGTTTTTCGGGTTTTTTGTTGCGTTCTGGGGCGAATGTGACGGAGAGTGTCCCTCATGCGCACCAGACGTTTGCTCTGGCGCGGGGGGACCGCGCTACTCACGAGCACGCTTCTGGTGACCCTTCTGGTCGCCGGCGAGGTGCACCGACGGGCCGAGGGCGGGGCCGCGGTCCAGAGCCCCGACACCGCCGCCGCGTCGTCCTCGTCGTACCTCTGCACCGGCTATGCGGGGTGCCGCAACGCGGGCTACTCCGACGCCGGCTACGGCGCCGTCAACAGCCAGATGTACTGGCGCATGTACAGCGGTCACAACTGCACCAACTACGCGGCGTTCCGGATGATCCAGGCCGGGATGTCCACCGACCGTCCCTGGGACGGGTCGGGGATGGCCTACAACTGGGGCCACGCCATGGCGAGCATCACCGACGGCCGGCCCAGCGTCGGCGCGGTCGCCTGGTGGGACCGCTACTCCAACGGGATCGGCTCCAGCGGCCACGTGGCCTACGTCGAGCGGGTCGTGTCCGCCGACGAGATCATCATCAGCGAGGACTCCTGGAGCGGCGACTTCCACTGGCGGTCCATCACCCGTGACAGCGGCCGCTGGCCGAGCGGGTTCATCCACTTCGTCGACAAGGCCGTCCAGAACACCGTCGCCCCGACGGTGACGGGCACCCCGCAGGTCGGCGTCGAGCTGACCGCGAGCCGTGGCACCTGGACGCCCAACCGCGACCTGACCGTCACCTGGCAGTGGTACGCCGACGGCGCCACCATCGTGGGCGCGACCGGTCAGACGTTCACGCCGACCGCCGCCGAGAAGGGCAAGGCGATCACGGTCACGGTCACCGCCAAGCGCAGCGGGTACTCCGCGGGCTCGATCACGACCGCGCCGACCGCACCGGTCGCTCGTGGCGAGTTCGCCGTGGTGGCGCCGCCGACCGTCACCGGCGACCCGACCGTCGACGAGACCCTCACCGCGACCCCGGCCACGTGGAGCCCCGCCTCGAGCGACGTCCTCTACAAGTGGAAGGCCGACGGCGTCACGATCGACGGCGCCGAGGGTCCGACGCTGACCCTGACCCGCGCCCTGCTCGGCAAGAGCATCGTGGTGGCCACCCATGCCCGGGCCGAGGGCTACAAGAACTCCCCGGTCCGCTCCGAGCCGATCGGCCCCGTCGTCATCGGCCAGATCGCGTCGTCGTCGCCATCGACGATGACCGGTCGCCCGCGCCTCGGCGAGGTGCTGACCGCGGTGCCCGGCGAGGTGCGCCCGCCGGACTCGACCGTGGCGTACCAGTGGCTGCGCGACGGGGCGCCGGTCGACGGTGCGACCGCCGAGACCTACACCCTCGGGGCGGCTGACCTCGGCGCAACCATGTCGGTCCAGGTCACCCGTGCCCATCGCAATTTCTCCGACCTGGTCGAGACGGTCGCCGCCGACCGGCCGGTCACGGCGAAGCCGACCGTGACGATCTCTGCCGCGGGCCGCCGCCACCGTGCGGTGGTCTGGGTCCGGGTCACCGTGCCCGAGGTCGCCGTGACCGGCGACGTCACCGTCAAGGTCGGCGCTCGGGTCGTGACCGCGACCCTGGTCGACGGTCGGGCGAAGGTGCTCGTCCCCGACGTCGCCGCGGGCGAGCGCCGGGTGCGGGTCCGCTACGCCGGCAGCGGCCCGGTCCGCCCGGCCAGGGCATCGACCACGACGACCGTGCTCGGCTGACCTCCCCCCTCGACGCCGGTCCAGCGCCGACCTGCTGGCCTGACACGCGAAGGAACCGCGGGTCCGCGGCTTCGGTGTCGCGATGTCGCATGCTCGTTGCCCATGGGTTTCTCGGACCTTCCTCTCGGACGTCGTGACCTCACCCACCTGGGCGCAGCCTCGATCGCTGTCGCCGGGCTCGGTGCGGCCGGTCGGGCCGTCGCTGTGCCCGCACGGCCGCGCCGCCGCCGTCTCGAGGAACAGTCGGACGGCGTGGCCACCCTCGATCTCCCGCTGGCGCCGCTCGCCGCCGGCACGGGACGCGGCGACGGGATGCGGACCCCGGTCATCGCGACCACCCGCTTCACCGTCCTCGGAGTGACGTGGCGGCAGGGCCAGGGGCGGGTCCGCGCGCGGTGGCGCCGTGAGTCGGGCGGCTGGACCGACTGGACGTCGTTGCCCCAGCTCACCCACGGGCCCGACCGGGGGACGGCCGAGGGCGACCGGGCGCGCGCCGCGACCGACCTGGTGTGGACCGGGCCGAGCACGGCTGTCCAGGTCGAGCTGGTCGGCGACCAGCGCGAGCCGGTGCTCGCCCTGCTGCGGCCGGGCAAGCGCCCCGAGGACGCGCTCGCGGACGCGGTCGGCTCGATCCCCGGCGGCGCCGGCGGCCGGGAGGTCGAAGGGGTGCCGATGCCCGGTCTGCTCTACCGCAGCGCGTGGAACGCCGACCCGGGCCTGCGCAACGGCCGGCCGAGCTACAACGACCGGATCCGACAGGTGCACGTCCACCACACGGTGAGCAGCAACGACTACGCCCGCGCCGACGTCCCCGGGATGATCCGCGCGATGTACCGCTACCACACGCAGAACCTCGGCTGGTCCGACATCGGCTACAACTTCCTCGTCGACCGCTTCGGCCGGTTGTGGGAGGGCCGCGCGGGTGGTCCGCGGCGCGCGGTCCGCGGCGCCCACACGCTCGGCTTCAACCACGCCTCGGTCGGCGTCGCGGCGATCGGGAACTTCGAGACCGCGCGGGTCGGCAAGCCGATGATCCGCGCGTTGGTGCGCGTCGCGGCGTGGAAGCTCGACACCTACGGCGGCGACCCGCACCGCACGGTGTGGGTCCGGTCCAACGGCAGCGACCGGTTCCGGCCGGGCCGCCTGGTCGAGCTCCCGACGATCGACGGGCACCGCGACACCAACGAGACGGCGTGCCCGGGCGGCCACCTGTACGACGTGCTGCCGGTGGTGCGTCGTCGTGCTGCCCGCCGGATCAGGTCGTTCCGCCGCTGACCCCTAGGATTCGCCCCATGAGTCGTGTCCTGTCCGCCGTCGCCTGGCCCTATGCCAACGGCCCGCGCCACATCGGCCACGTCGCCGGTTTCGGTGTGCCCTCCGACGTCTTCTCGCGGTACCTGCGGATGGCGGGGCACGAGGTGCTGATGGTGTCCGGCTCCGACGAGCACGGGACGCCGATCCTCATCGCCGCCGACGAGGCCGGGCTCAGCCCGCAGGAGCTCGCGGACCAGAACCACCGGCTGATCGTGGAGGACCTGGCGGGCCTCGGCTGCAGCTACGACCTCTACACGCGCACGACCACGCCCAACCACCACGCCGTGGTGCAGGAGCTGTTCACGGGCGTCTACGACAACGGCTACTTCATCGAGCAGACGACGTACGGCGCGATCTCGCCGTCGACCGGTCGCACCCTCCCGGACCGCTACATCGAGGGCACCTGCCCGATCTGCAAGAGCCCGGGCGCCCGTGGCGACCAGTGCGACACGTGCGGCAACCAGCTCGACCCCCAGGACCTGATCGACCCGGTGTCGCGGATCAACGGCGAGGTCCCGGAGTTCATCGAGACCCAGCACTTCTTCCTCGACCTGCCGGCGCTCGCCGACGCGCTGGGCGAGTGGCTCGACGGTCGCGAGGCGACCGGCCTGTGGCGCCCCAACGTCATCCGGTTCTCCAAGAACATCCTCGGCGAGATCCGGCCGCGGGCGATGACGCGCGACATCGACTGGGGCATCGCGGTCCCGCTCGACGGCTGGCGCGACAACCCGACGAAGAAGCTCTACGTCTGGTTCGACGCCGTGATCGGCTACCTGTCCGCGTCGATCGAGTGGGCGCGCCGTACGGGCGAGCCGGAGCGCTGGCGGGAGTGGTGGAACGACTCCGAGGCGGAGTCCTACTACTTCATGGGCAAGGACAACATCACCTTCCACAGCCAGATCTGGCCGGCCGAGCTGCTGGCCTACTCCGGCAAGGGGAGCAAGGGCGGCGAGCCGGGTGCCTTCGGCGTGCTGAACCTGCCGACCGAGGTGGTGAGCTCGGAGTTCCTGACGATGGAGGGCAAGAAGTTCTCCTCGTCGAAGAAGGTCGTGATCTACGTCAAGGACCTGCTGAGCCGCTACCAGCCCGACGCGTTCCGCTACTTCGTGGCCGCCGCGGGCCCCGAGAGCCAGGACAGCGACTTCACCTGGGCCGAGTTCGTCCGTCGTACCAACGACGAGCTGGTCGCGGGCTGGGGCAACCTCGTCAACCGGACCGCCAACCTCATCCACAAGAACTTCGGGGCGATCCCGGCCGCGGGCGAGCTCACCGATGCCGACCGCGCGGTGCTCGCCGCGACCGAGGCTGCCTTCGCGACCGTCGGGGACCTCATCGGCCGCAACCGGATGCGGCAGGCGATCGGTGAGGCCATGCGCGCCGTCGGCGACGTCAACAAGTATGTCTCCGACCACGAGCCGTGGAAGCTCAAGGGGGACGACGAGCGCGAGCGCCTCGCGACGATCCTGCACGTCGCGGCGCAGTGCGTCGCCGACCTCAACCTGGTGCTCTCGCCGTTCCTGCCGTTCTCGGCCAACGAGGTCGACAAGGCCCTCGGCGGCCCCGGCGCGGTCGCACCGATGCCGCGGATCGTGGAGGCCGACGACCTCGACAGCGGAGCGCCGTACCCGATCATCACGGGGGACTACACCGGCTTCCCGGAGTGGCGCCGCCACCCGATCGAGCCGGGCGTCGCGGTCGACAAGCCGGTGCCCGTGTTCACCAAGCTCGACCCGGCCATCGTCGACGAGGAGCTCGCCCGCCTCGAGGGCTGACCCCCCTGGGTACTGACTCAGGGCAGTCGGCCGTGGCGCTTCCGGCCCTCGTCCAGCTCAGGGAGCCGGGTGCGGGCGAGGTCGAGGAACTTGGCGAGCGTCCAGTCGCCGGTGGGGCTCCAGTCCTCGAGCAGGGCCAACAGGCCGGCCTCGTCGTCAGCGCCCCACAGGGTGTAGTCACGGGCCTCGGGGTTCCAGGAGATCCCGGCCAGGTAGTCGTACTGCTGGTTGACGAAGACCAGGTGGTGTCGGCCGGCCTCCTCCGACCACGGCATGTCGTAGAACCAGGGCATCAGGACCTCCGGTAGCCGTCGAGAAGGGCCTGCTCGTCCGGGGGCGGTCGCGACCAGTCGGGCTCGCCGTCGGGCCACAGCGGACCGGGGTCGTCGGTCGCGCAGGCTGCGAGGTCGGCGCGGAGCAGGTCCCAGAACGCCGGCACGACGACGTCGATCGCGCCGGTCCGTCCGGCGTGCGCGCGCAGCGCGGCGATGCTGGCCGCCGCCTTGCACGCGTCCAGGAGCGCTCCGTCGGCGATCGCGACGAGCGCGCCGAGCGCCTGGTTGGCGCACCGGGCGGTCACGTCGTCCTGGTCGGTGAGGGCCGACCAGACGGCGCCGCCGTGCTCGACGGCCGCGTGCGCGGGCACCCACGGCCGGACCCGGGCGGCGAGCCGTCGGGTGAAGCGGTCGCGTGCGGGTGCGTCGAGCCGCCTCAGCTCACCGGGACGCAGCGCCCATTCCCGCACCGTCATGACGCGACGCTATCGCCGCTCGGTCCTCGGCCGTGACATCACTATCGACGACGACGAGTCAGCCGGTGATGTCCTCGTACGGCGTCGTCGCGACGTCGAGCTCGGCCATCCGCGCGGTGTAGGAGCGGAAGGCGCGCCGTGCCTCGCCGTGGCGGCGGGCCTGGGCGAGGACCCGGACCAGGTCGTGGTGGCTCGGCTCGTCGTACGGGTCGTCGGCCACGACGGACATCAGCCAGCCGACCGCCGGCTCGGTGTCGCCCTCGGCCACCAGGCGGGCGGCCAGGGTGCGCTTGACCTCGGCCGCCAGGCGGAGCAGGTCGTCGCGGACCTCCTCGGCCCAGTCGTCGCTCGCGTCGTCGGCCAGGAACGGCGCGGGGTGGAGCAGTGCGGCGGCCTCGAGCAGCGGTACGGCGTCCGCCGAGCCGTTCCGGTTGGCCTCGAGCGCCGCCCGGGCGAGCTGTTCGAACTCCACGATGTCGATGCTGACGGTGGCGGGGTCGAGGCGGGCGTTGCTGCGGTCGGAGGACAGGTACCGGTCGGCGTCGTGCCGACGTTCGGGGTCGAGGACCGCCCGCGCCGTCGACAGGGCGACGGACAGCCGGCCGGAGGTGTCGCGGACCCCGGGCCACAGCAGCTCGGCGATCGCGGACCGGGACATCGCCCGACCGCGACGTCCGGCGAGGACCTGCACCAGCTGCCGGCTCTTGCGGGAGGGCCACTCGGACGCCGGGACCACCACGCCGCCGACCGAGACCGCGAAGGTCCCGAACGTGCGGATCGCCACCTCCGGCGCCGCCGCGGTCCCGAGCACGTGCAGCGGACCGGCGATCCGGTCGGCATCGGCTCGGACGCCGAGCGCCGTCAGCGCCTTGCGGCCGGCGTCCTCGGCGCCGCGGTCGCGGGTCAGGCGGGCGGTGATGATCCGGTTCACCGCGCTGCGGATCGCGCTGCCGACCTCGCGCCAGGCGTCGGCCGCCTCGGCGAGCTGGCCGAGCGCGTCGTGCGGGTCGCCGGTCGCCGACCAGCGGGTGAGCGCCCGGAGCTCGAGCGCGTCGGCGAGCTCGGCGAGCTGGTCGCGCCGTCCCGCTTCGGAGAGCGCGCGGGCGGCCCACATCTCCGCCGCCTCGAGGTCGCCCTGGCCGAGCGCGATCCACCCCGCTGCCCGCAGCGCGATGACGTCGCCGACGGTGTGCGGCTGGTCCAACGCGCGCTTCGCCCAGGCGTGCGACGCCGCCGGGTCGTCGGCGATGGTGGTCTCGGCCAACCCGGCGAGCGCCGGGCCGAGGACCTGGGCGTTGCCGGCCGCCTCCGACCGCTCGACGGCCTCGCGGTACTTCGCGTGCGCCCGGGTCGCGTTGCCCCGCACCCGGTGGGCGTCGGCCTCGAGGAGCAGCGCGAAGGCCAGCAGGTGGCCGGCCTCCGCCTTGCGGAACTGGTCGGTCGCGATCGCGATCTCGCCGACGGCCTCCTCGAGCCGGCCCAGGCCCAGCAGCGCCTCGGCCCGGTTGACGCTCACCATCGCGCTCGCCAGGCCGACCGGGTGGTCCTCGCTGACGGCGACCGCGTGGTCCAGCTCGTCGAGCGCCTGCCGGAACCGGCCGGCCTCGACGTGCCGCGAGCCGAGGTTGTTGCGCACCCGG
>NZ_JACEFC010000082.1 GCF_014180715.1 Nocardioides stalactiti | reverse complement strand
GTGCCCGTGGCGGTGCCCCGGGTCGTCCCGGTGCTCCCGGTCGCGGTGGCCCCGGCGCCGGTGCCGGTGCTCCGGGCCGTGGTGGCCCGGGTGGCGGCGGTGGCTTCGGCCCCGCCGGCGGTGGCCGTCCCGGTGGCGGCAACCGTCCCGGTCAGCGTGGTCAGACCCAGGGTGCCTTCGGTCGCCCCGGCGGTCCGGCCCGTCGTGGTCGCAAGTCGAAGCGGGCGCGTCGCCAGGAGTTCGAGGCCATGGAGGCCCCGACGCTGGGCGGCATGCGGGTCCGCAAGGGCAACGGCGAGACCGTTCGCCTGTCGCGTGGCTCCTCGCTGACCGACTTCGCGGAGAAGATCGGGCTCGACGCGGCCTCGCTCGTGCAGATGCTCTTCCACCTCGGCGAGATGGTCACCGCGACCCAGTCCGTGGGCGACGAGACCCTCGAGCTGCTCGGTGAGGAGCTCAACTACGTCGTCGAGGTCGTCTCCCCGGAGGACGAGGACCGCGAGCTGCTCGAGTCGTTCGACCTGGAGTTCGGTGCGGACGAGGGCGACGAGGACGACCTGGTCATCCGGCCGCCGGTCGTGACCGTCATGGGTCACGTCGACCACGGAAAGACCAAGCTCCTCGACGCGCTGCGCGGCGCCAACGTCGTCGCCGGTGAGGCGGGTGGCATCACCCAGCACATCGGCGCCTACCAGGTGCACACGACCGTCGACGGGATCGACCGTCGGATCAGCTTCATCGACACCCCGGGTCACGAGGCGTTCACCGCCATGCGTGCGCGTGGTTCGCAGTCCTCCGACATCGCGATCCTCGTGGTCGCGGCCGACGACGGCGTCATGCCGCAGACGGTCGAGGCGCTCAACCACGCCAAGGCGGCCGGCGTGCCGATCGTGGTCGCGGTCAACAAGATCGACAAGCCGGAGGCGGACCCGACCAAGGTCCGTGGCCAGCTGACCGAGTACGGCCTGGTCCCCGAGGAGTACGGCGGCGAGGCGATGTTCGTCGACGTCTCCGCCAAGGCGGGGCTCAACCTCGACAAGCTGCTCGAGGCGGTCGTGCTCACCGCGGACGCGTCCCTGGACCTGCGGGCCAACCCGACCCAGGACGCCCAGGGCCTCGTGGTCGAGGCGCACCTGGACCGCGGTCGCGGCCCGGTCGCCACGATCCTGGTCCAGCGCGGCACGCTGCGCGTCGGTGACTCGATCGTCGCCGGTCCGGCCTACGGCCGGGTGCGAGCGATGCTCGACGAGCACGGTGACGAGCTGACCGAGGCCGACCCCGGTCGCCCGGCGATGGTGCTCGGTCTGTCGGCTGTCCCCGGTGCGGGCCAGAACTTCATCGTGGTCGAGGACGACCGGATGGCCCGTCAGATCGCCGAGAAGCGGGAGGCGCGCGAGCGTGCCGCCCTGCAGGCCAAGCGTCGCGTGCGTCGTACGCTCGAGGACTTCATGGCCTCCATGGAGAAGGGCGAGAGCCAGGAGCTCAACCTCATCCTCAAGGGCGACGTGTCCGGTTCCGTCGAGGCCCTCGAGGACGCCCTTGCGGCGCTCGAGGTCGGCGACGAGGTGGCCCTGCGGGTCATCGACCGCGGCGTCGGTGCGATCACCGAGGCCAACGTCAACCTGGCGGCCGCGTCCGACGCGATCATCATCGGCTTCAACGTCCGGGCCCAGGGCAAGGCTGCCGAGCTCGCCGACCGCGAGGGCGTGGAGATCAAGTACTACTCGGTCATCTACCAGGCCATCGAGGAGATCGAGGCTGCTCTCAAGGGCATGCTCAAGCCGGAGTACGAGGAGTCGACCCTTGGTCAGGCGGAGATCCGTGCGATCTTCCGCTCGTCCAAGATCGGCAACATCGCAGGCTGCATGGTCATCGGCGGCGTCCTGCGACGCAACGCCAAGGTGCGCGTGCTCCGTGACGGCGCCGTCGTCGCCGACAACCTCGACCTGGCCTCGCTCAAGCGGGAGAAGGACGACGCGTCGGAGGTCCGGGAAGGGTTCGAGTGCGGTCTCGTGCTCCGCAACTTCCAGGACATCAAGGAAGGCGACATCGTCGAGGCCTTCGAGATGAAGGAAATCCCCCGGGGCTGATCGCCCCCTGCTCCGCCGCCCGTCCCGCACCACGCGGGACGGGCGGCGCAGCCGTCTGACTGATAGGAACAGGTCATGACCAACCCGCGCGTGCGCAAGATCGCGGACCGGATCCAGGTGATCGTGGCCGAGATGCTCGAGCTGCGGATCAAGGACCCCCGGCTCGGTTTCATCACCGTCACCGACGTCCGGCTCAGTGGCGACAGCCAGCACGCCACCGTCTACTACACCGTCCTCGGCACCGAGGACGAGCAGACCGCGACGGCCGTGGCGCTGGAGTCCGCCAAGGGCGTGCTGCGCGCGGAGGTCGGCCGCCAGCTCGGGATGCGGCTCGTCCCCACGCTCGCCTTCGCGCCCGACGTTCTCCCCGAGGGGGCGCGCCACCTCGACGAGGTGCTGGCGAAGGCCCGCGAGGCCGACGCCGCCGTCGCGGCCGCACGAGAGGGTGCGCGGCCGGCCGGCGAAGCCGACCCGTACAAGAAGCCCCGCGAGATCGTCGAGGACGACGACGCGGACGACGCCGAAGAGTGACCGAGCCCAACGGGCTGGTCGTCGTCGACAAGCCCGGTGGCCTCACCAGCCACGACGTGGTCGCCCGGGTGCGCCGGCTGGCGGGGACGCGCAAGGTCGGCCACGCCGGCACGCTCGACCCGATGGCGACCGGCGTGCTGGTGCTCGGCACCGGACGGGCGACCCGCCTGCTCGGTCACCTGATGCTCACCGAGAAGGCCTACGACGCCACCATCCGGCTCGGCGTGTCGACCGTCACCGACGACGCCGAGGGTGACGTCGTGGCGACCGCCTCGGCCGCCGAGGTCACCGAGCAGGAGGTCCGCGACGCGCTCGCGCGCTACGTCGGGGACATCGAGCAGGTCCCGACCGCGGTCTCGGCGATCAAGGTCGACGGCAAGCGGTCCTACCAGCGGGTCCGCGAGGGTGAGGAGGTCGCGCTCCAGGCGCGCCCCGTCACCGTCCACGCGCTCGACGTCCACCGGGTGCGAACCGCCGGGGAGCACCTCGACGTCGAGGTCTCCCTGCGGTGCTCGAGCGGCACCTACGTCCGTGCGATCGCCCGCGACGTCGGCGCCGACCTGGGTGTCGGCGGGCACCTGACCGCGCTGCGCCGGACCGCCGTCGGCCCCTACGGTCTCGACGTCGCCCGCACCCTCGACCAGCACGGCGACGAGCTCGCCCTGATGCCGATCGCGGTCGCCGCGCGCGCCGCGTTCCCGTCCTACGACCTGACGACGGAGCAGGCCCAGGACGTCCGCTACGGCCGGCCGCTCGCCCTGGATCTCGTCGACCTGACGGCGGTGTTCGGGCCCGACGGCGAGTTCCTCGCGCTCTACCGCCCCGAGGGCGGTCGCGCCCGTCCCGCGGTGGTCTTCGTCGGATGAGCGGCGACGGTCAGTAGGGTGACGGCTGTGCAGGTGTGGCGAGAGCTCTCGGAGGTCCCCGACGACGCGCTGGCGGCGTCGCGGAGCGTCGTCACCATCGGCAACTTCGACGGCATGCACCTGGGCCACCAGCACGTCGTGCAGCGGGCCCGGGAGGTCGCCGGCGAGGTCGACGTCGCGACGGTCGTCGCCGTCACCTTCGACCCGCACCCGATCGCGGTGCTCCGGCCGGAGCACGCGCCCCCGACCCTGACGACCATCGACGAGCGGCTGCGGCTGCTCGGCGAGGCGGGCGTCGACGCCGTCCTGGTGGTGCCGTTCTCCCGCGAGATCGCGGCGTGGACGCCGCAGGAGTTCATCGACCGGATCCTGGTGGCGAGCCTGCACGCCAAGGCGGTCGTGGTGGGCGCGAACTTCCGTTTCGGCAACCGCGCGGCGGGCGACGTCCACACGCTCGGCGACGCCGGTCGCACCCAGGACTTCTCCGTCGAGGCCGTCGAGCTCGACGGCGGACCGCAGGTGTGGTCCTCGACCTATGTCCGGACCTGCCTCGCCGCTGGTGACGTCGCCGGTGCCGCCGAGGCCCTGGGGCGCCCGTTCGTCACCCGCGGCGCGGTGATCAAGGGCGACCAGCGCGGCCGTGAGCTCGGCTTCCCGACGGCCAACGTCCCGGTGGTGGCGGGCGCCGCGGCGCCCGCCGACGGGGTCTACGCGGGCTGGATGCGCCGCCTCGACGGGGCCGACGGCGGCACGATGCACCCCGTTGCGATCAGCGTCGGCACCAACCCGACCTTCGACGGGCAGCGCGACCGTCGGGTCGAGGCCTACGTGCTCGACCGCACCGACCTCGACCTGTACGGCGTCGAGGTCGAGGTGGTGTTCGTCGACCGGATCCGCGGCATGGTGCGCTTCGACGGGATCGACGCGCTTCTTGTCGCGATCGCCGACGACGTGGAGCGAACTCGCGAGATCCTCGGGGCATGAGCTCCCAGCCCACGTCGGCAGACGAGCGTGCGGCGGCCGAGGCCTGGTTCGCCCACCACGGGCTGCCCTGGTTCGTCGACGAGATCCGGGCCGACGTCGGGGGCCGGCTCGCCCGGCTCCCGATCGTCGTCGTGGGCGTGCTCGCGGTCGCGGTCGGCGTCGGCACGGGGATCGCGGTGCGGGCCACCCCCGAGCCGTCGTACGACGTCGTCGCCGGCATCTCCGCGGCGGCGCTCGCCGTGGTCGGCTACAGCCTGGTCGCGCTGCACACCACCCCGATCGCCCGCTGGGCCCTGCGCCGGGCCCTGAGCAGCCTGGGGCTGCTGCTGCCGCTCGCCACGCGGGCCCTGCCGATCCTGATGCTCTTCATCACCTTCCTCTTCATCAACACCGAGGTCTGGCAGGTGGCGTCCGCCCTCCACGGCGGCAAGCTCTGGGCGGCGGTCCTCTGCTTCGCCGCGGTCGCAGCCGGCTTCATGCTGCCCCGGATGGCCCAGGAGCTCGACGAGTTCGACGACCGCGTGCAGCACGAGGAGGTGCTGTCCGCGACCGCCAACAGCCCGCTCGAGGCGGCTGCGCGGCGGATCGTCGCCGCAGACGTCGACCTGCCCGACCAGGCGCAGGTGACCGGCCTCCAGATGGTCAACCTGGTTCTGGTGCTCGTGATCGCACAGGCCGTCCAGGTGTTCCTCCTGGTGGTGGCGGTCTTCCTCTTCTTCCTCGGGTTCGGCGCGCTGGCGATCGAGCCGTCGGTCATCACCTCGTGGGTCGGCGACGGCCACCCGTCGTACCCGCCGGGGCCGGACGTGGTCAGCTACGAGCTGCTCCACGTCGCGCTCTTCCTGGCCGGCTTCTCGGGCCTCTACTTCACCGTGGTCGCCATCACCGACGAGCTCTATCGCAAGCAGTTCTTCACGGTGATCATGGACGAGCTGGCCCGCGCCGTGAGCATGCGCGTGATCTATCGGATGCTCGCGGCGCCCGAAGAGGATCAATAGACTATTAAGTTGATCGTGTTACTCTCGAAAANGAAAAATGGAGAGTGCGCGACTCCGACGACGATCGGTCCTCACGTTCCCGGCGGCCGGTGCGGCTGCCGCGGCCCTCGCCCGGCTGGCTCAGCCCGCGGTGGCGGGCGCCCCGAACATCCTCAAGCCGGTGCCGCCGGCGCTCTTCACCGACTTCGGCACCAACGCCGAGATGCGGTGGGAGTCGGTGGACCCGCGGCGCTACCTCACGCCGCAAGGGCGGCTCTTCGTCCGCAACCACACCCGCACACCGGTGATCGACCCCGCCGACCATGCGCTCCGCGTCCACGGCGACGGCCTGGCTGATCCCGCAGGCGCCACCCTCACCGTCGCCGACCTGCGACGCCGGTTCCGCGACGTCGAGGTGGTCTCGGTCCACGAGTGCACCGGCAACGGTCGCAGCTACTTCTCCTCCCAGCAGGGCCAGACGGTCTCGGGTACCGGCTGGCGCCTCGGCGCGGTGGGGACGGTGGCCTGGCAGGGCGTCCGCCTCCGCGACGTGCTGGAGTGGGCAGGGATCCGCCCGGACGCGGTCTGCGTCCAAGGCGTCGGTCTCGATCCGGACTACGTCGACAAGGGCGTGAACCACGGTCCGGTCCGTCGCCCGTTCCCGGTCGCCAAGGCGCTCGACGACGCGCTGCTGGCCTGGGGTGTGAACGGGGAACCGCTCCTCCCCGACCACGGAGCGCCGCTCCGCCTGGTCCTGCCGGGCTGGATCGGGATCGCCAGCATCAAGTGGCTCGGGTCGCTCGAGGTGTCGCGGACCGAGCTGACCTCGCCGTGGAACACCCGCTGGTACAACATCGACGGACCTCTCACCGTCAACCCGGTCCGGTCCGCCTGGGAGCTGCCGTGGGACGCGCGGGTTCCCGCCGGTCGCAAGGTCGACCTCACGGGACGCTCGTGGTCGGGCGCGGGTCCGATCAGCCGGGTCGAGGTGAGCGTCGACGGGGGCTCCACCTGGAGCGATGCCCGCGTCCACCCCGCGCCCGCCGGCGGTCGACCGGGCCACGGCTGGAGCCAGTGGACCTTCCCCTGGCGCGACCCGGCGCCGGGTGCCTACGTGCTGCAGGCCCGGGCGACCGACGCGTGGGGACGGACCCAGCCCGACGTCGCCGCGGTCAACCCCAACGGCTACTTCTTCGACGCCGTCGTCCGGCACCCGGTCCAGGTGGCCTGACCTCGTCCGCCTACTCGACGGTGACGGGCACCCCGCTCAGCGCGGCGTTGCCGGAGACGTCGAGGCGCTCGGGGTCGGTCAGGTCGTTGATGGAGACGCCGGGGACCTGGTCGGCCACCCCGAGACGCACCCCGTCGCGGCCGTGGCCGTAGCCGTGGGGGAGGGAGACGACGCCGGGCATCACATCATCGGTCGCGAGCACGTCGACCTTCACCGTGCCGACCCGTGACGTCACGGTCACCAGGGCGCCGTCGGCCAGCCCTCGTGCGGCGAGGTCGGCGGGGTTCATGAGCAGCTGGTGACGGGGGCGGCCCTTGGTGAGCCGCTCGCTGTTGTGCATCCAGGAGTTGCAGTCGCGCTGGTGCCGCCGGCCGATGAGGAGCAGCTCGTCGCTGGGCGGCGGCACGACGGCCGCCAGGCGGGTGAGATCGTCGACGGCCAACGCGGGCGCCAGGTCGACCACCTTGTCGGGGGTCTGGAGCCGGCCGGGCAGCTGACCGGCACGGAGCGGGCCGAGGTCGATGCCCTCCGGGTGCTTGCGGAGACGGGAGATCGTCACGCCGGACTCGCCACGGGCGAGGAGGACCTGGACCAGCCTGGTCGGGCTGATCGACATCCGCGCCCACAGCTTGGCGCGGTCGGCCAGCGAGAGCTTCTTGCTCCGGCGGGCTGTCGTCCGCAGCGCGAGGTCGCGATAGATCTGCCAGTCGTGCCGGGCGTCGCGGTCCTTGGGGAAGATCGCCGGGGTGAAGCGGCTGGTGTTGCGCACGGCAAGGGCGTGGAAGACCAGGTCGTAGTGGTCGCGCTCGAGAGCGGTCGTCGGCGGCAGGATCACGTCGGCGTGACGGGTCGTCTCGTTGATGTAGATGTCGACGGCGGCCATGAACTCGAGCCCGGCGAGCGCCGTGTCGAGGCGCGCGCCGTCCGGCGTCGAGAGGACCGGGTTGCCGGACAGCGTCAGCATCGCCCGGATCTGGCCCTCCCCGGGCGTCTCGATCTCCTCGCGCAACGCCGCCACGGGGAGCTCGCTCGACGTCTCCGGCAGGCCGCGCACCCGCGACGTACGGCGACCGTGGCCACCCCGGCCGATCAGGCCGGTCCCGACGATGTCGATCGCGGGGGAGGTGAGCATGGCCCCGCCCTCGCGATCGAGGTTGCCGGTGAGGAGGTTGAGGAGGTTGATCGCCCACTGGCAGATCGAGCCGAACTCGTGGGTCGAGACCCCGATCCGGCCGTAGGCGACACCGCCGTCCGCCGCCGCGAGCTCGCGGACCATCCGGACGACCTCCGCCGCCGGGATCCCGCTGTGCTGCTCGGCGAGCTCGGGAGTGAAGGGTGCGACCGCCTCCTCGACCGCCGCGACTCCGCGGGCGTACGACGGCGCCGCCGCCGCGCCGTCGACGAAGAGCTGGCGGACCATCGCCAGCAGCACCCACGCGTCGGACCCGGGCCGCAGGAAGTGGTGCTCGGAGGCGACCTTCGCGGTCTCGGTGCGGCGCGGGTCGAGGACGACCATCCGCCCGCCGCGGGCCTTCAGCTCACGCAACCGTCCCGGGAAGTCCGGGACCGTCATCAAGGAGCCGTTGGAGGCCATCGGGTTCGCGCCGAACACCAGGAAGTACGACGTCCGGTCGATGTCCGGGACCGGCAGCATCAGCTGGTGCCCGAACATGAGGTGCGCCATCAACTGGTGGGGGAGCTGATCCACCGAGGTCGCGCTGAACGTGTTGGGCGTGTGGAGCGCCTTGACCAGCGCCGTCCCGTGGGTCATCGAGCCCAGGCTGTGGACGTTGGGGTTGCCGAGATAGATCCCGAGCGCGGCGCGACCATGCGTGTCGGTCACCGCGGCGAGCCGCTCGGCCACCAGGTCGAGCGCCTCGTCCCAGCCGATCTCGTTCCACGCGCCGGTCGCGCGGTCGCGTCGTACCGGTCGACGCAGCCGGTCGGGGTCGGCGTGGATGTCGCCGATCGCCACCCCCTTGGGGCAGATGTGGCCGCGCGAGAGCGGGTCGTCGGGGTTGCCGCGCGCCGAGGTGACCCGGCCGTCCTCGACGGTCAGCAGGAGGCCGCACATCGCCTCGCACAGGTTGCACACGCCGATCGTCTGGCTGGACTGTCGCTGGGCCATCCCGCCATCGTGGCACGGTCCGACGACGATTGGGTGCTGCTGGAGGCCGCTGTTAATCTTGTGCGGTTGCCGTCTGACGGCCGCGGATCAAGAGTGCCCCGGTGGACCTGCCCGGGCGCGCCGCGCAACGAACCGGAAGGACCCCACCAGCATGGCTATTGGTACCGACGCGGAGACCAAGAAGAAGATCATCGCCGAGTACGCCACGACCGAGGGCGACACCGGTTCGCCGGAGGTGCAGATCGCGCTGCTCAGCCACCGGATCAGCCACCTGACCGAGCACCTCAAGCAGCACAAGCACGACCACCACAGCCGCCGCGGCCTGCTGCTCCTCGTGGGTCAGCGCCGTCGCCTGCTCAACTACCTCAAGAAGACCGAGATCGAGCGCTACCGCTCCATCGTCGAGCGCCTCGGCCTGCGTCGCTGATCTCCGCCGCTCGGCGGAGCGTCTGCGGCGTTGCGGGCCCGCGCCTTGCAGCCGCACGCGCCGGGCGACGGAGATAGTGTGAGAGGGCGACCCCAGTGGTCGCCCTTTCTGCATTTCCTCACAGCATCGCTACTGTGATCTGTGACAACTAGTCCAAATGACTGCGGGGCAGCGTGCTCCGCGCCGTACGAATAAGAGAACATCTTGACTGAACCCGTCATCTCCGCCGTAGAGACCGTTATCGACAACGGCAAGTTCGGCACCCGTACCGTCAAGTTCGAGACGGGGCTCCTCGCCCGCCAGGCCGCCGGTTCGGTGACCGCCTACCTCGACGACGACACGATGCTCCTGTCGGCCACCACGGCCGGCAAGCACCCCAAGGACCACTTCGACTTCTTCCCCCTGACGATCGACGTCGAGGAGCGGATGTACGCCGCGGGCCAGATCCCCGGCTCCTTCTTCCGTTCCGAGGGTCGCCCGGGCGAGGACGCGATCCTCACCTGCCGTCTCATCGACCGCCCGCTGCGCCCGACCTTCAAGAAGGGTCTGCGCAACGAGGTCCAGGTCGTGATCACTGTCCTTGCGCTCAACCCGGACGCCCCCTACGACGTGCTGGCGATCAACGCCGCGTCGATGTCGACCCAGCTGTCCGGCCTGCCGTTCTCCGGCCCGGTCGGCGCCGTTCGCGTCGCCCTCATCGAGGGCCAGTGGGTCGCCTTCCCGAGCCACAGCCAGCTCGAGGACGCGGTCTTCGACATGGTCGTCGCCGGACGGGTCACCGACTCCGGTGACGTCGCGATCATGATGGTCGAGGCGGAGGCCACCGAGTCGACCTGGACGAAGGTCCAGGAGGGCGTCCAGGCGCCGACCGAGGAGGTCGTCGCCGGCGGTCTCGACGCGTCGAAGCCCTTCATCAAGCAGCTGGTCGAGGCCCAGGCCGAGCTGGCCAAGGCTGCCGCGAAGCCGGTCCAGGAGTTCCCGATCTTCCTCGACTTCGAGGACGACGTCCTCGAGGCCGTCGAGGCCGCTGTCGGCACCGCCGTCCGCGACCTCTACAGCGTCGGCGGCTCCCGCGAGCGCGTCCTGTCCAAGCAGGAGCGCGAGGAGGAGGGCGACCGGATCAAGGACGGCCTCCTCGAGCAGATCGGCGAGCAGTTCGCCGGCCGCGAGAAGGAGATCGGTGCCGCCTACAAGGCCGTCACCAAGCAGGCCATCCGCACGCAGGTCCTGCGGGACAAGGTCCGCATCGACGGCCGCGGTCTGGCCGACATCCGGCCGCTGCACGCCGAGGTCGGGGTCCTGCCCCGCGTCCACGGCTCGGCGCTGTTCGAGCGCGGCGAGACCCAGATCCTGGGTGTCACCACGCTGGACATGCTGAAGATGGAGCAGCAGCTGGACACGCTCTCCCCGGAGAAGCACCGCCGCTACATGCACAAGTACGTCTTCCCGCCGTTCTCCACCGGTGAGACCGGCCGCGTCGGTTCGCCGAAGCGTCGCGAGGTCGGTCACGGTGCGCTGGCTCGCCGCGCGCTGCTGCCCGTGCTCCCGTCGCGCGAGGAGTTCCCCTACGCGATCCGTCAGCTCTCCGAGGCCATGGGCTCCAACGGCTCGACCTCGATGGGCTCGGTCTGCGCCTCGACCCTGTCGCTGCTGCAGGCGGGTGTGCCCCTCAAGGCCGCCGTCGCCGGCATCGCGATGGGCCTCATCTCCGGCGAGGTCGACGGCGAGACGCAGTACGTCGCGCTGACCGACATCCTCGGCGCCGAGGACGCGTTCGGTGACATGGACTTCAAGGTCGCCGGCACCAGCCAGTTCGTGACCGCCCTCCAGCTCGACACCAAGCTGGACGGCATCCCGGCCGAGGTCCTCGCGGCCGCGCTCAACCAGGCCAAGGACGCCCGTACGGCGATCCTCGAGGTCATGAACGAGGCCATCGACGCTCCCGAGGAGATGTCGGTCCACGCCCCGCGGATCATCACGATCCGGGTGCCCGTCGACAAGATCGGCGAGGTCATCGGGCCCAAGGGCAAGGTCATCAACCAGATCCAGGACGACACGGGCGCGACGCTGTCCATCGAGGACGACGGCACGGTCTACATCGGTGCGACCAACGGCGAGGCGGCCGAGGCCGCCAAGGCCGCGGTCAACGCGATCGCCAACCCGACGATGCCCGAGGTCGGCGAGCGCTACCTCGGCACCGTCGTCAAGACGACCAACTTCGGTGCGTTCGTCTCGCTCATGCCCGGCAAGGACGGCCTGCTGCACATCAGCAAGCTGCGTGACCTCGCCGGCGGCAAGCGGGTCGAGAACGTCGAGGACGTCGTCGCGGTCGGCCAGAAGCTCNCGGCCGGCCAGCGCACCGCTGGCCGGCCGTCGCCACTCCCGAGTGCCGGCCGCGCGTCGACCACCACCCTCGAGACCGTCCGGGACGTTGAGGGTCGGGTGACGTCGCAGGTCCGTCGTACCGTCCTGCCGTCGGGGCTGCGCATCGTCACCGAGCAGATGGCCGGTTCCCGTTCTGCCTCCATCGGGGTGTGGATCGGCGTCGGCTCGCGTGACGAGAACGACGCCACCCACGGCGCCTCGCACTTCCTCGAGCACCTGCTCTTCAAGGGCACCGACGAGCGCTCGGCCCTCGACATCTCGATCGCGCTCGACGCGGTCGGCGGCGAGTTCAACGCGTTCACCGCCAAGGAGTACACGTGCTTCCACGCGCGGGTGCTCGGTGAGGACCTGCCGCTGGCCGTCGACGTCCTCGGCGACATGATCACCGGCTCGTTGCTCGAGACGCACGACGTCGACGCCGAGCGCGACGTCATCCTCGACGAGATCGCGATGCACGAGGACGACCCCGACGACGTCGTCCAGAACCTGCTCGCCGACCTGGCGTGGGGGAGCGGCCCGCTCGGCCGCCCGATCGCCGGGACGACCGAGTCGATCGAGGCGATGACCCGGGCCCAGATCCAGCGGTTCTACCGCAAGCACTACCGGCCGGGGAACATGGTCGTGTCGGTCGCCGGTGCGGTCGACCACGCCGACGTGGTCAAGGCGGTCCGTAGGTACTTCGGCCGCCACGGGTTCCTCGACGGTGCCGCGGATCCGGTCGGTCCGCGCACGAGCCGTCGTCGGCCGCGCATCCGCGGGAACGAGGGCCGGATCGCGCGCCCGTTCGAGCAGGTCAACGTCGTGCTCGCGGCCGAGGGCATCCCGCGCGACGACGACCGTCGGTTCGCGCTGGGCGTGCTCAACACCGCGCTCGGCGGCGGCACGTCGAGCCGGCTCTTCCAGGAGGTCCGCGAGCACCGCGGCCTGGCCTACTCGGTCTACTCCTTCGCCAGCCACTACGCCGACTCCGGACTGGTCGGCGTCGCCGTCGGGTGCCTCCCGAGCCGCCTCGACGAGGTGCTCGAGGTGGTCCGGGTCGAGCTGTCGCGGATCGCCGCCCACGGCATCACCGCTGAGGAGCTCGCTCGCGGCAAGGGACAGCTGATCGGCGGCCTCGTCCTGGGGCTGGAGGACAGCGGCTCCCGGATGATGCGCCTCGGCAAGGCCGAGCTGGTCTATGCCGACGTCCTCGGCATCGACGAGGTGATGGCCCGCATCGAGGCGGTCACGCTCGAGCAGGTCCGGGACGTCGCCGCCGAGGTCTTCAGCCGCCCCGAGCTGCTCGCCGTCGTCGGTCCCTGATCCCACGAACCCGCACGGTTCGGTCGCCGAACCCGCACGGTTCGGTCGCCGAACCCGCACGGTTCGGTCGCCGAACCCGCACGGTTCGGTCGCCGAACCTGCAAACCTCAGCGGCGGCCGATGATGCCGACGACCGGCGGCTTGTCGCTCGTCGCGATGTAGACGCGGAAGCCGCCCTCGGTGAGCGCCTCGGCGGTCTTCGTGATGATCTCGGGTACCTGTTCGGGACGGCTGGTGTCGAAGAACAGGTTGACCGAGCCGCCGGGGAGCACCCGCTCGTGGAGCAGGGCGACCTCGTCCTTGCAGTCACGGACCCAGAACAGGTTGACGTCGAAGGCGAAGACCTTGGTCAGGCGCTTGACGGGGACCCGCAGCGTCGCGAGGTCGATCTGACGGACCGTGAGCCTGCCGGCCTCGACGTGGGCGGCGCAGCGCTGCTTGGTCCGGTCGACGCCGGCTTCGGAACGGTCGATCGCGAACATCTTGCCGCGGCCCTCGAGCCGTCGGCAGATGAGGTCCGCCGCCTGCCCAGAACCGCAGCCGATCTCGAGCACGTGGTCCTGAGGCTGCACGTCGATGAAGTCCACCGCCCAGCGGAGCCGGGCCGGGATCGTCTGTACCGCCATGGGTCCAGCCTGCCAGAACTGCGGGTCGAAGCGCGGGACCGACAGGGGTGCGAGATGCCGGAGGCACTAGTTTGGAGCCGTGGAGAGCAGTGAGGTCCGGGTCGGTGTGCTGGGTTCGCGGGGCAAGGTCGGCGCCGAGGTGTGCGCAGCGGTCGAGGCCGCTGACGACCTCGCTCTCGTCGCCGCGGTCGACCAGGGCGACCCGATCGAAGGCCTTGTCACCTCGGGTGCGCAGGTCGTCGTCGACTTCACCCACCCCGACGTCGTCATGGACAACCTGACGTACTGCATCCGCAACGGCATCCACGCCGTCGTCGGCACGACCGGCTTCGACCAGGAGCGTCTGGACACCCTCGCGGGCCTGTTGGCCGACAGCTCCACGACCGGGGTGCTGATCGCCCCGAACTTCTCCATCGGGGCCATCCTGATGATGCAGTTCGCCGCGAAGGCCGCCCCGTTCTACGAGTCGGTCGAGATCGTCGAGCTCCACCACCCCAACAAGGCCGACGCGCCCAGCGGCACCGCGCGTCGTACGGCGGAGCTGGTCGCGGCCGCGCGCCGCGAGGCCGGCTGCGACCCCGTGCCAGACGCGACGTCCACCTCGCTCGACGGCGCCCGCGGCGCAGTCGTCGACGGAATCCACGTCCACGGCCTGCGGATCCGCGGGCTGGTCGCCCACCAGGAGGTCGTCCTCGGCGGCGTGGGGGAGACGCTCACCATCCGCCACGACTCCCTCGACCGGGTCTCCTTCACCCCGGGCGTGCTCACCGGGGTGCGTCAGATCGCCGCCCACCCGGGCCTCACTGTCGGGCTCGAGCACTTCCTCGACCTGTAAGTCATCTGACCTGGACCTGCGACTTCTTGCGGTGCAGGAACCTGAGGCAAGTGAACTGTGGTCGCTCCGGCGCCACGGCGGGACACTCTGCACGCCCGGTGCACATCCGCGCCGCGCCCCCTTCGCGCAAGGAGCACAGAAGTGTCGAATCTCGGGTCCCGTCCCCGCACGCGATTGGCGGCAGCCACCGCTGTCACCGCCACGGTCGCCAGTCTCGTCCTCGGACTGCCGTCCGGCGCCACCAGCGCCCCGACGCCGTCCGACAAGCCCAGCGGCGACAACGCGGCGGCCAGGGCCGTGAGCGCGCTGCTCGCCCGCCCGGCGGTCGCCCGCGCGACGGGCGGTCAGGAGTTCACGCCGACCAGCACGGTCCGCGACGCTGACGGCAGCACTCACGTGCGGATGACCCGCACGGTCCGCGGCCTGCCCGTCATCGGCGGCGACATCGTCGTGCACCAGGGGCCGGGCGCGACGTGGGACGGCGCCAGCCAGACGCTCGCCGCTCCGGTGAAGGTGGCCGTGCGGCCGACGGTCGGCCGGGCCGCGGCCGAGCGACTGGTCGGCGTCACCGACCGGACGACGCGCTCGATCAGCCGGCTGCGGGTCGAGGGCGCGCCCCGCCTGGTCATCGACGCGATCGGCGGGACCCCGCGGCTGGCGTGGGAGTTCACGACCGGCGGTCGCTACGCCGACGGCACCCCCAGCCGCCTGCTCACCTACGTCGACGCGCACGACGGCCGTGTCATCCGCCGCGAGGAGCGGATCCAGACCACCGACGGCGAGGGCACCTCGCTCTACAGCGGCACCGTCGACCTGCAGGTCACGCCGTCCGGGACGTCGTACCTCCTCAAGGACCCGACGCGCGGCGGTACCTACACGACCGACTTCGGCAACAAGACCGACGGCCTGCTCTGCCAGCTGTTCGGCTCGGGCTGCAAGCCCGGTACGACGTTCAGCAGCACGGACGTCTTCTTCGGCAACGGGTCGACGAGCAGCCGTGAGTCGGCCGGCGTCGACGCGCAGTACGGCACCAACGTCACCTGGGACTACTACAAGCTCGTGCACAACCGGAACGGCATCTTCGGCAACGGTGCCGGGTCCTACAACCGGGTGCACTACGGCAACGGCTACGTCAACGCGTTCTGGGACGGCACCAAGATGACGTACGGCGACGGGGACGGCGTCGAGTTCGGCCCGCTGGTGTCGCTCGACGTGGCCGGACACGAGATGTCGCACGGCGTCACGGAGAACACCGCCAACCTCACCTACTCCGGTGAGTCCGGCGGCCTCAACGAGGCGACGTCCGACATCTTCGGCACGATGGTCGAGTTCTACGCCGCCAACCCGAACGACCCGGGCGACTACTACATCGGTGAGGAGTTCGACCTCGCGTCGCAGTCGGGATTCCGCCGGATGGACAACCCGTCGCTCGACGGCAGCTCGCAGTCCTGCTGGAGCACCACGACCAAGAACGTCGACGTGCACTACTCCTCGGGCGTCGGCAACCACTTCTTCTACCTGCTCGCCGAGGGCTCGGGGGCGAAGACGATCGGCGGCAAGGCCCACAGTTCGCCGACCTGCGACGGTTCGACGATCGTCGGCATCGGACGCACCGACGCCGAGCGGATCTGGTACCGCGCGCTGACGGTCTACATGACGTCCGGGACGACCTACGCCGGCGCGCGCACCGCGACCCTCAACGCGGCCACCGACCTGTTCGGTGCCGCGAGCACCCAACGGGCCACCGTGGCCGCCGCGTGGAGCGCCGTGAACGTCAACTGACCTTCACCTCTCCTGCGAGGAGTGCGTCGGGCTCGGGCCGGCGCACTCCTCGTCCTTTCGCGGCCCGGCGTGAGTGTGGGCCCACCTTGCAGACTGGCCGGGTGAGCGACGTCTTCAGCGTCCGGCTGGCGGCCTGGCGCGACTACACCGCGACGCCCTGGGCGCGGGTCCGCTACGCGGTGGTCGAGGAGGTCCTGCGGCGGCACGCCGCCGACCTGGGCGACAGGCTGCGGGTGCTCGACGTCGGCGGCGGGGACGGCAGGGATGCCCTCCCGCTGGCTGCGGCCGGGCACGACGTGACGATCGTCGATCCGTCGGAGCGCTGGCTGACGGAGGCGCAGCGACGGGCCGCGGCGGCGGGGGTGGAGGTCGCGACCGTGGTCGGTGGGCTCGACGACCTGCCCGCGGGGGAGTGGGACCTGGTCCTGTGCCACTACGTGCTGCGCTATCGGGAGCCGGGTGCTGACGACGTCGTGGCGCTGGCCTCGCGGGTGCGGCCGGGCGGGCGGCTCTCGGTCGTCGACGTCAACGCGGACGGGCGGGTGCTTCGGTCGCTGGTCAACGACGGCCCGTCGGCGGCGCTGAGGGAGCTGCGTGCCGAGCAGATCATGGTCGAGACGTTCCAGACCGAGGTCCGGAAGGTCACAGCGGAGGAGGTTGCCGCCGAGGCCGCGGTCGCCGGCCTCGCCGTCGTCGGGCGCTACGGCCTCCGCATCGTCAACGACCTCCTCGTCGACGACGCACCCAAGCACGACCCGGCGTACTTCGCAGAGCTCGTCGAGCTCGAGCTGGCCCTCTGCGATCGCGAGCCGTTCTGCCGGGTGGGCGCCGCCTGGCACCTCCTGCTGGAGCGCTGACCCGCTGCGCCCTCCCGGCTGTGACGGGCGTAGCGCGGACGCTCAGCGGATTCCCGTGTCGCAGGGAATCTCCACCGTCGAGTAGCCGTCCGGCTCGACCCGAGCGTCCATGAGCTCGCACGACATGCCGGCCTCGGCAGTGACGACGTACGTGCCTGGCGGAACGGAGACGCGGTAGGCGCCGTCAGCGTCGGTCGTCGTCCGCGCCACCACGCGACCGGTCACGTAGGCCTCGCCGGGCGGCTGCTCGGCGACGGTGACCTCCACGCCCACCGCCGGTTCGTCGTCACACGATTCGGTCACCGTCTCGACCGGGCACCGGGGTCCGAGCAGCACGCGTCCCGTGATCCCCGATCGATCGCGCCCGGCCTCAGGGCTCGCTTGGCCACACGCCCCGAGAAGCGCTCCGGCGACCGCGACTGCCAGCACCTCGCGCACGCCCATGCGGATGGGACGTCCGGGTCGCCCTGGAGGTTTCATCGACGGCGACGTCACCCAGGCGGCGGACGGTGCAGCAGCGGTGGGTCAGCCGATCGCGGCGTGGAGGCGGACCTGCTTGACCGTTCCGGTGCCGGACTCGTCGGCGAGCTCGCGGGTGGCGCCGTCAGGTGCCCAGCCGGCGCTGGTGAGGAACGTCCGGGCGGTGTCGTCGGTGGTGTCGAGCCAGCAGACGATGCGGGTGAAGGCGTCGGCGGCGAGGGTGTCGACGGCGGCTTGGAGCAGGCGGGAGCCGTGGCCCCGGCGGGTCTCGGCGGGGTCGACGGTCAGCTCGCTCAGCTCGCCGTCGACGGCGGGGTCGGCGTCGGGGTCGGTGGCGGGGCCGGTGAGGACGAAGCCGACCACTCGGACCCTCTCGAGGGCGACGAGGGCCCGGTGTCGAGCCTCCGGTGGCCGCGACAGGGACGCGTGCCAGGCCTCGGCGTGCGTGGACGCGTCGAGGCCGCGCTCCGCGAGCAGCGCAGGGAGGTCGTCGTACCGCTCGGCCCAGGCGCGCGCCTGCACGCCCGCGATCCCGGGGGCGTCCTGGGCCCAGGCCACTCGGACGGAGACGTCGGCAGTGGTCATGGCCCCCATCCTCGCAAGGCTCGCGCTGGGGTCCCTCGCTAGGGTCGTCGCCATGGAGATCCGCAACCTCGGAGCAAGTGGCCTGAAGATCTCGGCCATCGCCTACGGCAACTGGCTCACCCACGGTTCCCAGGTCGAGGAGGACGCCGCGCTCGCGTGCGTCCGGCAGGCCCTCGACGAGGGCATCACGACCTTCGACACCGCCGACGTCTATGCCAACACCGCGGCCGAGACCGTGCTCGGGAAGGCGCTGGCGGGGGAGCGGCGCGAGGGCCTCGAGGTCTTCACGAAGGTCTTCTGGCCGACCGGCCCCGGTGCTCACAACGACAAGGGCCTCTCCCGCAAGCACATCCTGGAGTCGATCGACGGCTCGCTGCGTCGCCTCGGCACCGATTACGTGGACCTCTACCAGGCGCACCGCTTCGACCACGGCACCCCGTTGGAGGAGACGATGGTGGCGTTCGCCGACGTCGTCCGTTCCGGCAAGGCGCTCTACATCGGGGTCTCCGAGTGGCGCGCCGAGGAGATCCGCGCGGCCCACGCGCTCGCCCAGGAGCTGCGGGTGCCGTTGGTGTCCAACCAGCCGCAGTACTCGATGCTCTGGCGGGTCATCGAGTCCGAGGTCGTACCGACGAGTCGCGAGCTCGGCATCGGTCAGATCGTGTGGTCGCCGATCGCGCAGGGCGTCCTCACCGGCAAGTACCGTCCGGGTCAGGCGCCGCCGCTCGGCTCCCGCGCGACCGACGACAAGGGCGGCGCGACGTTCATCTCGCGCTGGTTGGAGGACGACGTCCTCGAGCGGGTCCAGCTGCTCCAGCCGATCGCGGAGTCGGTCGACCTCAGCCTGGCCCAGCTCGCCGTCGCCTGGGTGCTCCAGAACGACAACGTCTCCGCCGCCATCATCGGCGCCTCGCGACCCGAGCAGGTCACCGAGAACGTCAAGGCCGCCGGCGTCGTCCTCGACGAGGCGACGCTGCGCGCCATCGACGACGTGGTCGGGCCGGTGGTGACCAGCGACCCCGCGCTGACCCAGTCGCCCAGGCTCTGAGGGTCACCCGGTCGCTGAGGCTCAGCGATAGTCATCGGGCAGGCTCTGCCCGATCTTGACCTTGCTCTTCGGCATCCGCATGAACTTCATCTGGAGGGAGCGCATGACGGCGTAGTACGTCGTGCCCTTCGTCGGCTCCTCGGGGAACCGGCGGGTGAGCTCCTTGCGCAGCCGGAGGCGCAGCAGCACCATGTCGATGATCACGAACAGGAACGTCACCAGGATCACGATGGTGCTCGCCGAGACCAGCGCCGGCTGACCGGAGTAGCCGAGGATCATGCTGAGGATGAGCAGTGGGATGAGCAGCTCGACGATGGTGAAGCGGCTGTCGACGTAGTCGCGGATGAACCGGCGGACGGGCCCCCGGTCGCGGGGCGGCAGGAAGCGCTCGTCGCCCGCCTTCATCCCCTCGCGGATCTTCTTGCTGTTCTCCGCACGGAACTCGCGGGCGCGCGCGGCCTGCTCCTTGCGGGTCCGGGGGACGCGGGCGCGCGCCTTGGCGGCGGCCTCCGCTTCCTTGCGGGTCGGCGTCGGGCGGCCCTTGCCGCCGGGCTTCGGCTCGACGACGGTGGAGTCTGCCTCGGGCTCGGACTTGCTTCGGCCGAACATGCTCATTCCTTCATCTCTCGCGGTGGACGCGCGTCAGTCGCGGTGGCTCTTGCCCGGCAGGTCGAGCATCCGTTGGAGGGCGACGAGCGCCTCCTGCTCGGTCTGCGGGTCGACCTCGATCTGGTTGACGACGACGCCCTCGACGAGCGACTCCATGGCCCACACCAGGTGGGGGAGGTCGATGCGGTTCATCGTCGAGCAGTAGCAGACGTTGCGGTCGAGGAAGACGATGTTCTTGTCCGGGTGGGCGTTCGCCAACCGCTGCACCAGGTTGAGTTCGGTGCCGATCGCCCAGCTCGAGCCGGCCGGCGCCGCCTCGATCGTCTTGATGATGTGCTCGGTCGAGCCGACGTGGTCGGCCTTGAGCACGACCTCGTGCCGGCACTCCGGGTGCACGATCACGTTGAGGTCGGGGATCTTGGCCCGGAGATCGTCGATGACGTCGGGAGAGAAGCGGCCGTGCACCGAGCAGTGGCCCTTCCAGAGGATCACCTTCGCGTCACGGAGCTCCTCGGCGGTGAGACCGCCGCCCGGCTTGTGCGGGTTCCACACGACGCAGTCGTCGAGGCTGTAGCCCAGGTCGAGGACGGCCGTGTTGCGGCCGAGGTGCTGGTCAGGCAGGAACAGGACCTTGGTGTCCGGCCCCTTCTGCGCGAACGCCCACTCGAGGGCGACCTCGGCGTTGGACGACGTGCAGACGACGCCGCCGTTGCGTCCGCAGAACGCCTTGATGGCGGCGCTGGAGTTCATGTAGGTGACTGGCACGACCTGGTCGCGGACGCCGGCCTCGGCCAGCGCCTCCCACGCCTTCTCGACCTGTGCGATCCGCGCCATGTCGGCCATCGAGCAGCCGGCGGCGAGGTCGGGCAGGACGACGCGCTGGTGCGGCCCGGTGAGGATGTCGGCGGACTCGGCCATGAAGTGCACGCCGCAGAAGACGATGAACTCGGCCTCGGGTCGGGCGGCCGCGTCGCGGGCGAGCTTGAAGGAGTCGCCGGTGACGTCGGCGAACTGGATGACCTCGTCGCGCTGGTAGTGGTGGCCGAGCACGAACACCCTGTCGCCCAACGCCTCCTTGGCGGCGCGGGCACGCGCCACGAGGTCCGGGTCGGAGGCCGCCGGCAGGTCGCCGGGGCACTCCACGCCTCGCTCGGAGAGCGGGTCGGTGCCACGGCCGAGGGGCAGCAGCGGGAGGTCGACGGTGGTCATGGAGCAATCCTATTCCGCGCCCGTGCGGGCGCCGACTCGCGGTCGCGGGATGATGACCCCATGCGGATTCTCGTGGCGCCCGACAAGTTCGCCGGGACGCTGAGCGCGGTCGAGGCCGCAGAGGCCATCGCCGAGGGTTGGCGGCGCCAAGCCCCGGACGACGAGATCGATCTCGCCCCGATGTCCGACGGCGGTCCGGGGTTCGTCGACGTGCTCCACGCGACCCTCGGCGGCGAGCTTCTGGTCACGACCGTCGCGGGCCCGCACGGCGCCGAGGTCCCGGCGACCCTGCTCCTCGTAGGGGACACCGCGTACGTCGAGAGCGCCCAGGCGTGCGGAGTCCACCTCACCGGCGCCGAGGGCGCGACGACCGCCCACACCCGGGGCGTGGGCCAGCTGGTCGCGGCCGCCGTCGCCCACGGCGCGCGGCGCCTCGTGGTCGGGCTCGGGGGGTCCGGCACGACCGACGGTGGCGCCGGCCTGCTCGCGGCACTCGGTGCCACGGCGGACGTCGACCTGGGGGGCGGAGGTGCCGGCCTGGCGCGCGTGAGCAGCGTCGACCTGGCAGCAGCACGCGCAGCGGTCGCCGGGGTAGCGATCATCGCGGCCAGCGACGTCGACAACCCGCT
>NZ_JACEFC010000081.1 GCF_014180715.1 Nocardioides stalactiti | reverse complement strand
GGCGGGCGAGGGCGGCGGCGACCTGGCGCAGGCGGTCGGCCAGGTCGTCGTACTCGAAGGGCTTGACGAGGTACTGCATCGCGCCGCCGTGGAGGGCGGCGCGGACCGCCGCGGCGCCGCGCTCGGCGGTCACCATGACGACGGCGACCGAGTGGGCATCCCCGTCGGCACGGGAGCGCAGTCGCTCGAGCACCTCGATCCCCGACAGATCGGGGAGGTGGACGTCGAGCAGCACCAGGTCGGGCGCCAGGGAGCCGACCATCTCCAGCGCCTCTGCCCCCGTCCGCGCGGTACCGGCGACCTCGAAGCCGTCGGTGCGCTCGACGAAGGCGGCGTGGATCCGCGCGACCATGAAGTCGTCATCGACGACGAGGACCCGGATCACGATCGCTCATCCTGGCCGACGGAGGGGGTGATCGGGAAGGTCGCCAGGAACTCCGCTCCGCCGGTGTCGGCGCTCTCGACGGTGACCGAGCCGCCGCGCTGGGCGCAGAGGAGCCGCACCAGCGGCAGCCCGATCCCGCGCCCACCGAGGACCTCGGGCTTGGTCGAGAATCCGCGCACGAAGATCGCCTCGCGCAGGTCCGCGGGCACCCCTGGGCCGTTGTCGCGGACCCGGACGTGGACGTCGCCGCCGTCCGCGAGGACCCACAGCTCGACGAGCGGCTCGTGGGCGCCGGCCGCGGCGTCGACCGCGTTGTCGACCAGGTTGCCGAGGACGGTCGTGAGGTCGGCGACGTCGCCGGGCGCGAGGACCGGCAGCCGCGAGCCCGGGTCGAGCTCGAGGGTGACGCCGCGCTCGTGGGCCACCGCGTCCTTGGCGACGACCAGGGCGGCGAGCGCCGGGTCGAGGAGCCGTGCGGACACGCGCTCCCCCACCTCGGCCCGGTGCCGGGTCAGGGTGCCGACCAGGGCGGCCACCTCGTCGTACTCCCCGAGCTGGACGAGCCCGGAGATCGTGTGCAGCCGGTTGTCGAACTCGTGGGTCTGCGCGCGCAGGGTGTCGGTGATCGACAGGTTCGAGCTGAGCTGGCTCTGGAGCGAGACCAGCTCGGTGCGGTCGCGGAGCGTGGTCACGGTGCCGATCCCGCGGCCGTCGGCGGACGCGTTGCCGCGGTTGAAGACCACCACCCGGTCGCCGACCAGGGCGACGGCGTCGCTCACGTCGGCCCCCTCGCCCGTCAGCAGCGCCACCACGTGCGGGTCGAGACCGAGGTCGCCGACCAGCCGGCCGAGCGGTTCGGGGCCGTCCTCGAGGCCGAGCGTGGCACGGGCGGCGTCGTTCATCGCCGTCACCCGGCCGTCGGTGCCGACCCCCACGACGCCCTCGCGGATCGCGTGCAGGAGCGCCTCGCGGTGGTCGGCGAGGTGGGCGAGCTCGGTGGTCCCCAGCCCGCGGGTGCTGCGTCGTACGACCCGGGACACCGCCCAGGTCCCGACCAGCCCGAGGAGGGCGCCGAGCCCGAGGTAGAGCGCGAGGTACGGCGCCGCGTCCCGCACCTGGTCCGCGACCGACGGATAGGGCTCCTCGGCCACGACGATCCCGAGCAGGGTGCCGTCCGCGGCGAGGACCGGCGCGTGGTGGGCGACGGCCCGCTCGCCGTCGGGGTCGACGTCGCCGGTCCAGCCGACGCCGCGCAGCAGCGCGTCGCTCTCGCCGAGGTCTGCCTCCTCGCCGACCCGGCTCGGGTCGGTGGCACCGAGCACCTTGCCGTCCGGTGACACGACCATCACGTCGGTCGCGCCGTAGAGGGTGACCCCTTCGTCGACCAGCGGGGCGAGCTGGCGCGGCAGGTCGCTCGCCGCTGTCTCGCCGCTCCGGACGTCCTCGAGCTTGGGGCGGATGTCGGGGCCGTTGGCGAGGGCCTCCGCGCTCTGGCGCAGCTCGCGGCCGCTCTCGTCGGCGAAGTCGGCGTTGGACTGACGGACGCCGAGGAACCCGATCGCCACCAGCAGCAGCGCGACGACGGCGAGCTGGAGCACCAGCACCTTGCCGGCGAGGGTCAGCTCGCCACGGCGCCACCGGAAGTCGTTCGTCAGCGCGACCACAACGTCCACAACCTCCTTTGCGTCCGCAAGAGTGACGGCCGCCACAGCCCGCAGACATGCTGGCACGGATCGAGCGTGACGCCGCTCACGCCCCGTACCACTGGAGGTTCCCATGCACCGGAGTCGGCTCTCCGCCGTACTCGCCGCCTTCGTCGCCCTGGTGGTCGTCGCGAGCGGGTGCGGGGTCACTCGTGACTCCGACGACCCGAGCAACCGCCGGCTGCGGATGATGATCCCCAACAGCGCGGGAGGCGGCTACGACCTCACCGGGCGCGCTGCCGTCCGTGCGTTGGAGGACAACGACCTCACCGGCCGGTTCGAGGTCACCAACGTCACCGGCGCCAGCGGGACCGTCGCCATGCAGCGCCTCCTCAACGAGGAGGGTGCGGACGACCTGGTGATGACGATGGGCCTCGGGGTCGTCGGCGCCGTCTACACCAACAGGTCCGACGCGACGCCGACGAAGATGACGCCGATCGCTCGGCTCATCGAGGAGCAGGAGGGCATCCTGGTGCCGGCCGACTCGCCGTTCGACACGATCGACGACCTCGTGGCCGCGTGGCAGGACGACCCCGAGTCGGTCGTCGTCGGCGGCGGTTCCTCCCCCGGCGGACCGGACCACCTCTTCCCCCACCAGCTCGCTGCCGAGGTCGGCATCGACCCGACCGACGTCAACTACATCGTCTACGACGGCGGCGGCCCGCTGACGGCCGCGCTCCTCGGCGAGAAGATCGACGTCGGCATGTCGGGCCTCGGCGAGTTCGCCGGCCAGATCGAGAACGGCGACCTCCGGGTGCTGGCCGTCTCCGGCGAGGAGCGGCTCGAGGGCATCGACGCGCCCACCCTCACCGAGGCCGGCGTCGACCTGGTCTTCACCAACTGGCGCGGGGTCCTCGCGCCCCCGGGCATCAGCGACGAGCAGATCGACTACCTGATCGAGCTGTTCACCGAGATGCACGAGACCGACGAGTGGCAGGAGGCGCTGGCCGACAACGGCTGGATCGACAGCTTCGCCACCGGAGACGAGTTCGCGGCCTTCCTCGAGGAGCAGGACCGCCGCGTCGCCGACACCCTGAAGGAGCTGGGCCTCTCATGAGCACGCACGTCCACACCCGCGAACCGGGCGAGCCACGGCTCGTCGACAAGGCGCAGTACGGCATGGCGGCGTTCCTCGTCGTCGCCGGCGGCTACGTCCTCCTCGACGCCCTCGGCCTCGACGACGGATTCGCCGACCAGCCGGTCCAGCCCTACGCCGTCCCCTACATCGTCGGCGCGGTCCTGGTGCTGCTCGGCGTGCTGCTCGGTGTCGCCACCGCCCGCGGCGACCTGCCCGAGTCCGACGAGGGCGAGGACATCGACCTCACCCAGGGCACCGACGTCGTGACCGTCGCCATGCTCGCCGCGGTCCTCGTCGCCAACCTGGCCCTCATCAACTTCCTGGGCTGGGCGATCACCGGGGCCCTGCTGTTCGTCGGCGCGACCCGCGCCCTCGGGAGCCGCACGCTGCTGCGCGACGTCGGCGTCGGCGTCGCCCTCTCGGTGGGCTCCTGGTACGCGTTCTACGTCGGGCTCGGTGTGCCGATCCCGGCCGGCATCCTGGACGGAGTCCTCTGACATGGACCTGCTGCTCGAGGGCTTCCAGCAAGCCCTGACCCCCACCAACCTGCTCTTCGCCTGTCTCGGCGTCATCCTCGGCACCGCCGTCGGCGTGCTTCCCGGGATCGGCCCGGCCATGGCGCTCGCGCTGCTGCTCCCGGTGACCTACTCGGTCGGCCCGGACAGCGCGATCATCATGTTCGCCGGCGTCTACTACGGCGGCATGTACGGCGGGTCGACGACGTCGATCCTGCTCAACACCCCTGGAGAGTCCTCGTCGGTGGTGACCGCGCTGGAGGGCAACAAGATGGCCAAGCGAGGCCGTGCCGCCCAAGCCCTCGCCACCGCCGCGATCGGGTCGTTCATCGCCGGCACGATCGGCACCGTCCTGCTCTGGGTCCTCACCCCGCGAGTCTCCGACCTCGTGGTCAAGCTCGGCGCACCGTCGTACTTCGCGCTGATGCTGCTGTCGTTCATCGCCGTCACCACCGTGCTCGGCTCCTCGCGGCTGCGCGGCTTCATCGCGCTCTTCCTCGGCCTGGCGATCGGACTGGTCGGCACCCAGACCGGACAGGCCCGGCTCACGTTCGGTGACGCCAAGCTGGCCGACGGCATCGACGTCGTGGTGGTCGCGGTCGCGATCTTCGCGGTCGGCGAGGCGCTGTGGGTCGCCGCGCACCTGCGCCGCAAGCCGCTGGAGATCATCCCCGTCGGCCAGCCGTGGATGGGCAAGCAGGACTGGAAGCGCTCGTGGAAGCCGTGGTTGCGCGGCACCGCGTACGGCTTCCCGTTCGGCGCGCTGCCGGCCGGCGGCGCCGAGATGCCGACGTTCCTCTCCTACGTCACCGAGAAGCGGCTGACGAACCACCCGGAGGAGTTCGGCAAGGGCGCCATCGAGGGCGTCGCCGGCCCCGAGGCGGCCAACAACGCCTCGGCCGCCGGGACGATGCTCCCGCTGCTGACGCTCGGGCTGCCGACCACCGCGACCGCGGCGATCATGCTGTCGGCTCTGACCAGCTATGGCATCCAGCCCGGTCCGCTGCTCATGGAGAACGAGTCGGACCTGGTGTGGGCGCTGCTCGCGAGCCTGCTGATCGCCAACACGCTGCTGCTGGTGATCAACCTGCCGCTGGCCCCGCTCTGGGCCAAGCTGCTCCGCATCCCCCGTCCGCAGCTGTACGCCGGCATCCTGTTCTTCGCCTGCCTCGGCGCCTACACCGTGAACTTCCAGGCGTTCGACCTGGCGCTGCTGCTGCTGTTCGGCGTCCTCGGGTTCGCGATGCGCCGGTTCGGCATCCCGGTGCTGCCGCTCATCGTGGGCGTCATCCTCGGTCCCAAGATGGAGGGTCAGCTCACCGAGGCCCTGGCGATCTCCGGTGGCGACGTGAGCACCCTGTGGAGCGAGCCGGTGGCCGTCGTCGTCTATTCCGTCATCGGGCTGCTGCTGACCGCGGTGGCCGTCAACGGCCTCCGACGCCCGGCTCCCGCAGCACCCGTCACAACTGAGGAGAAGGAGCTGGTGGAGCGATGAGCATCGTCGTCGCCTACAGCGCGGACACCTACGGTCGCGCCGCCCTCGACCATGCCGTCCGCCTGGCCCGCAAGGACGACGTACGGCTGGTCGTCGTCAACGCCACCCGGGGCGACAGCCTGGTGGACCCGCGCTATGCCGGCGATGCCGACATCGCGGCCGTGCAGGCCGACCTGGAGGCCGATGGCCTCGAGGTCGCCGTCCGTCACGACGTCGTGCCTGACGTCGCCGACGCCGTGCTGGCGGCGGCGCAGGAGGAGGCCGCCGACCTCATCGTGGTCGGCATCCGCCACCGGTCCCCGGTCGGCAAGCTGCTCCTGGGGAGCGTCGCGCAGCGGGTGATCCTCGACGCGACCTGCCCGGTGCTCGCCGTGAAGCCCTGATCTGCCCTGATCGGGCCTGGTCCTCAGCCGGCGACGGCCTGGACGAGGGTCTCCTGCAGGTAGCCGAGCCACTCGTAGATGTGGTGGGCCTGCCCCCGGGGGTCCTCGTCCGGCAGCGAGTACCAGTAGTCCTCGTCGCCCTCCTCGACCTCGAGCCGGGTGCCCAGGGCGAGCCGCAGGTCGGTGAGGGTCCGCATCCAGACCTCCGCGGTCACGACGTCGATCTCGACGTCGATCGTCAGGTCCTCGTCGGTCGGCTCGGACGGCAGCCCGGCCTCCTCGAGGGTGTCGATGACCGTCCCGGCGGCGCGCGCCTTGCCGTCGCGCAACGATCCCTCGGTGAACCGACGGAACTCCGCGGCCGCGTCGCCGTCGTCGCGGTAGGCGTTGGGAAAGAGCCGCGCCAGCACCGGGTCCTCGGGCTCAGTGGTCGGCCCGGAGAACGCGCCGCCGGAGAAGAGGGCCTCCAGCGGGTCGGCGGCCTCGGTCGGGGCCGCCTCCTCGTTGCGGAGGAGCTCGACGAGCTGGGCGGCCAGCGACCGCAGCAGGTCGGCCTCGAACGCCGACAGGGTCGCGATGATGCGCTTGCTCCGGCGGTGCCGGACGAATCCCGCCATCGTCAGTGTCCCGTCACTCGCTCTTCGTGAGCGTGGCCCACAGGCCGTACTCGTGCATCGCCTGGACGTCGCGCTCCATCTCCTCGCGGGTGCCGCTGCTGACGACCGACCGGCCGTCCTGGTGCACCTGGAGCATCAGCTTCTCCGCCTTCTTCTTCGAGTAGCCGAAGTACTTCTGGAAGACGTAGCTGACGTAGGACATCAGGTTGACCGGGTCGTTCCAGACCACGGTCACCCAGGGAGTGGCGGTGAGCGAGATCTCGTCCGGGGTGAGGTCCTCGTCGACTCCCGGATCCACCTCGACAGGGCTCGCGGTCGTCACCCGCCCATGGTGGCACGGCTCTCAATTCGTTTGACACCCGGCGGCACCGGTGATGGCATCACGCCGGTGAAGGGCACGGCACTGGCACCCCTGCGCGACCGGCGCTTCCGGTGGTACTTCGCGTCCCGAGCGGTCGACCTGATCGGCGACATCATGGGCGGCGTCGCCCTGGTCTTCGCGGTGCTGGAGGTCAGCAGCTCGGCCAGCGCCCTCGGCATCGTGCTGGCGGCCCACAGCATCCCGATGGTGGCCTTCCTCCTCGTCGGCGGCGTGCTCGCCGACCGGTTCGGCCGGACGCTGATCATCCAGCTCAGCAACCTCACCGCCAGCGTGACCGCTCTCGCGATCGCGGCCCTGGTACTCACCGACAACGCCGAGATCTGGCAGCTCGCGGCGCTCAGCGCCGTCAACGGGGTGGCGGCGGCGGCCAACCAGCCCGCGCTCGCCGGCCTCCTCCCGCAGCTGGCACCGGAAGGCGCGCTCCAGTCGGCCAACGCCCTCAACGGGCTGCTCCGCAACAGCGCGCTGGTGATCGCCCCGGCGCTGGCCGGCGGTCTCGTCGTCGGGGTGGGTGCCGGCTGGGCGATCGCCATCAACGGCGCGACCTACCTGCTCTCCGCACTGCTGCTGCTCCCCATCAAGCTGCCTGCCCCGCCTCCACGCGACGACGGCGACAGCATCCTCAAGGACCTGCGCACGGGCTGGGGCTTCTTCCGTCGTACGACGTGGCTGTGGGTGATCGTGCTGGCGTTCGGCGTCCTCAACGCCCTCGCCAGCGGCGGCTTCAACACCCTCGGTCCGGCACACGCCAAGGACACTGAGATCGGCGTGCACGGCTGGGCCCTCATCCTCAGCGCCGGAGCGGCCGGCCTGGTGGTCACCTCGATCGTCTTCCTCCGGGTGCCGCTGCGCCGCCCGCTGCTGCTGGGGATGCTGGGCTGCGCGGTCTATGCCGGCCAGATGATCGCGCTCGGCACCACCACCGAGCTGTGGGTGCTGCTCGTCGCGGCGTTCGTCGGCGGCGCCGGGATCGAGGTCTTCGGGCTCGGCTGGGAGCTCGCGATGCAGGAGCACGTCCCGCCCGACATGCTCTCGCGCGTCTACTCCTACGACATGCTGGGCTCCTACATCGCCATCCCCGTCGGGCAGCTCGCGTTCGGGCCGCTCGGCGAGGCCTTCGGCGTGCAGCACATGATCCTGGCGGCGGGCCTCGCCTATGCCGCGATCTCGCTGCTCACGCTGGGGTCGCGGTCGGTGCGCTCGCTGACCCGGGCGACCGTCAGCACCACTTCTGCGCCAGTGTCCTGACGACGTTGAGATTGCGGTTGGTCGCGACCACGCCGAGGGCCTTCTCCACACCCCACGGGTCGACGTTGCCGGCCTGGTAGCCCGGCCCGAGGAGGACGTGGGCCGCGCGACCACGGACGACGACCTGGTCGGTCGCGCCCTCCTTGGCCAGCAGCGCGGCGACCCGGTCCGCGGCTGGCTCCTCCTTGAGCAGGTAGAGGTAGTGCCGCTCCAGGTCGGGGCGGGTGACCTCCTCGGCGTCGCCCGCGACGGCGGCGAGCTCAGCGGTCGTGAGGACGATCGTCGGCACCGCGAAGCCCGCCTGGTCGAGGTAGGCCTTCTCCAACACCTCGGTCACCTTGTCCGTCGACCGCGCCCGCGAGGTGAGCCGCACGTTGCCGGTGTTGATGTAGGTCTCGACGTCGGTGCCGCCGGCGGCCTCGGTCGCCGTGACGATGTCGCCCTTGGGGAACTTGCGGTTGGGTCCGAGGTTGATGGCCCGCAGGAACGCCACGTAGGTCGGCATGCGGGAAGTGTGTCAGGGCCCGGGGACAGCCGTCCGCGGCCCGGGCGCGCGGACGCGGGACTCCGCCGGCGCGGCGCGGCGCTCGGCGGCGAGGACCGCCTGCCGGTCGGTGCTGAGACCCGCCCACTCCCGCACCCGGGCGACCGCGGCCCGCCGCGCTGCGGCGGGGAGCGCGAAGAGGTCGGCACCGTGGTTGCCGTCGGGCACCCAGCGGACCAGACACTGCCGGTCGGCACCGGACTCCCCGCAGGAGAACGTCTCGGCGCTCCACGGGTCGAGCTCGCCGTACACGAACAGCATCCGCGAGCCCTCCTCGCGGACCCATGCGTCGATGTCGGCCATCACCGAGGAGTCGAAGGCCATCGGCTTCAGGCCGTCCGGCACGAACGCGGCCGGCACGTCGTAGCCGGGGTGGCGGAGCAGGTCGGCGATCCGGTCCTCGTAGGGCAGCGGGGAGCCGAGCTGGGTGCCCGCCTGGAAGTAGTACGGGACGTAGGGCCGCAGGCCCTCGTCGGTCACGAAGGTCCACGGCAGCACCCCGTCGACCCAGTCGAAGACCTGTCGTCGGGTCGCCGAGGCCGACGGCACGGAGGTGCACGCCTCCGCCGCCTCCTGGTACTGCCAGAACGCGAAGTAGAGCTCGACCACGACGACCTCGAGCGCGTGGTCGAAGGAGTCGACCAGGCGCAGGTGGAACCCGTCGCCCTCGACCCGCGAGCGGAGCCGGTCGCGGAACCACGCGCGGTCGCCGAGGATCCGGCGCTGCACCTGGACCAGGTCCGCACGGCACCCGGCGAGGTCCGCGCCACCGACCGCGGCCTGGAAGTCGTCGTAGACGTCCTCGCCGTCGACGACGTCGTTGGGTGCGACGTAGGCGACGGTGCCGGCGACGTCGTCGGGGTGGAACCGTCGGAGGTAGGTCATCGTCATGCCGCCCTTGGACGCGCCCGTGGACAGCCAACGGCGCCCATAGACGGCCTTCATCGCGGTGATGATCCGGTGCTGGTCGGCCGCCGACTGCTCGATGGTGAGCTGGCGGTCCCAGTCCGGCCGCGCGGGCCGGGAGGGCTTGAAGAAGCGGTGCTCGAGGTCGAGCTGGTTGCCCTGGACGATCCGGGTCACCTCGCCGAGGTACGGGTAGCGCCACTGGTACAGCCCGTAACCGGAGGTCGCGACCACCATCGGTCGTTCGGTGCCGCGGTGGACGAGCGCGGCCCGGAGCCGGAACGTGCGGCCCTGCGGCCGGTCGTGGTCGACGGGCAGCCGGAACCAGATCCGGAAGAAGCGCCCACCGGCCGGGGCGAGCCGCGGCACCTCGGTGACCTCGTCCACGATGCCGATCCGCTCGATCCGGTCGACGAGGCTCGCTCGCTGCCGCGGCTCTGCCGGTGTCGACCCGGCCGCGACGGGCCGTGACGGAGTGGCGACGACGACGAGGCCCACCACGAGGGCGAGCGCGGCGGGTGCGAGCCGTGCGCGGGGACCGGGACGGGAGGGCACGGCGTCAGTCTGGCAAACGCATCAACGGCGCCGGCCGGCACGGACGAACGAGAGGTAGCGCCGATCGAGCTCGGTCAGGCGCCGCACCTCCCGGTGCCTTTCGGTGCGGTCGTGACCGCCGACCCCGGCCCACGCCCGGATGTCGCGGACGGCGCGCCGGCGGGCAGCGCGCGGCAGGTCCTCGATGAGCGCGCCGTGGGTCGCGCGCGGCGCGACCACCGTTCGGCACGACCGTTCGCTCCCGGACGAGCCGCAGCGGAACGGCTCGGCAGACCACGGGTCGTGCTCACCGTTGACGAAGAGCATCCGCCGCGCCGACGTCCGCACCCACCTGTCGATGTCGGGCATCGCGCCGGAGTCGAAGGCGGCCGGCTCCAACCCGGGTGGGAGGATCCGCGACGGGGTGTCCTCGCCGGGGTAGGCCAGCAGGTCGCGGAGCGGAGCCTCGTAGGGCTTCGGTCCGCCGATCTGCGCGGCTGCCTGGTAGTGGTAGGGCAGCGAGTAGAACCGGCGCTGGTCGGAGAGGTTGCTCCACGGGTTGACCAGGCCCAGGTAGCGCCATACCTCGGAGTTCGTGAGCCGGCGCGCGACCGGGACCGAGGCGCAGGCGCGGTCGCCCCAGTACTGCCAGAAGGCGAAGGAGAAGTCGATGACCGAGGCCTCCAGGCCGCGGTCGAGACTGCCGACGTAGGACCAGGTCAGCCCGTTGTCCTCCGACCAGGTGCCGAGGCGGTGGCGGAACCAGCCGCGATCGGTGAGCACCCGACGCTGGAGCGCCACCAGCCGCTCGCGGCAGTCGGCGNGGAGCGCCACCAGCCGCTCGCGGCAGTGGGCGAGCCGGGGGCCGCCGACCCGGGCGAGGAACGGCCCGTAGGCGTCCTCGTCGTCGACGACGTCGTTGGGCGCGACGTAGGCGATGGTCGCGGTGACGTCGTCGGGGTACCACCGGCGGTGGTAGGTCGCCGCCATGCCGCCCTTGGAGTCACCGGTGCTGAGCCAGCGCCCGTCGTACAGGTGACGGAACGCCTGGATCACCAGGTGATGGTCGTCGGCGACCTGGCGGATCGTGAGCTGGGTCGCCCAGTCGGGGTCCTCGGGGAGCGACGGGGAGAAGAACCGGTGCTCGATGTCGAGCTGGTTGCCGTCGACCAGGCGGGTGACCTCGGACCGGTAGGGCTCGTCCCACAGCCGGTAGCCCGAGGTCTCCACGACGGTCGGCCGGGCGAACCCACGATGCAGCAGGTTGACCCGCAGGCCGAACGTCGGACCGTCCGGCTCGGCGTGGTCCACCGGGACCGCGGCCTCGATCCGGAAGAACCGCGTCCCTGACGGGGAGCGCCGGACCTCCGTGACCCGGTCGACGATCGGGATCCTGCGGATCCGGTCGACGAGGTCGGGGCTGTCGGCGAGGGCGGAGTGCTGGACGGAGCGCGGGACGGAGCGCTGGGCGGGGTCCTGGGCGCCGGAGGTCGGAACCGCGAGCGCGGACACGGCGACGACGGTCGCCGTCGTACAGGCGAGCGCGCGCAACAGCCCGGCCATCCGTGTTCCCCCATGAATCTCGCGTCCGCCCGAGGTCGGTGGTTCAACGCAGATCGGCCGCCGGCGTCACGCACTGAGGGATAAGACGCGAGCGCACAGCACCAGCTGCTGCCGCTCGCCGGCTCGGTCTACGCCTTCGACGCGATCAAGGTGAGCACGGCGGTGGTGATGGCCGTCAGCTCTGCATCGTCGACCTCCGCTGAGCCCTTGTACATGGTGGCGCGCACGATCGTGTCCCCCAGGAGCACCAGTCCGATCCCGTCAGGTACGGCGCCGTCGCCGGTGCCCACCACGATGACCGCACCGTCACCGATGCCGGGTACCTCGACGGGCGTGCCCTCGATGGTGCCGACGGCCGTGGTGGCGATGTTCGCCCTGGCTCCGTCCCAACCGTCGGCGAAGTCCGCAGTGCTGAACTGTTCCACCGACGTGGACGGCTGCTGGGGGTCGTCGAGCGCGTACGTGCACACGCCCCCGCCCGGGATGACCTCCTGGGTGCCCGTCGAGCCGCCGAGAGCGACCGCCATCTCGGCGCCCGGGACGGCCGAGCAGTCGGCGAAGCTCGGGCTCGTGCCCTCGGAACCGCCGCCGTCGTCGGTCGCGGAGACGTCCGTCAGGTCGGGGCTGGCGGAGGTGTCGTTGTCAGCCATCCCCTTGTCGCCGTCCTCGGAGTCACCGCCGCACGAGGAGAGCGCGATAGCCGAGACGACGATGATCGTGGCGAGAGCACGAGGAAGCAGCATGGGCGTGAACCTACCGGTCACGGTCCTCGCCGCTCCCCCCACCGGGTGATGCTCGGCCCGTAGGTGGCTCAGAGGCTGCCCGCGAACGGGTTCAGGCCCGCGAGCGGGCGAGCAGGAGGACGAAGTACGGCGCACCGATGAGAGCGACCACGAGGCCGGCCGGGACCTGCGACGGCGCGATGACGCTGCGCCCGACCAGGTCGGCCAGACCGAGCAGCGCGGCGCCCAGGAGGACGGCGACGGGGACAGAGCGGGCGTGGCGACCGCCGACGAGCCCGCGCGCCAGGTGTGGAGCGACCAGCCCGACGAAGCCGACGACGCCCACCGCCGCGACGCTCGTGGCGGCGAGGAGGGCGGCGACGAGGAGGACGAGCAGCCGGACCCGTTCGAGACCGACACCGACCAGCCGCGGGGTGTCCTCGTCCAAGGCAAGCAGGTCGAGCTCGCGGCGTACCAGCCACGCCAGCGGCAGCGCGAGGACCAGCAGCACGGCGACGGGCACCACCTGCTCCCAGCTCCGCCCGTACGTCGTGCCGGAGAGCCAGGTGTAGATCCGTGGGGTGTCCCACGGGTTCGACCGCACCAGGAGGTACGTCGTGAGGGCCGCGGCGCCGTACCAGGTCCCGATGCCGATGAGCAGCAACCGGTCGGCGTCCAGGCCCCGCCGCCAGGCGAGCCCGTAGACGAGGGCGAACGAGGTGAGCGCGCCGATCACCGCACCGACCAGGACCGAGCTGTGCGTCGGGGCGGCGGTGACGCTGCCGGTCACGACCACCACCGCTCCGACGCCGGCACCTCCGGTGATGCCGAGGATGCCCGGCTCGGCCAACGGGTTGCGGCACGTCGCCTGGACCAGTGCCCCCGAGAGGGCCAGCGCTGCTCCGCCGAGCACGGCCGCCGCGACCCGCGGTGCCCGTTCGTCGAGGGCGAACCGCACCAGCGGCGATCCCTCGTGCTGGAGCCAGAGGGCGACGTCACCCGTCCGGAGCCAGGTGTCCCCACCGAGCAGCCCGAGGACCGTCACGCCGGCCGCCGCGAGGAGGGCGCCTGTCAGCACGACGACGAACCGCCGACGGCTCCGCACGCCGATCCGGGCGGCGGGCGGCTGCTTCGCAGGGCCCGCGTCGCGACCGCGGCGGGCGAGCACGACCATCACCAGCGCACCGGCGAGCGTGGTCGTGATGCCGGTCGGGACCGAGATCGCCTCGTCGGCCCCGAGGAAGGCGCGCAGCAGCGCGTCGGCGAGGACGACCACGACGGCACCCAGCAGACCTGCCGCCGGGATGAGCACCACGTGGCGGTGGAGCGCCGGGACCCAGCTGCCCGCGAGCCGGACGACCACGGGTGCGAAGAGACCGACGAAGCCGATCGGTCCGGCGAGGGTGACGCTCGCGGCCGTCAGCAGCACGGCGAGCACGGTGCCGATCGCCCGGGTGCTGCGCACCGGCACGCCGAGCACGGCCGCGCTGTCGTCGCCGAGACCGAGCAGGTCGAGCCTCCGCCCGAGGAGCAGCGCACCCGCGGTGGCGACCACGACGACCGGTGCGGCCTGGCCGAACGCGTCGAGCCCGAGCTGGCTCAGTGACCCGCTCCCCCACGCGAAGAGGCTCGTCGTCTCCTCGGCGAACAGGATGAGGAGGGTCGAGGTGGCCGCCTGGAGCGCGAGCGCGACGGCCGAGCCGGCCAGCACCAGGCGGGTCGTCGACGTGCCGGCGCCGCCCGCGAGGCCGAGCACCAGGGCGGCCGCCAGGATCCCGCCGACGAAGGCGGTGATGCCCGACGCCCACAGCGGGACGGCGAGGCCGAAGGCGGCGACGACGGTGACGGCCAGGTAGGCGCCCCCGGTCACCGCGAGGGTGTCGGGCGAGGCGAGCGCGTTGCGGGCCAGCGACTGGAGGAGGGCACCGGCGACGCCGAGCGCGAACCCGACCGCGACACCGGCAGCCAGGCGCGGCACCCGGGAGCCGAGCAGGATGTCGCCCGCCTCCGAGGTGCCGCCGCCGAACGCCCACGCGACCAGGTCGCTCGCGCCGACGGTCGACGTGCCCTGGGCCAGGTGCCAGGCCGAGACGAGGACGAGGGAGGTGGTGAGCAGCACCAGCACGCCGGTCGCACCGATCGCACCGGCGCGGCCGATCCGTCGTACGTCGGGCTGCGGGGACCGCACCGGGGTCCCCGGGAGCCGCTGCTCGACCACCATCCCTCGCTCGCGCTGCTACTGGGTCAGCAGGTCGACGTAGGCGTCGAGGACCTGCTCGGCGGAGCGCGGCCCGCCGAACGTCCAGATGCCGCCCGGGAACTGATGCGAACGGCCCTCGGCCACGGCCGGGATCTGCGCCCACACGCGGTTCTTGGCGAGCTCGCCGTTGACGTCGCCGGCCGGGTCCGTCGTCCCCGTGGAGAAGAAGGTGGCGTCGCCGACCTCGCTCATCCCCTCGATGTCGGTCTGGCCGAGCCCGTAGGCCGGATCGACCTCCCCGGTCCACGCGTTGGTGAGGCCGAGCTCCTCGCCGAGCTCGCCCATCAGCGAGCCCTGCCCGAACGGACGGATCGCGACGTTGCCGCCCTGGATCCAGCCGTCGAAGTAGACGAAGGACTCCGACGCGAGGTCCGCGTCGGCGACCTCGGCCTTGGCCTCCTCGAGGGAGGTGCTGAACTGGTCGACCACGAGCTCGGCGCGCTCCTCGCGGCCGGTCGCCTGGGCGATCAGGTCGAAGGTGTCGAGCATGTTCTGGATCGGGTCGGCCGCGTCGGCGCCCTTGGTCGCGAGGACCGGGACGTCGTACTCCTCGAGCTGCTGGATGATCCCGTCCTCGGCCGTGTACGCCTCGACGATCACCAGGTCCGGGTTGGCCGCGAACAGGGTCTCGAGGTTGGGCTCGCCCCGCGTGCCGACGTCGGTGACACCCTCCGGCAGCGCCTCGGCCGTGTCCCAGGTCGCGTAGCCCTCGGCGTCGGCCACCGCGACGGGCGTCAGGCAGAGCGTGAGGACGTCCTCGATCTGCTGCCACTCGAGCACGGCGACGCGCTCGGCCGGCTTCTCCAGCTCGACCTCGCGACCGTAGGAGTCGGTCAGGCTGACCGGGCCCTCGCTCGTCGCGGTGGTGTCGTCCGCGCAGTCCGCCGAGTCGTTCGCCTTCGGCGCAGCATCGTCGCCGTCCTTGCTCTCGGTGGTGCCGCAGGCGACCAGGAGCAGGGCGAGCGGCACCGTCAGGGCAGCCGCGATCGATCGTGTCTTCATGGGTTCCTCACTGTTGGGGTGCGGACGCGCTTCAGCGACGCCGCTGGTGGTGCCTGCCCTGGGCCTCGACCCGTACGGCGCCCGTGACCGGGTCGACCAGACAGCGGATCGGGAGTCCGTAGACCGTGGAGAGGTTCTCCTCGGTCAGGACGGCGGCGGGCTCGCCGACGGCGTGGACACGGCCCTGGTGCAGCAGCACGACCTGGTCCGCCACCGCGGCGGCGTGGTTCAGGTCGTGCAGGACGACCCCGAGCGCCGTCCGGTGGCGGTCCGCGAGGTCGCGGACCAGATCGAGGGTCTCCACCTGGTAGCGCAGGTCGAGATGGTTGGTCGGCTCGTCGAGGAGGAGCACCCCGGTGTCCTGCGCGAGGCAGGTCGCGAGCCAGACCCGCTGGAGCTCGCCGCCCGAGAGCTGGTCGACGGAACGGTCGGCCATGCCGGCGACGCCGGTGACCTCGAGCGCGTGGTCGATTGCCCGGCGGTCGGCGTCGGTCGTCCCCGCGAACCGGCTGCGGTGCGGGTGCCGACCGAAGGCGACGACGTCGCGCACCGACAGGCCGGACGGGTGCGGCCGCGACTGCGACAGCAGGGTCACCCGGCGGGCGAACTCCTTGGCGTTGAGCGGACCGGCGTCGTCCGCGCCCAGGGTGACCCGGCCGGCCTCGACGGGCTGGAGCCGGGCGAGGGAACGCAGCACGGTCGACTTGCCGCTGCCGTTGGGGCCGATGAGCGCCGTGACGGCGCCCGGCCGGAGGTGCACCGAGACGCCGTGGACGACCGTGGTCCGCTGGTAGCCCAGCACCAGGTCGTGCCCTGCGAGAGCGCTCGCGTCCGTCACCGTGATCGTCACGGTGGTTAGCCTAACCTAAGTAAGGCAAGGCTTGCCTGTGGCCTGGCTCACGCCGGCGCTATGAGCTCTTGCGCACCGCCCATTCCCGGATCCGATCGATCCGGGCGCGCAGCTGCTCGGCGTTGGCGATCGCCGCGGCCGGTCCCCCGCACTCCTTGCGGAGCGCGGCGTGCGTGATCGCGTGCGGCTGGCCGGTGCGGTGGTTCCACGCCGAGACCAGACCGTTGAGCTCGCGCCGCATCACCGCGAGCTGCTCATGGGTCGTCACCTGCTCCACCGTGTCCGGCGTGGACGCCGACGCCTGCTGGCGCGGCTTGGACCGCGATGCCTGCCGCTGCTGGAGGAGCTCCTTCATCTGCGACGGCTCGAGCAGGCCGGGGATGCCGAGGAAGTCCATCTCCTCGTCGGAGCCGACGTGCATCTCGCCCTCGTGCCCGAACGCCGCACCGTCGTACAGGGCATGGTCGAAGCGGGCCTGCGAACCGAGCGCCTCGAACGGGACCGACTGCTCCTCCGCCGACGCCGTCTCGCCGGCGTTGGCGCGCGCCAGCAGGTCGTCCTCGGCGGCGAAGATGTCGTCCTCGCTGCTGACCTTGCGTCCGAGGACGTGGTCGCGCTGCAGCTCGAGCTCGGAGGCGAACCCCAGGAGCTTGGGCACCGACGGCAGGAACACCGACGCGATCTCGCCGCGGGTCCGCGCCCGCACGAACCGGCCGACGGCCTGGGCGAAGAAGAGCGGCGTGGAGGTGGTCGTCGCATAGACACCGACGGCCAGCCGTGGCACGTCGACGCCCTCGGAGACCATCCGGACCGCGACCATCCAACGGCTGTCGCCGGCGCTGAACTCCGCGATCCGCTTGGAGGCCGCCTTCTCGTCCGACAGGACGACCGTGGCGGACTCCCCCGAGATCGCCTTGATCAGCTTCGCGTACGCACGGGCGGAGTCCTGGTCGGTGGCGATCACCAGGCCGCCGGCGTCGGGGACGTGGCGTCGTACCTCGGAGAGCCGCTTGTCGGCGGCCTGGAGCACGGCCGGCATCCACGAGCCCTCGGGGGCCAGCGCGGTGCGCAGCGCGTGGGCGGTCATGTCCTTGGTGAGTGGCTCGCCGAGGCTCGCCGCCACCTCGTCGCCGGCCCGGGTGCGCCACTGCATCTCCCCGGAGTAGGCGAGGAACAGGACCGGGCGCACGACGTGGTCGGCCAGCGCCTGCGCATAGCCGTAGGTGTAGTCGGGGACGGAGACGCGAACGCCCGCTCCGTGCTCGGGCGCCGGCGCGTACGTCACGAACGGGATCGGGTTCACGTCGGAGCGGAACGGCGTACCGGTCAATGCCAGGCGACGGGCGGCCGGCTCGAACGCCTCGCGGACGCCCTCACCCCAGGTGAGCGCGTCGCCCGCGTGGTGGATCTCGTCGAGGATCACCAGGGTCTTGAAGCGCTCGGTGCGGATGCGCAGCGCGAGCGGGTTGACGCCGACCCCGGCGTAGGTCACCGCGACGCCGACGTAGTCGCTGGAGATCTTGCCGCTGCCGGCGGAGTACGTCGGGTCGATGGGGAGGCCGGCCTTCGCGGCGGCCTCGGCCCACTGCATCTTGAGGTGCTCGGTCGGCGCGACGATGATCAGCCGGTCGACGATCCGGCGGCCCAGCAGCTCGGCCGCCACCGAGAGCGCGAACGTCGTCTTGCCGGCGCCGGGCGTCGCCACGGCGAGGAAGTCACGCGGGGAGCGGTCGAGGTAGTCCCGCAGCGCCGCCGCCTGCCACGCGCGGAGCGAGGTCGCCGTACCCCAGGCGGCGCGCTCCGGCCAGGCCGGACCGAGAGACGTCAGCGGCAGCGCGTCGTCTCCCCGATCGGGTCCTGTCACTCCCCGGAGCCCGGGTCGGACGGACCGTCGGACAGGCCTTCCCAGATCTCCTTGCAGTCCGGGCAGACAGGGAACTTCTCCGGGGCCCTGCTGGGCACCCAGACCTTCCCGCACAGGGCCACCACCGGGGTGCCCATGACCATCGCCTCGGTGAGCTTGTCCTTCTCCACGTAGTGCGAGAAGCGCTCGTGATCACCCTCGTCGGTCGGGACGGTACGGCGGTCCTCCCGGACGTCCGTGTCTGTCGAGAAGCCGATCGTGGTCACGGCACCAGTTTAGACGCCAGCCAGCCGCAACCACTGACCGCCTCGCGCAGTCCTCGTCGAGGTCCGGCCTAGTTGAGGTCCGGGTCGGCGGGCCGCGTCGCGTGGAACGCGAGATCGCCCGGCTGGCGGCGCATCACCTGGCGCCACAGGTCGCGGGTGTCGAGCCGGAAGGCGTCGTCGGGCTGGCCCGGGACGACGTACCAGCTGCCCTCCTCGATCTCGTCCTGCAGCTGGCCGGCGCCCCAGCCCGCATAGCCCGCGAAGATCCGCAGCCGCTCGACGGTGCCGGCCACCAGCTCGGCCGGCGTGTCGAGGTCGAGCAGGCCGAGCCGGTCGACGACGACCCGGAAGCCGACCGCGCTCTCGCCGCCGGGGCTCGCCAGCGCGACGGCCAGGGCGCCATCGGCGGAGACCGGTCCGCCCTGGAAGAGGACCTCCGGCTCCTCGACGACGTCGCCCCAGTCGGCGAGCACCTCCGAGACCGGCAGCGCGCTGGGCCGGTTGAGGACGACCCCGAGCGCACCGTCGTCGTTGACGTCGAGCAGCAGCACGACGGCGTCGACGAAATTGGGGTCGAGGAGGTCGGGGCTCGCGAGCAGGAGCATGCCCGCCGCGAGGTCGCCGACCGAGTTGCCCACCCGCCCATCATCGCAGGCACCGCCCACGAGGTCAGGAGGGCCAACAGCCCCGGGACGACACGGGAGGGAGGAGGTGTCGGTGTCCCGGGGCTGCTGGTGGGAGTCCCGGCACAGAGCCGGGTGGTCTTCGTCAGGCGGCGACGACGGCGCGCAGACGCTCGATGAGCGGACGGCGCGGGCCGTTGTCGACCGGCGCGTCGTGGACGCTCTCGGCGGCGCGGATCTTCCGCGCCTCCTGCTCGATCTCGGCACCGACGACGCGACCCTCGGCGCGGCCGAGGGCGGCCTGGCCGGCCATCACGGCGAGGAAGTAGTGCTCCTTGGCGGTCGAGCGGGCGAGGGCCTGGGCCATCGCGTCGTCGACCGGGTGGTCACGGTAGTGGTCGATGATCAGCCGGACGCCCGGCATCTCGTCGGCGGTGAGGGCCCAGCCGGTGGCGACCGCGGAGCGGAGCTCCCACGGCTGGACGGACAGCTCGGACTCGATGTGGCCCGCGAGGCGGGTGTGCCACTTCAGCTGAAGGGCACCGAGCAGGTCGAGCTCGTCATGGAAACGCTCGGAGACACCGGGCAGGTCCATCGGGAGGATTCCGTCCCGACGCTCCGCCGCAACGGTGATCACGGTGCGAAGGGTCTCGCCCCGGTTGTGAAAGGCCTTCCAGGTCATGGTCAGCTCCTTACTGGGTTCGAACGGCAGCCCAGCTCCCCCGAGAGAACTCTGGCCAAGGTGTCGGTGTCTTGGGGGGCCTCGGAACGGTTCCGAGCACCGACATACCGTTGGTACGTACTGAGAGTATGCGTCCGAATCTCGGTACGCCAAACACCTACGAGGGTGATCCCGAACACCAGAATTGCCGGAACTTTCGGGGGTTTGCGGACACCTGAGCGCAACCGCGTGACCGGCGCCACGGGTCCACGTCACACCGGCGTCCGGAGAAGTGACGTACGACATATGCTGGCGTCCGTGGCCAAGGCTTCAGTGTCGAAACTTGTCCCCAAGGTCCCGAGCGTGACCGGGGCGACGCGCAGGGCGGCGTACTCCGCCTCCACCAAGCGCGCCCTCATCGACGTCGCCGAGGAACGGTTCACCGACGCCGGTTATGCCGCCGCGTCGCTCGACGCGATCGTCGCCGGCGCCCGCGTCACCAAGGGCGCGCTCTACCACCACTTCTCGGGCAAGCAGGCTCTCTTCGAGGCGGTCTTCGAGCGGGTCGAGAACGAGGCGTCGAAGCGGATCCAGAAGGCGCTCAAGGGCCAGAAGGACCCGTGGGACAAGGCACTGTCCGGCCTGCGGGCGTTCCTCCACGTGGTGCAGGAGCCCGGCTACCGGCGGATCGTCATCCAGGAGGGTCCGGCCGTCCTCGGCTACGAGCGCTACCGCGAGCAGGAGGAGCGCTCCACGTTCGCCAACGTGCTCGACATCCTCCGATCGGTGCTCGACGCCGGGAAGTGGCAGCTCGACGAGCCGATGATGGAGACCTACGCCCGGATCTTCTTCGGCGCGATGTCGTCGGCCGGCGAGTCGGTCGCCACCGCGACCGACCCCGAGCAGGCCGCCGAGCGGGTCGAGGCCGCGATCGCCTTCCTCCTCTCCGGGATCCAGCTCATGGTGGAGGCGGGCCTGGAATTGCCGACGGCGCTCGTGACCATCCCGGGCCACGGCGCCGCCGACGAGTGAGGCGCGGTCCTACTTCCCGTAGGTGACCGAGCCGTTCTTGGCGTCGACCGGCACCAGCTCGATCCAGACCCGACCGGCCGGGACCTTGAGCTCTCCGTCGGCGGTCGTGAGCTCCAGCGCGGAGCCGAGGTCGTCCTTGGCCCACGAGCCCTCCACGACCTTGCCTGCGTGGAAGAGGAGCGCGTTGCCGCCGCCCTCGAAGATCGTCTCGGGGACCGGGTTGCCCGCCGGGTCGAGGTAGCCGGCGTCGCCGACGTCGACCCGCAGCACCAGCACGCTGTCGGCGGGGAACTCGTCACCGGCGGCCGCGTGGGTGTTCTGGTTGACGTAGGTGCCGTTCTGGAACGCCCAGGTGGTCGAGTGCGAGCCGAAGTCCGCGGTCAGGGTGCCGGCCGGCTTGCCCGCGGGCAGCTCGCCCTCGGTGCCCCAGGGCAGGTAGTCGTCCGGACGCGCGTCCTTGCCGTCCTCGGCCGCCTTCGACACCTTCGCCAGGTCGGTGAAGAGGTTGTACGGCGCGCTCCGGCTGCTCTCCCGGTAGAAGCCGGGGCTGCCCTCGTTGAAGATCTTGATGCCGGCGTCGAGGATCCGCTCGACGGTCTGGGCGGCGCCACCGCTGGTGACCATCACGCCGTCGACCGGCGAGACGATGCCGATGTCGCTCGCGCGCATCGAGCGGACCGGGCCCACGTCGCCGGGGACGTCGGAGTAGTAGAACGCCGCGAGACGGGTGATGCCACCCTCCACCAGCTCCTCGACGACAAGGTCGGCGTGCGACAGTCCGAGCTGCGGCGCGCTGGCCTCCGTGTTGTCCATCTTGAGGACCAGCACCGGGTGGTCCTGCTCCGCGGAGCCGCCGTCGACCGGGAGGCCGGTGAGCGGCCACGTGGCCGGCTCGGCGTCCTTGGTGGCGACCGCCCCAGGCTCGTCCGACCCGCCCTCGTCGTCCTTCTTGTCATCGCCGCCACAGGCGGGGGGGGCC
>NZ_JACEFC010000080.1 GCF_014180715.1 Nocardioides stalactiti | reverse complement strand
CGGCGGCACGCAAACCGCAAGAGAGCCACACCCACAACCGCGGGTGGGCAGCCGCAAGAAGAGCATCCCGCCGAGCACCTGGACCGAGTCTGGCCGGACGCCGGTCCTACGGGAATCGTCTAGTAGCGGCCGGGAACGACGCCATCACCTTGCTCAGCAGGTGCCCCCCGACGCCTGACCCCCCGACGGTGACGAGGCAGACCTGCTCGTCGGGCCGGTAGCCGAGCTCGTGCCGCAGGCGCTCACGATCGCCCAGGTCGGCCTGGTCGAAGCCGGTCACGTAGCCGGTGAAGTCGAAGTGCTGCTCGGTCCAGTCCCGGATCGTCGGCAGCCCGGCACCGAGCCCGTGCTCGACGACGTCGTCGGGGTTGCCGACGAAGATCGACCGGTCGCGGACCTGTGGCTGCCGGGCGATGTGCTCGACCATCTCCGCGTTGTAGTCGGTGGCCAGGAACGACTCCCGCTCCCCGCCCTCGGGCATCGGCAGCCAGCCCACGAAGTCGGTGAGCCAGGCGAACGGCGCCCGCTTGAGGCTCGGGTTCTCGTGCAGGTGGTAGTCCAGCTCCCAGGCCTCGTCGCCGACCCAGAGGTCGTACTTCTCCTCGCGGACGAGGTCGTCGAACACCATGAAGTTGGCCATGAGGATCTCGTCCATCCGCCGGATCGCCTGGAAGGCGTGCAGGTCGTGCTCGGCAGACTCCGCCTCGATGTGTCCGGACTCGCTCGCGAGGAACGCGCTCGCGGGGTGGAGCCGCTCGCCCTCGTCGGCGAGTACCCGGGTGACCGGGTCCTGGGCGAGCCAGTCGATCTGTAGGTCGGGGACGAGCCGCCGCAGCTCCTGGGCGATGGCCACGTCCCGGCGTGCGTGCCCGAGGCCGATGGGGGAGCTGATGAAGAGGGCCCGCGGTCGCCCGCCCGACCGCTTGCCGCTGACGCCTGGCCGGAACGTGGGATCCATGAACTCGCGGATCGCGTGGTTGACGAGGACCGGGTGGCGCCCCTGCGGTGCGTGGTCCCCACCCTCGACCGCGAGGAGGCGGCCGCCGGTCACCCGGGCCAGCTCCTTGGCGTCCGCATGGGGCGTCAACTTGTCGTGCGTGCCGCTGATCACCAGCACGGGGCACTGGACCTTCTGTGCGAGCGCGGTCTGGTCGCGCCGGGTGATCGGCGTCGCCCCGTCGGCGACCGTGGCCAGGATCAGGCTCTCCGGATCGCCCTCGAGGGCCCAGCCCACGACGTCGTCGAAGCCCTTCGTCGAGTGCGGCTCCGCGGTCGCGGTCGCCGCGAACCACTCGACGAACGCGCGGAAGTTGCTGCGCAGGTGCACGGCGTTGAAGGCGAGGAAGCCCCGGGTGCTGATCGGCTTGCGGAAGAAGAGCGGTGCCAGCCGGGGGCTCGACATGACCCGCCAGCGCAGCGAACGGAGGGTCCGGCTGACCGGGAAGAAGGGGCCGACGAAGACCAGGCCCAGCACGCGTTCGGGGTGCTCGGCACCCAGCAGCAGGGCACGTTGGGTTCCACGCGAGAGGCCGACGACGAAGGCCTGCTCCGTGCCGGTCGCGTCGAGCACGTCGACAGCGTCCTGCGCGAACTCCGCCTCGGCGTAGGCCTCCCGGGTCCGCGGCCGGTCGGAGCGGCCGTTGCCGCGCGGGTCGAACACGATGACGCGGTAGTGGCGGGCGAGGTAGGCGATCTGCATCTTCCAGACCCGCGAGTGCACGAGGGTCCAGGTGGGGCAGAACAGGATGGTCGGATCACCGTGGCCGTAGACCTCGTAGAAGACCCTGACTCCGTCGCGCTCGATGAAGCCCTCGGTGTCGGGATGAGCAGCACGGGTCTGCTCGGACGGCGCCTTGCCAGTTCTCGCGACGAGCCTCATGACAGGGTCCAGACGATCTCGAGGGGAAAGGCGGGGAAGCCGTCGAGCTCGCCGAAGTCCGCGCCGAGGCCAGGGACCTGGGTCCGGTAGGCGGAGACCGCCTTCAGCTTCCGTTCCCGTTCGGCGTCGTCGAGGTGGTGCAGGGTCGGCCGCGCCCGGGTCAGTCCGACCTCGCGGAGCCGGCGCTCCCACTGCGCAGCCGCCTCGCGTGCGGAGGCGGTGTCCGTCCCGTTGATCCAGGCGGGCCACCCGCGACGTACGGCGTGGGGGTGGTCGGCGTAGAGCCGCACGCGTTGACCGGACGCGGCCAGCTCGACGGCCGCACGCCGGACCCGCTCGTGGTCGGCGTGGTCGCCGAGCGCTGCGGGGGCGTAGACAACGACGTCAGCGTCGATCAGGTCGCGCAGCCTCGCCACGATGCCGCCGACGGACTGTCCCGCGGGCTCGTACTGCTGGTCGAGGAAGTCCAGGTGGATCGCCGATCGCCCGGCCACGGCGATCGCCTCTGCGTCCTCGGCGCGGCGCTCCTCCATCCGAGCAGCCGAGTCGGTGGCACCCGTCTGCTGGTCCCACCACGACGCACCCGACCCCGGCGGGGGCGAGCCGGCGAACACGTTGATCACCCGGACGTCGCCGGGGCCGCAGAGGACGTGCCAGCAGGACAGCACAGCGTCGTCGAGGTGCGGGGACAGGATCACTGCCGGCGGGTGGGACATGTTCGGAGAGTAGGTCCGCGGCGGGGCTCCCCTCTATGTATTCGTACACGGAGCCGTGCCGGCAAGCGGCCCTATACTCCGGACGTGGGAGCCCAAGGATGCCCGCAGTGCGGCAGGGAGCTTCCCCCCGAAGCCAGGTTCTGTGCGTACTGCGGCGCCACCCTCGTGCCGACGCCGAACGCGAGCCCGGCACCGATCCGCACCCCGACCCCGGGGTCCCGTCGGTCGGAGCGCCGGGTCATCACCGCGCTCTTCGCCGACCTTGCCGGTTCCACCCAGCTCGGGGAGGCCCTGGACCCCGAGGACTTCCGCGACCTCACCGGAGGTGCGCTCGCTGTCATGGGTGCGGCGATCGAGGAGCTCGGCGGGACCGTGCGGGGCACCGCGGGGGACGGGGTGCTCGGCCTGTTCGGGGCCCCTACGGCGCACGAGGACGACGCCGAGCGAGCAGTGCTCGCCGGGCTGCTCCTCGTGCAGCGGATGCGCGGTTACGCCGCCGACGCCGCCGACCGATGGGGAGTGACGGGCCTGCGCGTGCGGGTGGGGATCGAGACGGGGCTCGCCGTTCTCGGTGAGGTGCGCGCCGGCAGCCAGGTGCAGTACGACGCCAGCGGGGACTGCCTCAACACGGCCGCGCGTCTGGAGGGGGCCGCCGACGCCGGCGGTGTGCTGGTCGGGCCGGTCACCCACCGGCTCGTCAGCGAAGCCTTCGACTGGGGTGAGCTGCGCCCGCTCAGCCTCAAGGGCAAGGCCGACGCAGTCCTGGCGCGTCACGCGCTGGTCGCTCGAGCCGATCGCCGGCAGGACGGGCCGGGCGCGGAAGCACGGCTGGTCGGGCGGGACCGCGAGGTGGCGGTGGCCGCTGAGGTCCTGGCCGGCGTGCGCGCGGGAGGTTCGCGGGTCGCCTTCGTGACCGGGCAGGCCGGCATCGGGAAGACCCGGTTCCTCAACGAGCTCCGTGCGATCTTCGAGGCCGCCGATCCGCTGGGTCCGCGGCCGATCTGGCTCACCGGCACCTGCGTCTCCTACGGAATCGACGAGCCCTACGTCCCCTTCCGACAGGTGCTGCGGCAGGCCCTGGGCCGCGATGTCGACTCGTTCGCGAAGGTGCGCGACGCCGTCGCCGCACTCGTCGGCCCGGAGCGTGCCGACGAGTGCGCCCCGGTGCTGGGCATGATCCTCGGGCTGACGCCGACCGGTGACCTCGCCTCGCGGGTGGCCTCGCTCTCGGCCGAGTCCGTCCTGCAGGTGGTGATCGACGCGTTCATCGAGCTGGTCGAGGGACTGGCCGCACTCGGACCGGTCGCGGTCGTGCTCGACGACCTGCACTGGGCGGACGCGGCGTCGCTGCGCCTCGTCGACCAGCTGGCCGAGGAGCTCGGCGACGCCGTGCCGGTGCTGCTGGTGCTCGCGATGCGACCCGAGACGGAACGTGCGGCGTGGACCTTGAGGGAACGAGCAGTTCGGAGCCGCCCGCAGCGCTGCACCGAGCTCAGCCTGTCCCCGCTGGAGCGCCACGACGAGCTCGGCCTGATCGCCGACCTCGTCGGCGAGGGGACCCTCCCCGACGAGCTCGAGTCGGTCCTCCTCGGCCGTGCCGAGGGCAATCCCTTCTACCTGCGAGAGCTGCTCCGGTCCCTGCAGGACACCGGCGCGATCGTCGAGTCGCGGGGCGGCTGGGTGTTCGACCCCACCGTCGCCGTCGAGGTGCCCGAGACCGTCGAACGGGTGGTGCTGGCCCGCATCGACCGGCTCTCCCCGGGCGATCGCGACCTGTTGAGCTCGGCTGCAGTGATCGGGCGGGAGTTCGACCTCCCGCTGTTGGGCCGGGTCGTCGGCGCCGACCTGTCGTCTGACTCGTTGGCCAACCTCACCCGGCTCGGCCTGTTCGAGGCGTCGGCGGGCGCCGACCACCGGTTCAGCCACCCGCTGATCCAGGAGACCGCCTACACGAGCATGCTGCGCCGTGGCCGGGCCGACCTGCACGCGCGGGTGGCAGCAGCCATCGAGGACCTCGTCGAGGACGCCTCGGTCGAGCACGCCGCCGTCCTCGCCCGGCACCACAGCGCTGCGGGCCATCCGGCCGAGGCCGTCCGCTACCACCGGCTCGCCGCGATCGCCGCGCAGCACGTCGTCGCGATGGACGAGGCGCTGAACCAGCTCGACCTCGCCCTCGCGGCCGCGGGATCGCTCGACCCGGCGGCGGCCCGCACCCAGATGCCCGAGCTGTGGTGGCTGCGCGGTTGTGTACGAGGTCGCGTCGGCGACTACGCGGGGGGCGCGGAGGACCTGCGTCGATCGCTCGACGGCGCGAGGCTGGTCGGCGACACCGGGATCGAGATGCTCGCGCTCGACGATCTCGGCTGGCTGATCCGCACCCATGGTTACGAGGAGGCGATCGGTCTCCACGAGGCGGCGCTGCAGATCGCCGAGCGACAGGACGACCGAGCCACCCAGGTCAGCGCGCTCAGCCGGATGTCGCTGATCCACCTCAACCGGCTCCGCTTCGACCTGGGCCTCGACCTGGCCCAGCGCGCGCTCGACATCGCCCGCGGGACCGGCCAGGACCGGGTGCTGGGGACGGCGCTCGACTGCCTCAAGCTGGCGGCCCTCCAGGTGGGCGACCTGGAGCTTCTCGAACGGACGGTGGCCGAGATCGTCGAGGTCCAGGAGCGCGCCGGCGACGTCTACCTGCTCCAGTGGGCCTACATCGAGGGAGCGTCGGTACCGCTGGCCCGGGGTGACCTCGCGGGCGCCAGAGCCCGTATCGACCAAGCGACGGAGATCAACGCCCGCTTCGCCGCCGACCGGCTCTCGACAGCGCTCACGCTCGAGGCGAGGTCCTGGATCGACCGGGCCGGGGGCGACCCCGACGCTGCGGTGGCAGCAGTGCACGCGGCGGTGGTCACGATCGGCGCGCAGACGACCCCCGAGTGGTCGGCCTGGCTCGGCGCGAGCCTCGGGTCGCACCTGATCGAGCAGGGTCGGGCCGGGGAGGCGATCGGGGTGCTGGAGAGCGCGCTGCTGCACTCCGAGGCGATCCAGAGCCCGCACCGCTCCTTCCGGGCGGCCAGCCACCTCGCCCTGGCCCGTCAGCTGGTCGGGGACCTCGAGGGAGCGGCGGTGGCGTTGGCGCGGGCCAAGGAGGTGCTCGCGACGATCACCGCACCCCCGGGCGCCCTCTTCCTGGACGGCTACCGGTCCTACCTCGCGATCGCCCGGACCAGCATCGCCTCGGGCGACGCCGACGGCGCCCGCGTGCTGCTGGCGAGCGTGGGCGAAGCAGCGCGGCGCCACGGCTGGCGTACGGCGGAGCAGGAGGTCGCCGCCGTGCTCGACCTCGCGACCGACGGTCACAGGTAGCGCTGCTTGAGGCCCTCCAGGTCGTGCACGGTGTAGCTGCGTCGGTCGGTGGAGACCAGGCCGAGCCCGCGGAGCGTCTGGAGTGCCTTGGCGACGGCCTCCCGTGAGGCTCCGGTCCAGCTGGCCAGCTCGTCCTGCGAGATGGGCAGGTCGATCACGTGCCCGGCCGGCGTCGCGGTCCCGAAGCGCTCCACCATCTCCACCAGGCGGGCGGCGACCCGCCCGACGGCGTGGGAGGCTCCGAACTCGACCACCTTGCGGTCGGAGTCCCGGAACCGCCGGATCATGTTCTGCAGCAGTCGGGTCGACAGGGTCGGGCTCTGGGCGACCAGTGCCCGGAAGTCGGCTGCCGGCAGGGCCAGCGCCTCGACCGGCTCGATCGCCTGGACCGAGCTCGAGCGGGGGTTGCCGTCCACCACGGCCATCTCGCCGAGCAGGTCACCGGGTCCGCGGAAGTCCAGGATCACCTCGCGGCCCTCCTTGGTCAGGTAGGTGACCTTCGCCCGCCCCGACACCAGCACGAGCACCTCCGTGCCGGCCTGCCCCTCGCGCATCAGCGCCTCGCCGGTGCTCCAGCGGCGCAGGCGTGCGCGGGACGAGATCGCCTCCCGGTCCGCGGGGTCGATCTCGTCGAAGAAGCCGACGCTCAGACCCGCGCCCGGTGCCGTCATGCTGGGACGCTACCGGGTTCGGGGTGGCGGGTCGACGCACCTGGGGACGGTTGCCGGTGGTCGAGCTTGCTACGCCCTCGCGCAGGTCAACGCGGCCCGGACGACACCCGCGAACGCCTGGGGGTGGTCCCATGCCGCGAAGTGCGCGGCGCCGGGCACCGGTCGGGTCGCGTATCCCCACCGCTCGGCGAGAGCGCGCGCGGCCCGATGGCGAGGCTCGGGGGACGACGCGCCGACGGTGACCACCACCTCGCCTGCGGCCGCCGAGGGCGGACCCGGCTCGAACTCTCGGAACATCGCCAGCTCGGCGGCCGTCGTCGGGTCGTCGGTCTCCACCATGCTCGGCGTCCAGGAGTCGCCGTAGAGCGCACGGGCCAACCCCTGCGTCCCGCCGCGGTCGAACGCTGCGGCGACGGGGGCGAGCAGGTCCGGGCAGAGGCTGCCCACCGCCGGTTCGTGCAGCACGGCTCCGGCGAGCGGCGTGCCGCCGGCGACCACCGCGAGCCCGAGGGTCGCGCCGCCGCTCATCCCGACCAGCCAGGATCCCCGCGCGAGGTCGGCCAGCCAGTCGGCCTCGCGCACGAGATCGCCGGTCCGGGGCCGCTGCGGCGTCTGCACGTCGTACCCCTCGAGGTAGGGAACCAGGCGGTCCCACACCGCCGGGGACGTCGCGGTCCCGTGCACGAGGACGACGCGGACAGGAGCAGGCACGGGCTCAACGTAGGGGAGCGCGGGGGTCTTGCCGCGACTGTCCGGACCGGTTCACGCAAACGTCACAGGTGATCACGAGGCTCCGAAACATTGCGTGTCCAGCCTTGTATACAGCGCGGCATACGGCGCGCGGACGGCCAGGACGGAAGGGAGAGGCGCCGGCGTGAACACCAGTGCGACACGGGCCTCAGCGGCGCAGCTGCTGCGCGAGCGCGCGTACACGCAGATCCGGAAGATGGTCATGCTGGGAGAGTTCCCGACGGGCCAGCGCCTGGCCGAGGAGCCTCTGGCCGAACAGCTGTCGGTGTCCCGGACGCCGGTGCGCGAAGCCTTCGTCCGGCTGCACGCGGACCGCCTGCTGAAGCGCTTCAACGACGGCGGCTACTACGTCGCCGAGATCGACCTCTTCGACATCCGCGACCTCTACGAGCTCCGGCTGACCCTGGAGATCCGCGGCCTCACCCGGGCGCTGGAGCCGGGCATCCAGCACGACCGCGATGCGTTGGTGGACCTGCGCGAGGACTGGCTGGCGATCCAGGACGCCCCGCCGGCCGCCGACGGCTCCTTCATCGAGCTCGACGAGGGCTTCCACCTCGCGCTCCTGCGGTCCTCCGGCAACCTGGCGATGGCGGAGACCCTGGAGGCGGTCAACGTCCGGATCCGACCCGTCCGCACCTTCGACTTCCTCACCGAGGACCGCATCGAGTCCTCCATCGCAGAACATCTCGGGATCGTCGAGGCCGTCCTCGACAACGACATCGCGCTTGCCGTCGACCGGCTCAGGGAGCACATCGGAGTCTCCCTGGACGTCGTCGAGCAGCGCGCCGCTGAGGCGATCCGTCAACGTTCGCTGCGTGGCCGCCGACTTCGAGGAGCCTGACCATGAACCATCGCCACCCCTTGCTCGAAGTGATCGGGCTCTCCAAGAGCTTCGGTGACATCCACGCCAACACCGACGTCAGCCTCGAGGTGTGGCCGGGCCAGGTCCACGCCCTCGTCGGCGAGAACGGCGCCGGCAAGAGCACGCTGCTGAAGATGATCTACGGCGTCTACCACCCGGACGCCGGGCAGCTCGTCTTCGACGGCAAGGAGGCGGTGATCGGCTCGCCCTCCGACGCTCGGCGACTGGGCATCGGGATGGTCTTCCAGGACCTGCGGCTGGTGCCGGCCCTCACCGTTGCGGAGAACGTCGCGCTGGCCATCCCGGGAGGTCTCCGGCTACGTCTGGGCGCGCTCAAGGCGCGGATCGACGAGGCCAGCGCACGGTTCGGCCTGGCCGTCGACAGCTCGGCGCGGGTCGGGCACCTGTCCATCGGCGAGCGGCAGCGCGTCGAGATCCTCAAGGTGCTGATGACCGGCGCCCGGTTGGTGATCCTGGACGAACCGACCAGCGTGCTCGCCCCGCAGGAGGTGGAAGCACTGTTCGGCGTGGTCGAGCACCTGCGCTCGCAGGACTTCGGCGTCGTGATCGTCACGCACAAGCTCGACGAGGTCCGGGCGATCGCCGACCAGGCGACGGTGCTGCGGGGTGGCCGTGCGGTCCTCACCAACATCAACCCGGGCGACCACTCCGACGGCGAGCTGGTCGAGGCGATGGTCGGACGCAGCGTCGCCGACCTGCAGCGGCCGCCCGGTCGGACCGAGGCGAGGCACGTCGTACCGGCGCTCGAGCTGATCGGGATCGACTGCGACGGGGACGGGGGACACCGGGCCCTCAAGGGCGTCGACCTCGTCGTGCGTCCCGGCGAGCTGGTCGGGATCGCCGGAGTGGCGGGGAGCGGCCAGCGCGAGCTGTGCGAGGTCGCGCTCGGTCTCCGGCGCCCGCGCGCGGGCAAGGTGCTCGTGAACGGTGAACCGGTGCGATCACCCCAAGCAGCGCTGGCGGCGGGGGTGGCGAGCGTGCCCGAGGACCCGGTCGCTGACTCCGTGGTGTCCCGTCTCGACGTGATCGCGCACATGGCGCTCAACGGCCGTCCACTGCCGAGCAAGCGGCTCGGGATCGACTGGCGCAGGGTCCGTGGCACCACCCAGGACGCCGACGACCGGCTCGGGCTACGGATCGCCGCTGGCCACCGTCGTGTCTCCGACCTGTCCGGCGGCAACATCCAGCGGGTCGTGCTCACCCGCGAGCTCGCGCTCGACGCGAGCCTCGTCGTGGCCGCCTATCCGAGCCGGGGACTCGACATCGCGAACGTACGGCGGACCCAGGAGATCCTGCTCGAGCGCAGGGACGCCGGCGCCGGCGTCCTCGTCGTCAGCGAGGACCTCGACGAGCTGATGAGCCTCGCCGACCGGATCCTGGTCATGCACGACGGCCACATCTCCGGTGAGGTGCTGCCCGCAGCCTTCGACCGGCAGTCGATCGGGAGCCTGATGACCGGGGGTGCCGCATGAGCGCCGAGGCCAAGGTCGCGGACGCGGAGGTCCGGACCGTCCCCGTGGTGGCCCGCGTCGTGCCTGTGATCGCCCGCTGGGTGGGCGCCCTCAGCGTCGCTCTGGTCCTGTTCAGCGTCCTGCTGCTGCTCAAGGGAGCGAACCCGATCACCGCCTACACGGGGATCTGGGAGACGACCTTCCTCCGGTCGCGGCCGCTGCAGGAGATCTTCGTCCAGATGACGCCCCTCGTCCTCGGGGCGCTCGCGGTCGCCGTCCCTGCTCGCGCGGGACTGACGAACGTCGGCGGCGAGGGCCAGATCATCATGGGCGGTGTCGGCGCCTGCGGCGCCTCCCTCTTCCTGGGGGACACGGCGTCCGGTGGGGTGATCCTCGGCGCGATGATCGTCTGCGCGATGCTCGCCGGGGCCCTGTGGGCCGGGCTCGCCGCGGCGATGCGCCTGGTCGCCGGCGTCAACGAGGCGATCAGCACCCTGCTCCTCAACTTCGTCGCCCTGGACCTGCTGCTCTTCCTCATCTACCAGCCGTGGCGCGAGAGCCCGACCGGGCAGCCCGCGACCAAGGAGCTCGTCGACGTCGCGAAGCTCCCGGTCATCTCGGGGACCCAGGTCAACATGGGGCTGGTGCTCGCGATCGGCTTGGCCGTCGTGGTCTTCGTGGTCCTCACTCGGACGAAGTGGGGCTTCAAGATCTCGGTGGCGGGCGGCAACGCCGAGGCGGCCCGCCGCTCGGGGCTCAACGTCCCGGTGCTGATCCTCTCGGCCCTCCTGATCGGAGGGGCGCTCGCTGGTCTGGCCGGCATGATCCAGTTCGCCGGTGTCGAGTACAAGCTCCGGGCCAGCTTCGGGTACCAGCTGGGCTACACCTCGTTCCTCGCCTGCTGGCTCGCCCGGCACCAGCCGTTCCCGATCCTCGTCGCGGCGTTCGTGTTCGCTGCGCTGTCGGTCAGCAGCGACAGCCTGCAGCTCGACGCCGGCGTACCGGCGGCATCGATCCACGTCCTCACCGCCCTCATCCTCATCGCCGTCCTCGGGTTCACGGCCCAGCGAAAGAAGGCCACCGCATGAGCCTGTTCGTCGACGTCCTCAGCGGCGGTGTCAGTGGGGGCACCTCGATCATGTACGCCGGGGTGGGGGAGACGGTCTCGGAGCGCGCGGGAGTGATCAACCTCGGGACCGAGGGTTCGATGCTCGTCGGGGCACTCGGCTCCTACGCGGTCGGGGTGGAGACGGGGAACCCGTGGGTCGGTGTCCTCGCCGGGGCCGCTGCCGGTGGCGCGCTCGCCCTCCTGCACGGCTACCTGGTGGTCCGCCGAGGAGCCAGCCAGTTCGCCTCCGGGCTCAGCCTGCTGTTCCTCGCCCTCGGTCTCACCTCGTTGTTCGGTGCCACGTACGTCGGTCAGCCGGTCGTCGGGTTCGACACCTGGGAGATCCCGTTGCTCAGTGACCTGCCGGTGCTCGGTCCGGTGCTGTTCCAGCACGACCCGCTCCTCTACCTCGGCTACGTGCTCGTGCCCACCGTCTGGTTCGTCCTGTTCAAGACCCGGATCGGCCTGCTGGTGCGCACCGCGGGCGAGCGCGCCGACTCGCTCACGGTGCACGGCTACAGCGTCGATGCGATGCGGATCGGTGCCGTGACGGCCGGCGGCGTCCTCGCGGGGATGGGTGGCGCGCACCTCGCCACCGCCTACGCCAACGCCTGGTTCGAGAACATGGTGGCCGGCAGGGGGTTCATCGCGGTCGCGCTGGTCATCTTCGCGACCTGGAGTCCGTGGCGGGTGCTCGGCGGGGCCTACCTCTTCGGGTGTGCGATCGCCCTCGGCCCGGCGCTCCAGGCCCGCGCCTTCGAGATCAACCAGTTCTTGCTGGACGCCGTTCCGTTCGTGCTGACCCTCGCGGTCCTCACCGTCCTCGGCAAGCGGACCCTGTCGGCCTCACCGGCCGAGCTCAAACGGGTCTTCGAGAATGCTCCGCCCTCCGGCTGAGCCCGTCCTACCCACCCAAGGAAACGCCCGAGAAGGACACCGCGCCTCCGGCCACAGGAGCTGGACAACTCATCAGGCCGAGGCGCGGTGCGTGAACAAAGGAGAGATCCCATGTCCGTACGTCAATCTACCCCTCGCTGGGCGGTGGGTGTGGGGCTCGCCTGCGCCGCGCTCGTCGTCGCCGGCTGCTCGTCGGCCACGGAGTCCAGTGGGTCCGGCTCCGACGAGCCTGGCAAGGACACCCCGGCCGTCGGCTTCATCACCGTCGGTCCCAAGGACGACTTCGGCTACAACCAGGCGGTCTACGAAGGCAGCCAGGCGGTCGAGGACGCCTTCCCCGACCTGGAGGTCATGCTCGCCGAGAACGTTCCCGAGGACGACTCGGCCGCGACGACCATGCAGCGGATGATCGATGACGGCGCGAAGCTGATCTTCGCGACCAGCTACGGCCATCTCGATGCGGCGCTCAAGGTCGCCGAGGAGAACCCGGACGTCGTCGTCGTGCAGCAGGGCAACACGATCACGACCGACATCCCGGAGAACTCAGGCACGTACTTCGGGACGGTGTACGAGCCCATGTACCTCGCCGGGATCGCGGCCGGCGCGGCCACCGAGAGCGACAAGCTGGGCTACGTCTACGCTTTCCCGATCCCGCAGACGATCGCGAACATCAACGCGTTCGAGCGCGGGGCCCAGTCGGTCAACCCGGACGTCGAGACGATCACGGTGAGCACGTCCTCCTGGTGCGACCCCGGCAAGCAGCAGGCCGCCGCCGAGAGCCTGCTCGCCGAGGGCGTCGACGTCCTCACCCAGCACCAGGACTGCACCTCGACGGTGATCCAGGCGGCCGAGAAGGCCGGCGCGATGACGGTCGGCTACCACGCCGACGCCTCCGAGCTCGCCCCCGAGGGCTGGCTCACCGGCGCGGTCTGGGACTGGGGCCCGGTCTACACCGACATCGTGCAGACGGTCGTCGACGGCGACTTCGTCGGCAGCGGGTACAACGACAACTTCCGGGTCGGTTACAAGACCGGGACCAACCCGTTCGTGCTCGCGCCGTACGGACCCGGGGTCTCCGAGGAGACCATCGCAGCGATCGAGGACGCCCAGGCCTGGCTCGGGACCGAGGAGGGCTCGCCCTTCGCGGGCCCGGTCCTCGACCAGGACGGGGAGGTCGAGATCGAGGAAGGCGTGATCCCGACCTATGCCGAGAACGACGCGATGGACTTCTTCGTCCAGGGTGTCGTCGGCAACCTCGCTCAGTGACCGGCTCCTGACATGTCGACCGTCGCTCGCACCACTCCCTATCCCTGGCCGTGGGACGGCCGGCTCGACCCGGCGCGGCTCGCGCTCGTCGCGGTCAGCCCGCGCACGAGTGGTGAGGACGTCCCGGACCGGGAGCTGTGGCAGGTGGTGCGGGCGACGGCGATGCGGGTGCGCGCGGCGGGTGGGGTGGTGGTCCAGGTGACCACGACTCCGCCCGACCGCTCGGCCGGGCATCGTGACCTGCGCGCCGACGTCGGTGCCGACGTCGTCGTCGACGCGGCGGGTGTGGACGGCTTCTACGGGAGCTCGTTGGACGACCTCCTGCGCCGCGGCTCCCGCGACCAGCTGCTGCTGAGTGGAGCGTGGCTCGAGACGAGCGTCCACTCCACGATGCGGTCAGCCAACGACCGCGGCTACGAGTGCCTCCTGGTGCTCGACGCGTGCCAACCCTTCGACGCGAGCCTCGCCCGCGCCGCACGTTCTCAGATCGAGATGTCCGGGGGGATCTTCGGCGCGGTCGGCTTCCGCGCCGAGCTCCATGACGCCCTCCGCTCCGCCTGAAAGGAATCCCCATGCAGACCACCACCTTCGGCCCCGTGGACGCGCAGCCCTACTCCTGGCCGTACGACGGCTCGTTCGCCCCGCGCTCGACCGCCCTCATCAACATCGACTGGCAGGTCGACTTCTGCGGCCCCGGTGGCTACGTCGACCGGATGGGGTACGACCTGTCCCTGACCCGGGCGGGCCTCCCGGCGACCCAGGCGGTCCTCGCGGCCGCGCGGTCGGTCGGCATGTTCGTCGTCCACACCCGGGAGGGCCACCGTCCCGACCTGGCGGACTGCCCGCCCAACAAGCTGTGGCGCAGCCAGCAGATCGGCGCCGGGATCGGCTCCGACGGTCCGTGCGGCAGGATCCTCACCCGCGGCGAGCCCGGGTGGGAGATCGTCCCCGAGGTCGCGCCCATCGACGGTGAGCTGATCATCGACAAGCCCGGCAAGGGGTCCTTCTACGCCACCGACCTCGACCTGCTGCTGAGGACGCGAGGGATCACGCACCTGATCTTCACCGGCATCACGACCGACGTGTGTGTGCACACGACGATGCGCGACGCCAACGACCGCGGCTACGAGTGCCTGCTCCTCACCGACTGCACCGGTGCGACGGACCGCGGCAACTACGAGGCGGCCCTGAAGATGGTCACGATGCAGGGTGGCGTCTTCGGCGCCATCGCTCCGTCCTCCGCCCTCCTGGAGGTCCTCGGGGTGAAGGCCGGCGCCGCATGACCCTGCCTCCACTGGACCTGTCGGCGCTCCAGGAGGGCTACCTGTCCGGGGCACTCACGCCGCTCGGCGTGGTCGAGGACGTGCTGGACCGGATCGCGGTCCGTGGTGCGGACGGTGTGTGGATCTCGCTCGTCGAGCCCGACCTCGTCCGTGCGGCCGCCGCCGGCCTGGACCCGGCGACCCGTGACTCCCCCCTGTGGGGTGTTCCGTTCGCCGTCAAGGACAACATCGACGCGCTCGGGACCCTCACGACCGCCGGGTGTCCGGGGTTCGCCTACGCGCCGGACGCGTCCGCGCCGCTGGTGGATCGGCTGGTCGCTGCTGGTGCGTTGCTGATCGGCAAGACCAACCTCGACCAGTTCGCGACCGGGCTCAACGGCACCCGAAGTCCGTACGGCGTACCGACCTCGGTCGCGGACCCGCGGTTGATCTCCGGTGGCTCGAGCTCGGGCTCGGCGGTGGCGGTCGCCGCCGGCCTGGTGTCGTTCGCTGTGGGCACCGACACGGCGGGGAGCGGCCGCGTGCCGGCGGCACTCAACGGGGTGGTGGGGACCAAGCCCTCCCGAGGACTGGTCAGCACACGGGGAGTGGTGCCGGCCTGCCGGTCCTTGGACTGCCCGTCCGTGTTCGCGCTGACGGTCGGTGACGCCACCACCGTGCTGGCGGCGATCGCCGCCTACGACGACCTCGACCCGTTCTCCCGCCCGTTGCCGGTGCCGTCGCCGGGAGTGTCGCCGAGCCCCGTCGCGGGCCTCCGGATCGGCGTCCCCGACGTGATCGACGCCTGGGGGGCTCGGGGCGAGCGATCGTGCTGGGAGGAGCTGCTCGGCAAGCTGGCCGCAGCCGGGTCCGTCCTGGTACCGGTGGGGATGGAGCCGTTCTTCGACGCAGGTGACCAGCTCTACGGCGGCGCGTGGCTGGCGGAGCGTCTGTCGGGGATCGAGGGATTCGTGGGACCTCGGCGCGACCAGGTGCTGCCGGTCATCCACGAGGTGCTCCGGGGCGCTGAAGCGATCTCCGGGGTGGACACCTTCACCGCGCTGGACCGGATGCGCGAGCGTCGTCGGACCGTCGCCAAGGCGCTGGCCGGGATCGACGTGCTGCTCACGCCGACCGTGACCGGGACGTTCGAGATCGCCGAGATGCTCGCCGACCCGGTGGCGCTGAACACCCGGCTCGGTCGGTTCACCACCTTCACCAACCTCCTCGATCTCTGTGCCGTCGCGGTGCCGGCCGGCCGCGGGCCAGGGGGACACCCCTTCGGGGTGACCGTGCAGGCCGCCGCGGGCAAGGACGGGAGGGTCGCCGCTGTGGGGGCGGCGATCGAGGCCCTCCTGGCCGAGTCCACCGTGCCCGCGGCGGCCCGTCCGACCTCGGGGGGCGAGGCCCTCGACCTCGCCGTGGTCGGCGCGCACCTGGCCGGCTTCCCGTTGCACGGTCAGCTGGTCGATCTCGGTGCGGAGCTGGTCGTCCGCACCCGTACCGCTCCCCGCTACCGGCTCTATCGACTGCCCGGGGCCGTGCCGCCCAAACCCGGGCTCCGTCGGGTCGAGGCGGGGGGAGCCGAGATCGCGGTCGAGGTGTACCGGGTGCCGCTGACGGAGGTGGGCAGGTTCCTGGCGCAGGTCGCCTCGCCGCTGGCGATCGGGCAGGTCGAGCTGGTCGACGGCTCGATGGTCCACGGCTTCGTCTGCGAGCCCTGGGTCCTCGACGGCGCCGAGGACATCAGTGATCACGGAGGATGGGCCGCCTACCTGGAGTCGACCTCCGCCGGTTGACCCACTGCGGACCCTAGGGTGCGGGCATGACCCTGCCGGTCCCGACGTCGACCCTCGGTTGGGTCGTGCTCGTCCTCGACATCCTGCTCCGCTTCGTCGCCCTCGGCGTGATCCCCGGCAACCGCAAGCCGTCGACCGGGATGGCGTGGCTGCTGCTCATCCTCATCGAGCCGATCATCGGCTTCACGATCTTCCTGTTCTTCCGGGCCCGGCTCGAGCGCCGGCGGGTGGCGCGCCAGCAGGAGGCCATCGCCGCGGTCCGGGTGCGGACCGACGGGCTCGACCTGGGGTTCGACGAGGACATGCTCAGCCCCCAGCTGCAGAGCATCGTCGCGCTCAACGAGCGGCTCGGCGCGCTGCCGATGAGCGGCGGCAACGAGGTCCAGCTGTGGCCGGACTACGCCGGGGTGATCCACGAGATGGCAGCCGAGGTCGACCGCGCGCGGTCGTTCGTGCACGTGGAGTTCTACATCACCGCCTGGGACGAGGTGACCGACCCGCTCTTCCAGGCGCTGGTCCGCGCGACGGAGCGCGGCGTCGTCGTACGGCTGCTGTTCGACCACCTGGGCTCGCGCCGGCTCAAGGGCTACCACCGGATGATCGGACGGCTGCGGAGGTCCGGGATCGACTGGCACCCGATGCTCCCGATCCAGCCGTTGCGCGGACGGTTCCGGCGACCCGACCTGCGCAACCACCGCAAGCTGCTCGTCGTCGACGGCAGCGTCGGCTTCACCGGCTCGCTCAACCTGACCGAGCCCGGCTACCACAGCCCGAAGAACCACCGGCTCGGCCGCGAGTGGGTCGAGCTGATGGTGCGGCTGGAGGGGCCGGTCGTCGGGGCTCTCAACGCGGTCTTCGCGACCGACTGGTTCGTCGAGACCGAGGAGACCGTCGACCTGGTGCCGGTCCACGGCGCGCCGGACCGGCGACCGGACGAGATCTTCGAGGTGCCGTGCCAGGTGGTGCCGAGCGGGCCGGGCATCGTCAAGGAGAACAACCTGCGGATGTTCACCGCGCTCCTCTACTCCGCCGAACGGCGGATCTCGCTCACCTCGCCGTACTTCGTCCCGGACGAGTCGCTGCTCTATGCCGTGACGACGGCCGCGCAGCGCGGGGTCGAGGTGGAGCTGTTCGTCAGCGAGGTGTCGGACCAGTTCATGGTCGGCCACGCGCAGGCCTCCTACTACAAGGCGCTGCTGGCTGCCGGGGTCCGGATCTACCGCTACCCGGCGCCGTACGTCCTCCACGCGAAGCACTTCACGATCGACGACACGGTCGCGGTCGTCGGCTCGAGCAACATGGACCTGCGCTCGTTCGGCCTCAACTTCGAGATCTCGCTGATGCTCCCGCACGGCGAGGTCGTCGCCGCCCTCCGCGAGGTGGAGGACACCTACCGCGCCCTCTCCCGGGAGCTGACCCTGGAGGAGTGGCGCCAGCGTTCCCCCGGCGCCAAGTACGTCGACAACGTCATGCGGCTCACCGCGTCCCTCCAGTAACCCGCCGACTCGCCCCCCTTGCCGGCGCGAGTCGCCCCTCTTGCCGGCGCGAGTTGCCCCTCTTGCCGGCGCGAGTTGCCCCTGTTGCGGGCGCGAGATGGCACTGGCGGGTGGTGCGGCGCGGCATGTGGGCAGGATTGGCTGTTCGGCCCGGCAAGGTGGGCGATTCGGCCCGGCAAGGTGGGCGATTCGGCCCGGCAAGGGGGGCGATTCGGCGGGCTCACCAGACGACGCCGCGGTCGACCACCAGGTTGGCGCCGGTCACCGAGGCGGCGGCGTCGGAGGCCAGGTAGAGCAGGTTCTCGGCGACCTCGATCGGCGGCATGAAGCCGGGCATGACGGACTGGCTCTTGGCGATCAGGTTCCAGTCGGTGCTCTCCGGCAGGCCGTGTGCGGCCGCGTGGATCATCGGGGTGTCGATGCCGCCGGGGGAGACGCAGTTGACCCGTACGCCCCGGGTGCCGAACTCGACGGCCAGGGACCGCATGCCGAGGAGGAGGGCGGCCTTGGACGCGCAGTACTGCGCGTTGTAGGGCTGGCCCATCACCGAGGAGATGGAGGCGACCGAGACGATGTTGCCCTTGCTCTCGACGAGCGCGTCGGCGAAGCCCTGGGCCAGCAGGATCGGGGCCAGGGCGTTGACGTCGAAGTGCTGGCGCAGTCCGGCGGCGGTCAGCGTGCCGAGCTCGGCGAACCGCTGGATGCCGGCCACGTTGCAGAGCACGTCGAGGCCGCCGAGCTCGGTGAGGGCGTCGGTGACGAAGGCGTCGCGCGCGGCGTCGTCGGAGAGGTCGCAGGCGACGACGCTCTCACCCGGCGCGACGTCGGTGCCGATGACGCGGGCGCCCTCGGCGCGGAACAGCTCGGCGACTGTCCTGCCGAGGCCGCCGGAGGCGCCGGTCACGACCACGCGCTTGTCGGTGAAGCGCTGGGCGCGGGGCTGGTCGGTCATCGGGTTCTCCTCGGTCCTGGGCGGACGGCGTCCGCACCCGGAGCAGATTAGAACACGTTCTAGTTCGACGGGAAGTGCTGGGCGTGCCTGGTCAGGCCGGCCGGGTCGCCGCGGCCACGATCAGCCGCACCAGCACCTTGACCCCGTCGCTGGTGAGGTGGACCCCGTCGGAGGTGAAGTAGCCCGGGTGGCCGGCCGCCGCCTCGTGGAAGTCGACGACCCGCACGTTGTCGAAGCGGCGTGCGACCGACTCGATCGCCGCGACGCTCGTGCTCTCCCAGGTGCGGTCGACGCGCGGGGTGATGAGGAAGACCCGCGCGTTCTCGTGCTCCTCGCAGAAGCGCGCCAGCGCCGCGGCGTCGATCGCGCCGTTGGTGCCGATCCCGAGGATGTAGTTGCCGCCCGGACGGTTGAACTGGCTGTAGGACGCCGCGACCTCGAGCCCGGTCCACGGCTGCCGACCCACCTCGGCGTTGATGGTGATCTTGGGGACCTCGTCACCGAGCGCCGGTGCCAGGTTGATCATCAGCGAGTCGCCGATCGCCACCGTGTGCCGGCCGCGCAGCGGCGCGGTGGGCGAGAGCCACGGCTTCGGGTGCTGGGGCAGGTGCGCGGCCCGGGGGACGATCGGGAGCGGCGGGGGACCCGTGTCGCTGCCCACCGGCGCGGACCCGGTGATGACGGTCGTCGGCCCGTGCTGGGACGGCGGCGGCATGTTGACGCCCGCCAGCGCGAGGCAGGCCAGCAGCGCCGGGGTGACCGCGGCGACGAACGCCGGGCGGCGCCAGCGTTGCGGCAGGCCGCGGATCCCCGCCGTCGCCCGCCGGGTGACCTCCTTGAAGCCGAGGCGTCGTACGGGACCCTCGACCAGGCGGTACGACGCCTCCGCGCACAGCAGGGTGACCAGGATGATCGCGATGCTGCGCCCGCGCGAGTAGTCGCCGATGGTCTGGGCGGTGGAGAACGCCACCAGCACCGGGTAGTGCCACAGGTAGATCGAGTAGGAGCGCCGTCCCACCGCGCCGACGAGGCCGCGGTCGACCCGCACGGCGTACCGCGCGATCGCCGGGGCCTGGAGCGCCAGGATCATGCCGGCCGAGGCGACCGCGGCGATGAGGATGCCGCCGCGGTAGGCGAACGCCGCGGTGTCGGACAGCGCCACGACGAGCAGCAGCCAGCAGCCCGACGACGTCAGGAGCGCCAGCCACGCACGGCGGCTGTCGAGGACCGACTCCATCCGCGGCGTCAGCCACGACTCGTTGTCGGCCGCGTAGTGCAGCGCGAGGGCGAGGAACGCCCCGATGAGCAGCTCGGCCATCCGGGTGTCGGTGCCCATGTAGCTGCGGTTGGGGTCGGTGGCCGGGTCGTAGAGGACCGCCATCAGCGTCGTCGAGACCAGCACCAGCCCGCCGACGGTCGCGAGGATCGCGTCCTTCTTGCGCACCAGGATCAGCAGCGCGAGCAGGACCAGCGGCCAGGCGACGTAGAACTGCTCCTCGATCGCGAGGGTCCACAGGTGCGCCAGGGGCGAGGGCAGCCCGAAGGAGTCGAAGTAGGAGACCTCGTGGAAGATCATCCACCAGTTGCTGCCGTAGAAGAGGGCGGCGAAGCCGTCGCCGCGCACCTTCGACAACAGCTCGGGGGCGAAGAGCATCGAGGCCGCGAGACTGACGATCACCACGACGTAGGCGGCGGGCAGCAGTCGGCGGAGCCGTCGCAGCCAGAACGCGCCGATGTCCGCCGAGCCGCGGCTCTCGATCTCGCCGAGCAGCAACCGGGTGATCAGGTAGCCCGACAGCACGAAGAACAGGGTCACCCCGAGGAAACCGCCCCCGAGGACCGGCGATCCCAGGTGGTAGCCGACGACCGCGATCACCGCGACGGCACGCAGGGCGTCCAGTCCGGGCACCCGGGTGCGGGTGGCCCGGCTGACGGCACTGACGGTGCTGACGGGCGGAGCCGGGGGCATGACGGGGAGGGTCCTTCGAGGCTGATCGTGTTTCAGGGGCGTGCTGGGGGAGCAAGAACAATCGTCCACTTATCCGGCGTCTGCAACGAACTTTCGAGACATTGCCTGCCGCGTGTTCTCTCTCACGTCAGGCTCCCGTCAGTCTCACCGTAGGCCCCGTCACGTGAAGTGACGGTCCCGCCACGACCGCATCCGCGCCCGGGACGCCCGTGCTGCCTCGATGATCGGCTTCATCGCCGGTGCCTTGCCGCGGATGATCGCCCGTCGCGAGACCCGTTCGTACGACGGCGCGTCGCCCGCCCACCAGACCGGCTCCTGCATCTTGAGCACGAACGGGATCGCCTGCTCGGCCGAGGCCCGTCCCCAGGAGATCGCCTGCTCGAGCGACCTCGCGTTGGGCGCGAGGGTCAGCGGGGAGAGGGTCGGCGACGTCTCCAGCAGGTAGTCGCAGTACGGCGCGTTGCGCACCATCTGGAGGTTGACCGCCCGCGTGATCGGGGTCAGCCAGAGGTGCCGCGGGTCGAGCTGGGGGTGGAAGCAGTCCAGCGCCAGGTAGGTCGCGTTGCGGGTGCCGATCCGGCCGCGCTGCACCTTGATCCAGGCCTGCTCGGCCGGCACGTTGCTCGCTGCGCCTCCGTCGACGAGCGCGGCGACGTCCCGGCGCTCGAGGAGCTCGTCGAGCAGCGGCACCATCGCCGGGTCGCTCGTCTCGTGGTGGAGCACGCCCGGGATCGCGGCCGAGAACGACGCCGCGTCGACGATGGTGAGCTCGCGGGTGAGCTCGTCGTCGCCCAGCACGATCGGCTTGACCATCCGGGTGTCGATGAACGAGGCCACCTGCCAGAGGCGGCGGACCATCTGCGGGCCCAGGCCGATCGGGCGGACCGGCATCGAGCGCAGCTGGAGGTAGGCGAGCTCCTGGCGGCGGAACGACGCCGGCAGCCGCTTGAAGAGCTCGCGGTGCACCCCGGCCACGACCGTGTCGAACGGGATCGCGGTGTCCCGCATCCGCAGCTGCCGCCCGTCCGGCCCCTCGAACATGGCCGCGGCGAACTCGTCGTACCGCAGGGACATCACGCTGGTGAGGCCGTGCCGTCGCCGCAGCGGCTCGGGGCCGAGCAGGGAGCGGTAGGTCAGGGACTGGGCGAACGCGAAGTAGTCCTCGAACGGGATCGGCAGCTCGCGGACCATCACGCTGCCGAGGACGGCGCCGATCGAACCGCCGATCAGGTAGTCGGGGACCAGGCCGGCCTCGACCAGACGCTGCACGGCGCCGAGGTAGACGAACCCGGCACCGCCGCCGCCGCCGAGAATGAGGACCAGGCTCTTGCAGCCGACCTCGGCGTCGGGC
>NZ_JACEFC010000008.1 GCF_014180715.1 Nocardioides stalactiti | reverse complement strand
CGACGCCGTCGACGGCGGCGACCTCGACCAGAGCCTCGTCGGAGGTGGCCGTCACCAGCGGCATCCGCGCCGGCTCCTGCAGCCGCGGGAGCGCCGCCTGCGGCGGCAACGCCGCGACGAGCGACGTCACGTCGACCGGGTCGACCAACGACCACCTGCACTGCACCTGGCTCACCTCCCCCTGATCGGCCTACCTTGCCCGATGCGCAGGCATTCGGGAGACGCGACCCACGCCCCGGCGGCCATCCAGCCCCGGCCTATCGTGGCGAGATGGCAGCTGCGGACGAGATCGTGACGTGGGACCTCGAGGCCGACACCTTCGACGAACCGGCCGATCACGGACTCCGCGACCCTGACGTCCGGGAGGCCTGGAGGTCGTTGCTCCTGGCCCACCTGCCCGGCGCGCCGGCGCGCGTGGCGGACCTCGGTTGCGGGACCGGGACCCTCGCCGTCCTGCTGGCCGAGGCCGGGTACGACGTGGACGGCGTCGACTTCTCACCGCGGATGGTCGCGCTGGCCCAGCAGAAGGCGGCCGGCCTGCCCGCGGTGACCGTGGTCGAGGGCGATGCCTTCGCTCCCCCGCTGCCGACGGCCGGCTACGACGTCGTGCTGTCGCGGCACGTGCTGTGGGCGATGCCGGACCCGTCCGCGGCTCTCGCCCGGTGGTCGGCGTTGCTGCGTCCGGGCGGGCGCCTGGTGCTCGTCGAGGGTCGCTGGGCGAACGGGGCGGGGCTGGCCGCGGAGGAGACGATGCGTCTGGTCGAGGAGGCCGGGCACCCGACGTACCTCGTCCGCCTCACCGACCCGGCCTACTGGGGACGCTCCATCACCGACGACCGCTACCTGGTGACGGGCGGCCCGGCTCTCTAAGTCCCCGTCCTGCCGGCGGGGTTCCCTCCACAGGCGCTGCCGCGCGTCGTTGTCGGATCTGATGTTTCTGTCGGACCCCCTTGATGTCCTGGTTCACAACAGGACGTCCAGCTCGGGAGGTCGTGATGGTCGCAGAGATGGTCCATCCCTCACATCCGGTGGTGGCGTGCGCGGAGGCGGTCTCCGCGGCCGTCGCCGAGGTCGCGGGCGTGCAGCCGGTGTTCATGACCACGAGCGATAAGTCGGCGGCGCTGCTGGCGTTGACCGATGCCGAACGACGTCTGGCCGAGCTGCGGTTGCGGGTGATCGCCGCCTCGGGCGACCTCGCCGACGTCGACGGCTGCCGCGACGTCGCCGCTTGGCTGACGCTGCGCACCCAGGCCGACGGACGGGAGGCGCGGCCGGAGGAGAAGCTCGCACGGGAGAAGTGCCGCCTCTCACTGCGGGCCCTGGGCGACGGCACCGCCCGGCTCACCGCCCTGCTCACCGACGCGGTCGGCGCCCGCCTGCTCACCTACCTCGAAGCATTCACCAGCCCCCGCAAGCAGCGGGGCGCGCTGGGCAGCGAGGTCGACCGGATCCCCTACTTCCGCCAGCTCGGCCAGGCGTTCCGCTCCCTGCTGGAGCACCTCGACCCCGCCCGGCTGCCGGCGCACGGCGGCGATGCGACCACGGTGCTGGTCACGATCGGGCTGGAGAAGCTCCGGCAGGACCTGGCCACCGCCGGCCTCCTGGACGGCGACCTGTCCGCCGGCGACAACCTGAGCGCCGAGCAGGCCCGCCGGCTGGCGTGCACCGCCAAGATCATCCCGGTCGTCCTGGGCGGCCGGGGCGAGATCCTCGACCTCGGCCGCGCCCGCCGGCTCTTCAACCCGGCCCAACGCAAAGCCATGGCTCTCCGCGACCGCCACTGCCGCGCCGAGGGGTGCACCGTCCCCGCCGCCTGGTGCGAAGCCCACCACGACCACCCCTGGTCACAAGGCGGCAGGACCGACCTCGACGACGGGCGCCTCTACTGCAGCTGGCACCACCACCGCGCCCACGACCCTCGATTCACCGCCGACCACCTCCCCAACGGCGACACCCGCTTCCACCGGCGCCGGTAGGCCGACGCACTTCGACTCGTGAGCGGCGGAACAGACGACTCTCCCTGCCGCGCTTCGTCACCAGCGGTGGGATCGCGAGAGCACGGGTCTCCGCTCCTGCACCCGCGTCCGGTCGTCTCCCGCTAGCCTTCCAGGGTCACTTCTACGCCTGTGAGGGTGCATGGTCGGCGCTCGAGACCCGATTGCGGTTCCGCCGGAGCTTGCCCAGCACAGAAGCTGGCGGCCGTTCGTCGCTGCGTCGGTCGAGGCCGACTACCAGGCCTGGTACGTCGCGCAGATCCTGCCGGTGGCGCGTTGGACCGGGTTCCTCGGGCTGGCGATCTGGATCCCGCTCCCGCCGCTGTGGGAGGCGTTCGGCGGAGAGGACACGCGCCTGGTTCAGATCAGCAACTGGGCGATCGTCGCCCCGATGATCGGCATCGCGTTGGCGCTCTCCTACACCCGGTTGCGCACCTGGATGGCTCCGGTCTGCATGGTCTCCTTCGTCGTCCAGAGCCTCGACCTGGTCTGGCTGTTCACCACGTTCTACGGGGCGACCAGTGGCGTCGTGACCTTGTCTGTGGTGTTCGGAGCCTTCCTCCCGTTGGCCCTCCGACTCCCCCTGCGATGGACCGCGCTGGGCGTCGCGATCATCACGTCGGTCTCCGTGACGCTGTGGACGCGCAGCATCCGGCAGGGGGACGCCTCGCTCGCTGAAGCGTGGCCCTACCTGGTCTTCCTCGCGTCCAGCGTCATCGTCGTCATCTCGGTGGCGGTGGTCACCGAAGCGGCGTTGCGTCGCCAGTTCGTGGCCGAGGTGACCATCCACCAGAGCCAGCGGATGCTCCAGGCGAGCCAACGGCTGCTCCGCCGGTATGCGCCCGCTGCAGTAGCCGACCGGATCGTGTCAGGTGCGGCCGAGCTCGTCGACGAGCCGCGGCGCATGCGCGTCACCGCCCTGTCCTCCGACATCGCGGGTTTCACCGCCCTCGCCGACCAGATCGACCCGGAGTCCCTGAGCCAGGTCATCAACGAGTACATGGCCGCGATGAGCGACGTCGTCGAGCATGAGGCTGGCGTGGTCACCGAGTTCGCCGGCGACGGGCTGACCGCTGTCTTCGGCGCCCCCGAGCCCGTCGAGCCCGATCAGCAGGTCCGACAAGCGCTGGCAGCCGCACACGCGATGCACCACCGCCTGGGCGAGCTGAACCGGACCTGGTTCCGCCTGGGCATCGAGCATCCCCTCCAGGTGCGGATCGGGATCAACACCGGCGTCCTGAGCGTGGGGACGTTCGGCTCGGACGGACGAGCCACCTATACGGCGATCGGGTTGCAGATGAACGTCGCGGCCCGGATCCAGGCCGAGTGCCCACCCGGAGGCATCCTGCTCAGCAGCTCGAGCTGGCACCTGGTGAACGAGGCCGTGGAGTGCGAGCCGCTGGGCGAGGTGACCGTCAAGGGCGTCCACTTCCCGATCAGCGTCTACGCACCCACGGCGCCCTCGACGACACCCGACGTGAATTGACCGCTCGTGGGGCGGGTGGGGCTCGAACCCACGACCCAAGGATTATGAGTCCTCTGCTCTGACCGACTGAGCTACCGCCCCTCGCCGCGACACCGGGGCGCCGCGGTGGGGACGACCCTACTTGTCGGCGGACCCGGGGATGGTGCACCCTCGGCCCACATCCATCTCTGGGAGGGCGATCGATGCTGAGGAGGGTTCTCGCGCTGCTGGCCGGCGCGGTCTTGGTGCTGGGCGGGCTCGGATCCCCGGGGACGGCGGAGGCGGGACCGACGGCGGCGGGACCAGCGGGGAGAGCCGCGGCACCGGCCGAGGTCGTGCGGCACGTGACGTACGAGGGGCGCACGCTGACGGTGCGGATGCGTCCGGTCCGCACCCGGGCGCCCGGGTTCGAGGTGCTCGTGCAGCAGGGCGACGGCGACCTGGTGCCGACGGCGGCGCCGGCCGCGCGCAGCTATCTGGGCAGCGTCGACGGCCTCCGCGGCGCGCTCGCGGCCGGGATCGTCCGCTCGGACGGCAAGGTCGAGGGGATCATCGTCTTCGACCGCGGCGGCACCTGGCAGTTCGTGGACGACACCGTCACCGGGACCCGCGGGCTCGAGCAGCCCGACTCGTTCCACTGGCCCACGGCCGACGACGCCGACCGCAACGTCACCGTCACCCGCGGCCAGGTCGGCACCACGACGTACCGCTGGGACGTCGCCTACGACCTGGCGAACCGCTGGTTCACCCACCCGGACACGATCGGCGGCTCGGTCGCCCGCGCCCTCGACGCGGTCGAGCTCAACACGGTCATCCTGCTGGCGGCCTACGAGGTCGACGCCCGGCTGCGACCGGCGACCGGGCGGGTCGTCATCCGTGGTTTGGCGAGCGCCGAGCCGTACGGCGGCTACACCGACCTCCTCGGCAAGGTGAAGACCGAGTGGGAGACCAACCAGTCCGACGCGGGCGCCGACGCGGTGGCGCTGTGGCAGGGCTCCGACTCCGGCGGCGGCGTCGCCTACGTCAACGTGATCGGCAGCGCGTGGTCGGTCAGCTCCAACGGCGGCACCGGCACCCCGTGGGTGGTGACCCGTCACGAGATCGGCCACAACTGGGGTGCGAGCGACAACCACACCAACGGCCCCGAGGGCGCCACCATCGAGTCCGGCAACGCCTACCACCGCTTCGACGGCACCGAGCTGAGCGCGATCATCCGGCTCCGGGACGACCGTCTCGGCTGGGAGGTTCCGCCGTTCCCCGCTGTCCGGACGCTGCGCGAGCCGGTCCCGCCGTACGCCGCGCTCGACCTGCTCCGGCGCAGCACGGCCGGCGTCGCGCGGCACTTCCGCCCCACGAAGAACGACCACGACGCCAACGGCGGGCTGCTGTCCCTGAAGTCGGTGCGCGGCCGCAGTCACCTCGGCGGGCGCCTCACCCGCGACGGCAACGTCGTCACCTACCTCCCGCCGGACGTCACCGAGACCAGCGTCGACTGGGTGCGCTACGTCGTCCGCGACCCGTCCGGGCGGACCGCCACCGGAGTCATCCTGTTCCGGGTCGTTCCGTAGGACCCCTCAGCCGCGACGCTTCTTCAGCGCCCACGCGCCGAGACCCACCGCGGCCGCACCGGCAGCGATCAGGCCGGCCCGGTTCTGCCAGCGGGTGTACTCCTCGGCGACCTGCGGCCACGCCTCGCCGATGACCGCGGCCGCGTCCTCCGGGGTCGCCTCGAGACCTTCGACGGACACCGGGGTGCCGAAGACGAGCCGGACCTTGCGCGGCAGCGGCCAGCGCCGCTTCTCGGTGCCGGTGATCGTCGCCGGGACGAGCGGTGCGCCCGCCTCGATGGCCAGCCGGGCCGCGCCCCGCTTCGGCGCGCCGAGACCCTCGTCGCGGACCCGGGTGCCCTCGGGGAACAGCGCGAGCGCGTCACCCCGGGCGAGGATCGCGCGGGCTGTCTCGAGCGCCTCCGCGTCGGACTCGCCCCGTCGGACCGGGAACGCACCGAGGCGCAGGAAGATCCCCGCCATCGGCCCCTCGAAGTGCTCCGCCTTGCCCATGAAGTGGACCGGACGGCGCAGCACGATCGCGACGAAGAACGGGTCCCAGAAGCTCTTGTGGTTGGGCACGATCACGACCGGGCCCTTCTTGGGGACGTTCTCCTTGCCCGTGGCCGTGAAGCCGCAGACGATCCTGAAGATCAGCGCCGCGGTGTACTTCACGAGCAGGTACAGCGGTCCGCTGACGCCCTGCTCGCGCGCGATGCGGTGGGCTTCCTCGTTCGTCGTCACGCCGCTCATCTTGGCGCGACACGGCGTCGCTGACCATGGACGCGCCGGGAGCGGGTCAGTAGCCCGCCATCGCGTCGTCGACGGTCTCACCCGTCGGGGAGTACGCGCAGGCGTCCTCGGGGTCGTCGGCCGGATCCTTCTTGGCACCCGAGCCCGTCTTCTTCGGCGGGTCGATCGCCCGCTGCACGATGTCGTGCATCCAGACGAAGTCGGGGTCGGCGGAGCTGAACTCCTCCGAGGACCGGAAGACCACCGACTTCACCTTCGCGTCCTTGACCTTCAGCGCGAGGGACACGAACGCGGAGGCGAGCTCCCGCGGGATGTCGGTGTAGACGAGCTCCTCGCCCGCCTTGAGGACGTCCATGTAGCGCAGCAGCAGGTTGCCAGGATCGGCGGCCTCGACGATGGCGTCGACCATGCACCGCTGCCGCTCCATCCGCTCGTAGTCGTCGGAGCCCCAGCGACCGCGCGCGAACCACAGCGCCTGGAAGCCGTTGAGGTGCTGGTCCGCGCCCGGGTCGAGGTAGTCGTCGGGCGGGATGCCGGCATCGGTGTTGCCGCCGATCGCGATCGGCTCGTTGACGTTGACGGTCACCCCGCCGATCGCATCGACGATCTCCTTGAAGCCCTCGAGGTTGACGAGCACGTAGTACTCGACGGGGATGCCGAGCGATCCCTCGACGGCCTGCTTGATCGCGTCGGCGCCCTCGTTGTTGCTCTTGCCGAGGACCCCGGGGTGCATCGCCGGGACGTTGCGGTAGACGGCGTTGAGCATGTACTCGCCGCTGGTGTAGTCGCCGTTGGAGAACCCGTAGGGATAGAGGTCCCGCAGCGGGCTGCCCTCGGGGAACTGCGCGTTCGCCATGTTCCGCGGCAGGCTGAAGGTGACCGCCTTGCCGCTGGAGATGTCGACGCTCAGCAGGATCATGCTGTCGGTCCGGACGCCCTCGCGACCCTCCGCGCCGTCACCGCCGAGGAGCAGCACGTTGACCCGCTCCCGGCCGTCCCACGGGTCCTTCGCCGTGACCTCGTAGTTCGGCGTGGTGGCGACCTCGTTGTCGTCGAAGACGACCGTGACGAAGTCGGCGGTCGCGACGGCGTACTGCGCCGCCCGGACCACGGGCGCCGCGAAGATCATGCAGAACACGATGACGGCGAGGTTGCCGACGACGGTGTGCCACCGCGGGCGCTCCCGCGGCCGGATCAACCGGTACGACGTCCACACCACGAACAGCCACACGACGAGCAGCACCGCGATGACGACGGTCAGGATCCGTAGCCGGGTCGGGTCGAACGCGAGATCGACCATCCGGGTGCGCGCAGCGGCGACGTCGAGGTCACGGCCGAAGTACCAGAGGACGAAGCCGAAGACCCCGGCCCAGCCGAGGATGACGACCAGGCCCGCGAGCTTGCGCTTGGCGAAGAGGTAGCCGGTGCCGGGGACGACCGCCGAGACGAAGGTCAGCCCGAGGGTGCCGGACAGTCCGCGGGTACGACGCTCCTTGGGCCGCCACGCGCGCCGACCACCGCGGGGGCGCTCGCCCGTGGGGGGCCGGGGCGCCGCCGGGACAGGGTCGCCCTTGCGCAGCGCGCGCTTGCCGGCGACCTGGCCGGCCGCCGCCTGGCCGGCCCCCGTCGTGCCGGCCGCCGTCCGGCCGGTGCTGGCGCGCAGCAGACGGCGCTCACGCCGGGACAGACGGACCGAACGCGAAGCGCGTCGAGCACCACCCGGTCGCCCGGGGCTCGCCGTTCCGGCCATCCGTACCTCTCGCACCAGTTTGCGAGCCCGCGAGTGCTCGGCAGATCTGTCCCTTATCCCATCCGGTCCAGTATCACCGCGAGGCGCCTGCAACGTCACATTCGTGGAACGTGTCCCACCGGTGGGTCAGCGTCGAGAGTAGCCAGCCGGTCCGCAGGCGCGGAGCCGAACTCGGCCCGTTCCTCGGCCGTCATCGACGCGACGCAGCGCCGCCAGGACTCGACCCGGGCCAGCCGGGACAGCTGGAGCGCCGCCGGGAGGGCGGCCCGCAGCGCCCGGACCGGCACCAGGTCGGACCACACCTCGATCCCCGCGTCGACGATCCGGCGCAGCCGCAGGTCGTCGGGGGCGGCGCCGAGGTCCGCTGCACTGACGGCGAGCGGGACGAAGAGCGCCCCGAGCGGCTCCGTCACCACCGCGTCCCCGAAGTCGAAGAACCGCAGCGGGACGTCCGCGGCGGTCGCGACCACGTTGGCGGAGTGCAGGTCGTTGTGGTTGAGGGTCAGCGGCAGGTCGAGCTCGGCGACCTGGTCCGACCACCGCTCGACCGTCGGGAGGAAGAGCCGGAGCCGCTCGGCGACGTCCTCGGCGAGCCGGCGGGGGTCGCCGGCGGGCAGGGCCCCGAGCCGCCCGATCGCGTTGCCGGCGTACGTCGTGGCCTCCTCCGGCGGGAGCTGGGTCAGTCCCAGGTCGTCGGCGTGCGGGACCGCGGCGCGTTGGAGCAGTGCGGCGTCCCGGACGATCCGGCACCAGGTGTCGACGTCGTGGTCTCCCCCGGCCTCGGCCAGGGTCCGGCCCAGGTCCTCGGTCAGCAGCAGGTCTCGATCGCCGTCGGCCGCAGCGACCGGTACGACGTACCGCGGCGCGATCCGCGCGAGGGTCGCCACGAGACGTGCCTCGTGCGCCTGGCCGGGGCAGTTCTGCTTGGCGTAGTACGAGCGGCCGGACGCCTCGACCCGCCAGACAGCCGCCCAGGGGCGGACCTTGTGCGGTACGAGCAGCGACGGCTCCCCCACCGCCGCGGTGACGAACGCACGGAGCTCGTCGGCGAACGCAGCGCTCCGCCACACGGCGCTGGTCCAGGTCTGCACGCCGCAAGCGTGACCCAGGTCCGGGCCCCGCGCCAACGGCTTTGTTGACCCGCCCAGGGCCACCGCCGGCGCCCGTTGCCCATCGGTGCCCGGAACTCCTACGAAACCGGGGGCCGGCGCCGATGAGAAGAGGAATCTGCACGTCGTCGGACACCGTGGAGGGTCACGTGATCGCGCGCGTCCTCCGGGAGGCTGCACCGCCTCTTGTCTTCGCCGTCGCCTACGCGACCGCGATCATGGTGGGGCGCGCCACCCGGATCCCCGGCAGCGAGATCTCCCTCGTCTGGCCGGCCGCCGCCGTCTCGGTCATCTGGCTGCTGTTCATGGCCGAGCGCGGCCGGATCGAGCTGGTGACCAACGCCCTGCTGCTCGCCGGGCTGACCTACGGGATCAACCTCGTCACCGGCGCCGCCGAGGACCTGTCGGCGTGGTTCGTGCTGGTCAACATGACGTTGGCCGTCGTCACGGTCGGACTGCTGCGTGCGTCGCGGGACAAGGTGGCACTCCGGGACCCCGCAGACCTCAGCCGACTGCTGGTGGCGGTCGTCGTCGGCAGCGTCAGCTCCGCCGCCCTCGCGTGGATGTGGTTCGCGATGCAGGGCAGCGGGGACCTCATGACGACGTTCACCCTCTTCGCCGTCCGGAACGGGGTGACGGCCTTCGTCGGTTGCGTCGTCTGGCTGCGGTTGCGGGAGGTGATCTGGACGGTCCCGGTGATGACGCCGTCGCGAGCCGCCGAGTGGATCGCCACGGCACTCGTGGTGTCGTCGATCTTCGTCTGGGTCTTCTGGATCAACCACGGCCTGGAGATCGCGTTCCTCACGCTCGTCCCCGCGATGTGGATCGCGCTGCGCTACACGACCAACGCCGGCACCCTGTTCGCAGTCGTGGCGGGTCTGGGGATCGTCGCCGCGACGCTCGACGGCCGCGGCGTCTTCATCGAGGAGGAGCACCACGTCCAGGCCCTGCTCTCCCAGGCGATGGTCGGCAGCCTGACCCTCATCGTGCTCGCCCTCGCGTTGTTCCGGGACTCTCGGGCGGCGCTCATCAACGAGCTCGAGCGCGTCCACCAGCAGCTCCGCGAGGACATCGCCCTGCGGCGCAGGGTCGAGACCGAGCTCCAGCGACTGGCGTTGCACGACCCGCTGACCGGACTCGCCAACCGGACCCTGCTCCTGCTGCGCGCCGAGGCCGCGATCGAGCACGCGCGTCGCACCGGCAACCGGGTGGGGCTGATGTTCATCGACCTCGACGGCTTCAAGCAGGTCAACGACGACTTCGGCCACTACGAGGGCGACCGGGTGCTGACGGAGGTGGCGCGACGGCTCGGGTCGATCGTGCGGGGACCGTACGACACCGTCGCCCGCCTCGGTGGCGACGAGTTCGCGGTCCTGTGCCCCGACATCGCCGACACGCAGGCGCTGCGGTCGCTGAGCAGCCGGATCCGGGTGCGCCTGAGCACGCCCTACCGGACGACGACCGGCGAGCCGATCGACCACCTGTCCGCGAGCCTGGGGGTGGCCCTCTCGTCACCGGACTCGACGGCGAGCGCGCTCCTCGACCACGCGGACCGGCTCATGTACACGGCCAAGCGTGCTGGGCGGGCCGGCGCCAGCGCACCGCTGTCGAACGGTCGCTGACCCGCACCTCGCCGAGGACCGCGACGAGCGCGGCGACGTCGCGTGACGCGGCCAGCACCGACCCGTCGGGCCGCACCAGGGCCGCCCGCGACCGCCCCGAGGTCAGCCAGCGCCCGAGCGGGTCCCCGGCACGCGCACGGAGCACCTCGAGCGACCCAGCTCCGAACGGTGCCGCGGCCTCGACGGGGTCGAGCGTGACCAGGCACCAGCGGCCACCGGCCACGTCGTCGTACCGCCGGCCGTCGGGGAGGAGTGCGTTCGGGCAGAGGGTGCCGCCCAGCCCGCCCCGGCGCTGGCGCCGGACCAGCGGGCCCCGGGTGAGCGCCGGGGTGGCGCTGTCGAGGACCCGGGCGCGCAGACCGGGCAGCCGGTGCATCCGCGGTACCACCAGTCGCCGCAGCGCGTCACCGACCCGGCCGCCGCGGGTCATCGCGTTGCCGACGAGGATCGCCATCCGGATGATGCCCGTGGCGTGCGGGCGACGCTCCTGCTCGTAGGTGTCGAGCACGCTGGCCGGCAGGCTCCCCTCGACGACGCCGGCGAGCTTCCAGGCGAGGTTGTCGGCGTCACGGAGCCCGGCCCCCATGCCCTGGCCGATGAACGGCGGCGTGAGGTGGGCGGCGTCGCCGAGCAGGAACAGCCGCCCGCGGCGCCAGCGGTCGGCGACCTGGGCGCGGAAGGTGTACTCGGCGACCCGGACCAGCTCGAGGTCGTCGTCAGGCACGCCGGCTACCCACGGCGCGATGAGCGGCCGGAGCGCAGCGACCGAGGCGAAGTCCTCGCTCGTCTCCGTGTCGACGAGCTGGAACTCCCAGCGGTACCGGCGGTCGCTGATCCGCATGTAGGTGCCGGCCCGCCGGGTGTCGCACACCTGGTGCACGCCCTCCCACTGGTCGAGCTCGCGGTCGGTGTTGACGTCGACGACCAGCCAGCGCTGCTCGAAGCGCAGGTCCTCCATTGTCGCGCCGACGGCCCGACGGACCACGCTGTTGGCGCCGTCGCAGCCGAGGACGAACGAGGCCTCCACGGTCTCCTCGCGGCCCGTCGCGCTGTCGGCGAGCAGCACCCGGGCCGGACCGCCGCCGTCGCGGACCTCCCGCACCTCGACACCGCCGCGGAACGTGATCCGCGGGTGCCGCGCCATGGCGTCCCGGAGCACGCCCTCGAGGACGGGCTGGTCGAACATGTTGGCCTGCGGGTAGCCGTGCCGACCGGTCCGTTCGCCACGGCTGAACTGCGCGAAGACACGGTGCTGCGCGTCCTGGAGCCGCAGGCCCTCGGAGGGCCGCGAGATCGCCGCGAACGCGTCGGCCAGCCCGATCCGGGCCAGAACCCGGTACACCTCGTCGTCGAGATGGACCGCGCGGGGCTGAGGATAGACCTCCGTCCACCGGTCCAGGACCAGCACCTCGACGCCGTACGACGCCAGCAGGCAGGCCGCGGTGACGCCGGTCGGGCCGGCACCCACGACGACCACGGGCGGGGAGGCCATCAGGGGTACCGCACCACGGTGCGCTGCGTGCCGAGGTGGATCGCCCCGTCGTCGGTGGCGACCGTGAGCTCCATGACGTCGCCGTCCGCGAGGTACTTCGGGTTGCTCGCCTGACGCTTGAAGAACGCCTTCCACTTCACGTGCGTCGGCAGCAGGGACCCGATGATCTCGATCGGCTTGGGCGGCGCGCTGAGCGCGGTGCCGACCGGCGTGCCGGTGAGCAGCAGGTCCCCCGGGTCGAGACGCTGGAAGCGGCTCAGCGCCTGGAGCGTCTCGAGCGGCCGGAACACCATGTCGCCCTCGACGATGCCGTCCTGGCGGGTCTCCCCGTTGACGGTCAGCCGGAGCCGAAGGTCGCCGAAGCGCCGGAGCTCGTCACCCTCGAGGAGCACCAGAGCCGGACCGACCGGCGTGAACGTCGGGTAGGACTTCGCCTCGAAGAACTGGGTCTTGGGCAGCTGGAGGTCGCGAGCACTGACGTCGTTGGTGACGACGAGCCCGGCGACCAGGTCGGCGAGGTTGTCGGCCGTGACCGCGGTGCCGACCGGGATCGCCGCGCCGAGGACGATGCCGATCTCGACCTCGTAGTCGAGGAACCGCACGTGGGCCGGCTTGAGGACGTCGTCGTACGGACCGCTGATCGAGCCTGACGTCTTGCGGAAGAACGTCAGCGGCACGGTGTCGGGGTTCATCCCGGCGTCGGCGACGTGGGACCGGTAGTTGGTCATCTGCGCGACGACCCGGCAGGGCGCGGTGACGGGCGAGACGAGCGCGAGCTCGGCGACCGGCACGACGTCGGTCGGGTCCGCGGCAGCGGCCGTGACCGCGGCGCGGTCGGCGATCAGCTCACCCGTCGTCTGCGCCGCGGTGCGGACGGGGGCGGCTCCTGCGGCGGTCTGCACCCACCAGGCCGAGCGGTCGTCGGCGTCGAGCGTGCGGAGGACGGAGAGGGTCATGAGCGGGCAACTTTCATCAGGCCACGGAGGCGGTGGAGGTCGAACTCGTTGTCGTCACGGAGGGCGCCGACCATGGAACCCAGCTCGCGCAGGCTCTCGGCGCGCAGCGGCGAGGCCCCCAGGAAGTCCAGGGACGCCGGTGGCCCCCACTGGGCGAGGCCGGAGGCCGTCATCGGCGACCAACCCGGCTCGAGGGTGTTGTCGAAGAGGTCGCCGTCGGTGAAGTGCTCCACCAGCAGGCCGTCGGGGTCGCGCCAGTAGTCGAAGACCTGGCTCCCCTCGATGTGGCGGCCGATCCCCCAGGACCGGAAGTAACCCCGGTCGAGGAGGTGCTGGCCGCCCGCGGCCAGCGCGTCCAGGTCGGCCACCTGGTAGGCGGAGTGGACGTAGCGGTTGCGCGGCCCCAGGGTCATCGCGAGCGTGTGGTGGTCGGTCGGCTCCGACCCGCGGTCGCACCGGATGAAGCTCATCGTGGGACCGCGCTCGCGCTGGCCCTCGAAGTACTTGAAGTCGCTGACGATCAGGCCGAGGTGCTGGAGGTACCAGTCGAGGGTCTCGACGTACCGGGTGGACTGGAGCACCACGTGGCCGAGCCGCTCGACGGTCGCCGGCACCCGGGGCGGTCGTTGGGTGGCGTTGGTACGACGGACGCCGTCCCCCGCGTTGCCGGTGTTGATCCGCAGCGGCTGCTGCCGGGGCAGCGCCGGCAGCACGCGGGTGTCGGCGACGACCCGGACCCTGGCGCCGCTGGGGTCGGTGAGGTCGACGGTGAGCCCGCCGATCGCCTCGGGCAGCGGGCGCACCGAGGTCCCGGTGGCGTCGGCGAGGCGCAGCAGGTCGCGGGTGTCGGCGGCACGGAAGGCCGCGCCGACGTAGCGCGAGCGGCGGCCGCGCCGCACCACCAGGCACGGTGCACCGGGGTCGGCGCCCCGCAGGTGGAGCTCGTCGGCGGTCCGCGCGGACGTGGCGAACCCGAACGCCTGGGCGAAGAGCTCGGTGCGGTCGAGGTCGGGCTTCTCGAGCTCGAGCCAGGCGATGTCGGCGACCTTGACGACCGGGTCGGCCGCCCGGCCGGGGTGCTCCCCGGCGCGCGCGCCCTGCTCGCTGTGCAGGTCGGTATGGGTTCCGTGGTGGTCGCCGTGGTGGTCGCTGTGGGCCACGTGAGGTCCTCTCGTCGAACTTTCTGACGATATCGTCAGATTTGCGCTATCGTTCTGTCAAGAGAAAATGACGAAATCGTCAGAAATCACAGGGATAAGGTGCCGCCGTGACCGAAGCGCCGAGGCTGGACGGCCGCAGGGCCCGGACCCGGGCCGCGCTCGTCGCTGCCGCCCAGCAGCTCCTCGTCGAGGACCGCACGAACGTGAGCGTCCTGGAGATCACCCAGCTCGCCGACGTCGGACAGGGCAGCTTCTACAACCACTTCGAGTCCAAGGACCAGCTGTTCCAGGCAGCCGTGGACGCCGTCCTGGAGCAGCACGGCGCACTCATGGACGAGGTCACCGCCGGGATCGAGGACCCGGCCGAGGTGTTTGCACGGGCGTTCCGCCTCACCGGGCGGCTGCACCGGCTGATGCCGGGCGTCAGCCAGATCATGCTCCGCCACGGCACCGAGATGCTGATGTCCGAGCGCGGGCTCGCGCCCCGAGCGCTGCGCGACATCAGGTCTGCCGCCGCGACCGGGCGGTTCCGCGTGGCCGACCCCGAGCTCGCGCTGGCGGCCGCTGGCGGCGCCATCCTCGCGCTGGGCCAGCTCCTCCACAGCCAGCCCGAGCGCGACGCGGCCAGGTCCGCCGACGACCTGACCGTCGACCTGCTCCGCCTCTTCGGGCTGAGCGAGGACGAGGCGCGGGAGGTATGTGCCCGGCCGCTGCCCGACCTCAGCGGGCTGACCGACCTACCCGGCTGACCCATGCGGGCCGGTCCGATCGGTCCGACCGGTCGATCCCGGCCTCAGGGCAAGCGGTTAGCCTCGAAGCGTGCTCGACACTGCAACGCTTCGGGTGGCGTTCGGGGTGGTGGGGTTCTGTGTGGTCGTCCTCTTCTGGGGCGTCACCTACCGCACCACACGTTCGTCGTACGCACGATGGTGGTGCGTCTCGCTGACCCTGTTCCTGGTCAGCGCGACCCTCTTCCTCTTCAACGGGACGTCCGCGCAGGTGGTGGCCAACCCGCTCGGCAACACTCTCGCGGTCGCGGGCGCCACCGGTGTGTGGGTCGCCGCCCGGTCGCTCCGCGGCGGGACGGTGCCGACCTGGCAGCTGGCGGCGCTGCCGGGTCCCGTGCTCGTCGCGTCCTTCGTCGACGACCCCGCGAACGACATCTGGTCGGGTGGTGCGTTCTACCTCGCCGGGATGGCGATCGCCCTCGGGCTCTCGACCCTCGAGCTGACGGCGTCGCTGCGTCAGCCGGTCCTCCCCGGGGCCGACCGGCCCCAGATGCGCTTCGCGGTCACCTCGCTCGCCGTCGTGTCGGGGCTGATGGCGGTGTTCTACGCACTGCGGACGATCGCCTTCGTCGTCGTCGGACCTGACGGCGAGATCTTCCGCACCGCCTTCGGCTCCCCCGCCACGACCCTGCTCACGATGGTCCTGCTCGTCGTCGTCACCTTCAGCATGTCCGAGCTGAGCCACGAGCAGCAGACCAGTGAGCTGCGCGAGCAGGCCACCCACGACGGGCTGACGGGCCTGCTCAACCGGTCGGAGTTCCTGCGTCGTGCCGACGACGTGTTCGCCGCCGGCGGCAGCGGCGTCCTGATGGTCGCCGACCTCGACGGCTTCAAGACCCTCAACGACACCCGCGGGCACGCCGCCGGAGACCGGGCGCTGATCTGCTTCGCCTCGGCCTGCCGCGCCGTCACCGAGGGCGACGGGCTGGTCGGGCGGCTCGGCGGCGACGAGTTCGCCCTGCTGCTCACCGACGGCGATCGCGCCGAGGAGACCGCCGACCGGATCAGCCAGCTCTTCGTCGCCAGCGCCAACGTCGGCGTCGACAGCGGCGAGCTGACGCCGACGATCAGCTTCGGCATCGCGCCCGTCGACGCCGCCGTGGGCGTCAAGGACACGATCGTGCGCGCCGACGTCGCGCTCTACCAGGCCAAGGCCGCCGGTCGCGACCGCGTGTTCCGCTACGACGGTGCGACCGGCGCCCTGTGAGCCTGCGTCAGATCGGCGCCGCCCAGGTCGCCTCCCAGGTCAGCGGTCCGACGATGCCGTCGACCGACAGCCCGGCCGAGCCCTGGAACGACGTGCACGCCTGCTTCGACTCGGGGCCGTAGATGCCGTCGATCTTGATCCCGTAGCCACGGGTCACCATCTGGCGCTGCCAGGTCTGCACGTCCGTGCCCTGCGTGTACGGCGGGTAGCGGAGCAACCGGCCAGGGAACGGCGGCGGGACGACCACCGTCCCCTGCGGCAGCGCGGCCAGCAGCGCGGTCGGGTCGACGACGCCCCATCCGTGGTCGTTGTCGAACCCGACCCCGCCGAGATCTACCGCCGTCTTCTGGATGAGGGCACGCAGCTGCTGCGGCGAGAGCGACGCGGAGCTGTGCAGCGAGCGGACCGCGGCCACCACCCCGGCGGCGACCGGGCAGGCCGCCGACGTCCCGCTGTCCGAGCTGCCCGGCCCGAACGCCTCCGACCCGAGGAAGTGGGTGTAGCCGCAGATGTCGGGCTTCTGCGCCGACAGCCGACCAGGCCCCTGCGAGGAGTAGCCGACGCGGGTCCGGCTGGTGTCGACCCCTGCCACGCTCAAGACCGACGGGTGGGAGTTGGCCCCGCCGATCGACGGGGCGGGACCGAAGTTGCAGCGGCCGTCGGGGCAGTCCCGGCCGCAGTTGCCCGCCGCGAACAGGATGTCCGCGCCGAGCGCCTCGAGGCTCGCCACGACCAGGTTGAACGGGTGCTGGGAGTTGTCGCTGTAGTTGCCGGGATGGCCGACCGGGAAGTCCCACGCCGGATCGAACATCCCCCAGCTGTTGCTGACGACCAGTCGGTCCATCGGGTCGTCGGCGTTCAGCATCATCATCAGCATCTGGCCGTACGACGCGATGGCGTCGCTCAGGAACCCGGACATCACCGTCGGCCCGCTCCGCTGGCTCAGCAGGACGGCGTGGTCGAGGAGGGTCGCCGCGGGGGCGGCGATGCCGACGTCGTACGCGCACATGGTGCCGTGGCCGACGACGTGCGCACCCGGCTGGGTGGCGACGCCGGACGGCGTGTAGCTGCGCCGCGTGTCGACGCCCTGGGAGCGGCCCTTGCCCTGGAGGTGCGCGACGTTGATCCCGGTGTCGACGATCGCCACCGGCACGTTGCGGCCATCCATGCCGGCCGCCGCCAGGGCGGAGACGTCGAGGAGCTGGGCCACGTCGGTGTGGCTGCCGAACGGCGGCGACCCGGGACAGATGAGCGAGGACTCGATCTGGGCGTCGGCGAACACCCCGACGACGTCGCTGCGGGCGCTCAGCGCCTCGAAGGCCTCGGTTCCGTCCGGGATCTCTCCGCGGACGGCGTAGGTGGACGCGGCGCTGTCGGTGCTGAACGCGAGGGCGGCGCCGATGCCGGACAGCGGCTGCGGGATCGCCACCGGCGCGAACCCGAGGTCGAGCTCGACGGGCGCGTTGGCCACGTCGAGGCCGGCGACGACCGACGGGTCCTGGGACCGACTGCCTTCCGTCAGCGCGTCGGTGGACGAGAGAAGAACGATGACCTTCATGACTTGCTCCTAAGGGGATGGGGAGGGGTGCTACTGGGGCTCGATCGACGGGTCGGAGAACGGCCCGTCGAGCTGGTCGGTGCCGTCGAGCCCGGGGACCAGGCGCTCGTCCACGCGAAACGCGACGCGCCACTGCCCGAGGTCGAGCGGCTGGATGGGGACGACGCCGAAGTGCGGGTCGAGGTCGTCGGCGCTGACGCCGAACCGAGCGGCGATGTCGGTCAGGCTCGGCAGGCCGTCGGCCGTGCACATGAAGAAGGCGTAGGACGTCATCGAGGCTCCTAGGAGTCCCACCGGAAGTACGGGTTGGGGTCCGGGGAGCGCCCGACGCTCTTGCAGATCAGGGCGAGCAGGATCAGCCGTCCCGGAGGCGTGGTCTCCACGACCAGGCCGGGATCCGGCGCCGGGTCCGGCGGAGCGACGATGACCGGCAACCTCGGCTGGAACACCAGCTGGAAGTCGGGAGCACGTCGCGCCTCCTCGACGACCAGGTCGGTCAGCTCCGGTGCCCGCACCAGGGTCACCGGGACGATCGGTTCCGGCTGCGCGACCAGGTCCGAACCGCGCAACCCCAACCGGGAGATCCGGGAGAGCCCGGCGATCCGCATCGGTGCGACCAGGGCCTCGGTCGAGGGCTCGGTCGAGGGCTCGGTCGCGACCGTCTCCGGCACGGGCTCGGGCGCGGGATCGACCACCGGACCCAGGTCGGGGATCGGGCGCAGGTCGCGCAGGAGCTCGAAGCGGGCCACCCGCGGCAGCAGCAGGTCCATCGACGACTGCCCCGACGAGGGCTCCGAGGGCGTCTCCGGCGTCGGCTCGGGCGGGGGCTCGGCAGGCGAAGCGACCGGCGGCGCCTTCTTCGTGATCGTGACGTTGCGCGCGAGCACGATGGCGCGGACATATCTCGGGCACTCCCCCGACGGCGGGTCCCCGCCGTCGCTCAGCCGACGTTGCTCGTCACTGAACTTCCAGCACTGGAGCCGGAACAGCCGTTCGTCGAGCCACTGGCGGTGCAGCTGGGCCGAGGCGTACTCGAAGGAGATCGAGACGGTCGCGTCCTCCTCGTCCGGCACCGTCAGGTGGGCGAGCAGCTCCGGCGGCGCGGCGGCGGCGAGGGCTGCGAGCTCGACCTCGTCCAGGGACACCCGGTCCCAGTTCTCGGCCTCGATGACCTCCTTCGGCAGCGGCCGCACCGGCGAGAACCTGCCGACGCTGGGGTTGTCGAAGCTGCCGATCCCGGCGTCGATCTGGGTCTGCATCTGCTGGCGGGTGCGGTACGGCGCTCGCGCGTCGAGCGCGACCAGGTCGTCGAGAGCGCGCTCGATGTCAGGGCGCTGCGGATAGGCCACCAGGGCCGCCTCCGCCTGACGCTCGGCCTCGACCGCGACCGGGTCGCCCTGGTTGTTCCTGGACTGCTCGCGACTGCGGATCCACGCGTCCTTGAGGGCGAGGTAGGCGCTCATGACGGGGTTCGTCATGCTCACCAACTGTTGCGCTGCGGCGAACCGCTCCTCCTCCTCGGGGGTGCGATCGCCTGCCGCCCAGATCCCGTCGGCGAGGACCGACCGGACGACGTCGTCGAGCTGACGAGGCTCCGAGGGCGGCCACACCGGCCCCTCCGGGACCCAGTTCATCATCATCGAGAACTCGGCGAGCAGGGCGTGCGCCGGACCGTCCGGCGTCGGCCCCAGCGCCGCGCTCAGCTCGGCCGCGTCGAACGCGACCGGTGAGCGCAGCGGGAACGCCAGCGTCACGTCGTCGCCGGCGAAGACCTGGTGGGCCTTCGCCAGCAGCCCCAGGACCGCTCGGGAGTCGAGCGAGAACGAGTCGGGCATCGCGGGCTCACTCGAAGTCCGCGTCGGTGAGTCCGTCCATGGGGTTGGGCGCCTTCCCGACGAGCTCGTTGACGAACCCGATGATCTGCATACCCGGGACCGTGACGGTGGCGCCGTCGACCTGGGACTCGAAGTGGGTGTCGCCCTCGGCGTGGCTGTAGCTGCCCGAGAGCGAGAACGGACCCCACCCCACCGAGCCGCCGACCTCGGTCTTGCTCTGCGACGCCTGGTAGGCCTGCGCGAACTCCTCGGACTCGATGACGATGTTGCGGGCGAAGATCGCCTGCGTGGAGTAGCCGATGAGCTTGCCCTTCGGCGGACGCGCGCCGTCGGACGGGAAGTCGTCGTAGAACCACCCCTCGCCCGGCCGGAGCGTCCAGCCCCGGTTCTCGAAGAACTCCGCGGCGAACCAGGGCCGGCTGATGAGGACGGGGGCCAGCTCCATCGAGAGCCGGAACTTCTCGCACCGGTAGTCGCTGCTCTGCGAGGAGGACGAGTGGCTGGCGTTCGCGCCGAAGCTGAACAGGCCGAACCCGACACTGCCGCCGGCGCTCCAGCTCTCGTTCTCGTAGTGACTGTTGGACTCGGTCTCCTCGTGGCTCATGCCGTACTTGGTCCAACCGCCGGCGTGCGCGAAGTTGCCGGGGACGACCGTCGTGAACCGGAAGACCGACCCGGGGGTCGTCGCCGCGAGCTCCGCCTTGGCGAGGTCCTCCTGGAGGCCCGCCTTCCACAGGGTCATGCTGCGCTGGGTGGTCTGGTTGATGAACGCGTTCATCTCGTCGACCTCGTTGCGGTAGCCGCCCGAGACCCACGCGTCCTGCGCCGCCTTGACCTTCAACCAGTGGAGCTCGGAGTTCGACGCCCACTCGGCGACCGCGGCGATGCCCTCGGGCCCCTTCGCAGCATCCGCTTTGATACGCAGGCTGTTGTAGGCCGCGCGCTCGTTGACGTACGCCGCGAGCTTCTCGTTGTAGGCGGTGATGACCGGGCCGTCGACGGTCTTCTCGACCTCCTCGTCGGTGACCAGGTTCTTCTCCACCTTGGTGACCCGCATCAGCTTGCGGAACTTGTCGAGCTTGGCCTCCTGCTCGGGCGTGAGCTCGGACTTGGCCACCTTCGAGAACTGGAGGATGTCGCTGTAGACCTGGGAGAGACGCTGCTGGCTGGGTCGGCTGACGTACTCCTGGTCGGCCCGGTTGTAGGGCGCCGCGAGCGTGGGGATGAAGTCGACGAGCTGGGCGAAGTTGAACGCCTGCTGGAGCAGACGGCGGTAGCCCTCCGCGTCGGCTGCCGCGCCGAAGCCCGAAGCGGCGAAGTCGAAGTCGCCGGCGTCGAACGGCAGGCCGGGGGTACACCAGGTGAGGAAGGTGTCCGCCGAGGCGGGGATCCGTCCGTCGCCGCCGTTGACGATGTTGGAGATCTGGGTGAGCAGGGTGCTGCCGAGCTCGTCGAGTGTCTTGCCCATGGGAGTTCCTTTGGCGTCAGGGATGAGGGAGTCGCGGAACCGGGGGCTGGTTCCGCGTCCGTCCCAGTCAGCCAAGGACCGCGTCTCGGAAGCGTTCCGAGAACGTTCCCGGAGGATGTATCAGCCGCCCCGTCGCCCGATCTGACTGTCATGACGCAAGAACTCGGGGTCGCGACGCCGAGGCGGGTCGACGCTTTGCTCTCGCTGCTCGGCACCTTCCGACTGGAGATCGCCGGCACCGTCGTGGCGGTGCCGATCGGCGCCCAGCGCATGCTGGCGCTCCTCTGCCTGCGGCAGTGCATGAGCCGCCACCAGCTGGCGGGCAGCCTGTGGCCCGACTCGTCCTCGAAGCAGGCGCTCACCAACCTCCGTCAGGTGTGCTGGAGGCTGCGCGACGCGACGGCGGGCGCGCCCGTCGTGGTGGAGAACGGGACGCTCATGGAGCTCGGTCCTGAGGTCCTCTCGGACGTGGGCTGGATGAGCCAGTCACTGCTCCTCCCGGCTGGGGAGGCGACTGCTCTCAGCCGGTCCTTCCTGTTCGACCTGACGCGCACCGAGGCGGCCCACCTCCTGGTCGACTGGGACGAGGAGTGGCTCGAGGCCGAGCGGGAGCGCTTCCGCCAGACGCGGCTCCACGTGCTCGAGCGGTGGGCCGTGCATCTCGCCGAGCAGCGCGACCACGGACTGGCGCTCGAGGCCGGCCTGGCGGCGCTGCACACCGACCCGTTGCGCGAGACGGCCCACCGGACGGTGATCCGCCTCCACCTCCTGGAGGGCAACGTCGCCGAGGCTCAACGCGCCTACGCTCGGTGCCGGTCCCTGCTCTGGGCCGAGCTCGGCGTCGAGCCCTCGCTCGAGACGCGCGCGCTGCTGAGCAGCCCACGCCCCGCAGCCGTCTGAGCCCTCGGAGCGACGGTCAGGATGCGGCCAGCTCGCGCAGACAGGTCTCCAGCTGGTCGCTGGTCCGGTCGCCCAGGCGCTTCAGGCCCAGCGGCAGCAGCGGCTCGACGAGCTTGAGCGCTCCGCGCGGGTGGAACTCGGCGCGGTAGGTGAGAGTGGTGCCCGACGCGTCGCCCTCGAAGGTGATCGTGTCGCGCAGCCGCATCCCGCCGTTCGCGCCCTCCAGCTGGAAGAGCCGGAGCTCGTCGCGCGCGACGACCGTGTACTCGCTCTCGACCTCGTTGCCGAGGAGCCGCGACACGTTGCGATAGACGGTGCCCACCCCTCCGTCCCCCGAGACGCGAACGGTGGTCTCGGTGGGCGGGTCCCACTCCTCGGTGGTGGTGAAGTCGACGACGTACTCCCACACGCGCTGGATCGGGGTCGGGACCGCGATCGTCCGCTCGATGGTCTTCATAGGGGTTGCATTACCCGCGCGGTGCGACGACATCCGGACCGGACACGCACGAAGGGCCCCCGACCGCGTCTCCGCGGTTCAGAGGCCCTTCACTTGCTCCCCCGGTTGGACTCGAACCAACAACCCTCCGGTTAACAGCCGAATGCTCTGCCAGTTGAGCTACAGGGGACCGGCGCCAGCATCAGCCGAGCGCCCGCACAGATTAGCAAGGACGGTGCGCGCCGATGAAATCGGACTCGCCGTGCGGGCGCGGACCTACTCCCCCACGTCACCGCGCGCGGCGGTGACAGCCTCGTCGACCTGGGCGGCGACGTCCGGGTCGTCCGGGTCGAGACCGGCGTCGTACTCCACGAGCCAGGCGATCGGGCCGTGACCACCGGGCGCGCGGCGGCCGAGGACGCGGACCCCGAGCCGTCCGCGGATCGCGACGTGGCGCTGGACCACGATGCTGGCGGTGACCCGCTCCCGGACCAGGGCGAGCAGCCGGTCAGGCTCGGTGAGCTCGAGGAGGTGTTGCGGCTGCGGCTGACCGAAGCTCCCCACCTCGACGACCCGCAGCACGCGCTCGTCGACGTCCCAGTCGGCCGTCGCGACCTCCTGCCACGGCAGCCGGGACGGGTCCCGGTCAGGGAGGTAGAGGGCCTCGCGGGTGCCGCCGACGAGCACGTCGCCCGCGGTGGAGGCCCAGGCCAGCAGGCGCTCCCCCCGGGCCATGCCCTCGAGCCGAGGGCGCCTCACGAGCTGACGATCCGGTCGCGGAGGGTCCGGCGGTGCTGCTCCAGTGCCGCGAGCTCGCCGAACATCTTGTTGTAGTCGACGGCCTGCTCGACCGGGTTGGTGCGCTGGAGCCGCGACTTGAGCTCCGCGATCCGGCGCAGCGTCGTGAGCTCGAGCAGCCGGAACACGTGGTGGGCCACGAACGCCGCGTCGGGCTCGTTGGCCGAGGGGATCGGCTCCACCGCCAGCGCACTCACCGCCGAGGAGACGGCCGGGTCGGTCGCGGCGTCACGGACCTTGCTCACCCAGCCCGGGTCGCCGTCGCCGGCGGCCGGACCGCCCGCCGCCTCGACGAGCGCCCACACCCCGCGGTAGGTGGGGTGGGTGAAGTCGTTGGCGCCGATGTCGGCGGTGGTGCGCCCGATGGCGATCGGGTGCTGGAGGACCAGCTTGAGCGTCTCCCGCTCGATGCCGAAGCGGGGGTCGCGCAGGTCCGGTACGTCGGACCGGGCCGGCCGCGCCTCGACGGTCTCGGGGGCGGACGCGCCGCGGCTCTCCGCCCTGGCGCCACGGGCGACGGCGCGTCGTACCTCGGTCCGGGCCTCCTCGACGTCGACCCCGACCAGCCCCGCGAGCTCGCGGGCGAACGCGTCGACCTTGGACCGGTCGCGGACGCTCGCGACGAGCCGGGCCGCCTCGCGCAGCGCGTCGACGCGGCTGTCGGCCCGGTCGAGGTCGTAGCGGCCGACGACGTTGGCGAGCACGAACCGGTACAGCGGCTGGCGGGTCGCGATCAGCTCACGCACCGCTGCGTCGCCCTGCTTGATCCGCAGGTCGCAGGGGTCCATGCCGTCGGGTGCGACCGCGACGTAGGTCTGGGCGACGTACTGGTGGTCGCCCTGGAACACCTTGAGCGCGGCCTTCTGACCGGCGGCGTCACCGTCGAAGGTGAAGATCACCTCGCCGCGGAACTCCTCGTGGTCGGCCAGCAGCCGGCGCAGCACCTTGGCGTGGTCCTCGCCGAAGGCCGTTCCGCACGTCGCGACCGCCGTCGGCACGCCGGCCAGGTGGCAGGCCATCACGTCGGTGTAGCCCTCGACGATGACCGCCTGCGACGAGCGCGCCATCTCACGACGCGCGAGATCGACGCCGTAGAGCACGTGGCTCTTCTTGTAGATCGGCGTCTCGGAGGTGTTGAGGTACTTCGCCTCGATCTTGTCGTCGTCGAAGATCCGGCGCGCACCGAAGCCGATGGTGTCGTTGTTGGTCTCCCTGATCGGCCACAGCAGCCGGCCGCGGAACCGGTCGTAGGGGCTGCGGCCGACGGCCACCAGGCCCGCTGCCACGACCTCGTCGAGGCTGAACTTGCGGTCGCGGAGGTGGCGCCAGAGCGCCTCGCCGTCGCGCGGCGCGAAGCCGACGCCGAACCTCTCCGCCGCTGCCTGGTCGAAGCCGCGCTCCCCCAGGAACTGCCGCGCCGTCACCGCGTCGGGCGTCACCAGGTGCTCGGCGTAGAACTGCTGGGCCACCGCGTGCGCCTCGATCAGCCGCCGCCGCTGCGGGCCCTTCGGCCGGTCGTCGTCGCCGCCCTCGATCCGCCTCAGCTCGATGCCGCACTTGTCGGCCAGCCGCTCGACCGCCTCGATGAACGTCAAGCCGTCGATCTTCATGAGGAACCCGAAGACGTCACCGCCCTCCCCGCAGCCGAAGCAGTGGAATCCACGGCCGGGGCGGACGTTGAACGACGGCGACTTCTCGTCGTGGAAGGGGCAGAGGCCCTTGAGGGATCCGCCCCCGGCATTGCGGAGGGTGACGTAGTCGGAGACGACGTCCTCGATGCGGGCCTTCTCACGCACCGCGTCGATGTCCTCGTCGCGGATCCGGCCTGCCATGCGGCGATCCTAGGCGCAGCCTCCTACCGTCGGGGTGGGGCATCCACACGCGGCTCGGCCGGTAGTGTCCGGCGGGTGGAGACGGTCGAGGCGCGGTACGACGAGGCCGACCGCGAGCGGATCGTGCCGGAGCCGCCGAAGCGGGTCGACGCCCCCGAGCGCAAGCCGTTCGAGCGCGACCGGGCGCGCGTCGTGCATGCCGCCTCGTTCCGACGGCTGGCCGCGAAGACCCAGGTCGTCGGACCGCAGAGCGACGACTTCGTCCGCAACCGGCTCACCCACAGCCTCGAGGTCGCGCAGATCGCCCGGGACCTCTCCCGCGCCCTCGGGACGCACCCCGACATCGCGGAGACCGCGGCGCTCGCCCACGACCTCGGCCACCCGCCGTTCGGCCACAACGGAGAGCGCGCGCTCAACCGGCTCGCGGTCGACTGCGGCGGGTTCGAGGGCAACGCCCAGACGCTGCGGCTGCTGACCCGGCTCGAGGCCAAGACGCCCGGGGCCGGGCTCAACCTGACCCGCGCGACGCTCGACGCCTGCACCAAGTACCCGTGGCCGCTCAGCGAGGCTCCCGTCCCCGGTGGCGTCCACAGCGACGGCATGACCCGCGAGGGCGCCAAGTTCGGGGTGTACGACGACGACCGACCGGCGTTCGACTGGCTCCGCGCCGGCGCACCCGCGGGACGGCGCTGCGTGGAGGCGCAGGTCATGGACCTCGCCGACGACGTCGCCTACTCCGTCCACGACGTCGAGGACGGGACGGTCGCCGGCCGGATCGACCTGACCCGGCTCGACCGCGACGCGGTCTGGCACACGGTGCGGTCCTGGTACGCCCCCGACGTCGACGACGCCGCGCTCGACGCCGTGCTCGAGCGCCTCCAGTCGATCGGCAGCTGGCCGCGGTCGTCGTACGACGGGACCCGCGGCAGCCTGGCCGCGCTCAAGAACCTCACCAGCGACCTCATCGGCCGCTTCTGCGGCGCGGTCCAGCAGGCGACGTTCGCAGCGAGCGACGGCCCGTTTGTGCGCTACCGCGCCGACCTGGTCATCCCCGAGGACACGTGGACCGAGATCACGGTCCTCAAGGGCGTCGCCGCGTACTACGTCATGCAGGCCGACGACCGGGTCGCCCTCCAGGAGCGACAGCGCGAGCTCCTCGCCGAGCTGGTCGAGGCAGTCTGGAAGCAGGCCCCCGCCGAGCTGGACGAGGCGTTCCGGGCCGACTGGCACGCCGCCCCCGACGATGCCGCCCGGCTTCGCGTCGTCATCGACCAGGTCGCGTCCCTGACCGACGCCTCCGCCGTCGACTGGCACGCCCGCCTGGTCTAGCCCGACCGGTCGTCGCAGATCCGCTCGGGCCGATCGGAACCTCGGGGGCTTCCTCGAGCGTCTGACGGGCAGGAGGCATCGGTGCGGTCGAGGATGGTGGCGTGGACCGAAACGGCAGGAACGCGGAGTTCAGCGACTTCGTCGCGTCCCGGTGGCCCCACCTGGTCCGGTCCGCCGTCCTGCTCGGGTGCTCGCACGCCGAGGCGGAGGACGTGGCGCAGGCGGCCCTCACCAAGTGCCTCGCGAGCTGGTCGAAGGTACGACGTGCGGACGACCGCGACGCCTACGTGCACCGCGTCCTCTTCACCACCTTCATCTCGGCCCGCCGGCGGCGCTGGACGCAGGAGCGACCGGTGGCCGACCTCCCCGAGCAGACCTACGACGACGCGTTCGAGGCAGTCGACGGCACCGACGCGATCGCGCGCTCGTTGAGCCGGCTCACGCCGGACCAGCGCGCGGCCGTCGTGCTCCGCTACTACGCCCACCTCACCGAGCAGCAGATGGCCGTCGTCCTCGACGTGGCGCCCGGGACCGTGAAGTCGCGGCTGTCCCGCGCGCTCACCGCCCTGGCTGCCGACCCCGACCTGACCGAGCTCCGAGGTGCCCCATGACCGACCCTGATCACAACGAGCCCGCCCTCGCCGACCTCCTCGACCGTTCCGCCGCGCGGGTCGTCGTCGGCCCGGCCCCGGTGACGGCCATGGTCGACGGGGCCGACCGGCTCCGCCGGCGTCGTACGACGACCCGGGTCGCGGCCACGGCGCTCGCCGTCGGCGTGGTCGTCGGCGGCACCGCCCTGGCGACCCGGCCCGGCGACGGGCCCGGCCGACCGGCCCGACCCGACCTGCCGGCGGCCAGCACCACCCCCGATCCCGCACCCGATGTCGTCCCGCCCGGCACCCGCCTCGTCGGCATCGGCCAGTCGGCGATCGCCGTCCCGGAGACGTGGGCGACCAACGCTTTGCGGTGCGGCACGGCCGAACGGCCGACGGTGGTGATCGACGTCGGCGCCATCGAGTCGTGCCTGTGGCTCGGTGCGCCGGTCTTCGACAACGTCTGGATCGACCGTGGGGTCAACGAGGAGATGTTCGCCCCCGCCGCGACCGTGGAGATCGACGGCGTCACCGCCGAGCGCGACGAGATCACCTGCACCGAGCCCCAGACCCAGGGCGGCACCCGCGTCCCGCGGCGCTGCTCGGGCACCGTCCACCTGCCGTCCGAGGACGCGTCCTACCGGGCCGAGGCGGCCACCCGGAAGCGGGTGGAGGAGATCCTGTCGTGGATCAGGATCGTGCCGGACCGGGTGGCCGTCCCCGGGCTCGGCAGCCGCAACGGTGCCGACTACCGTCGCCGGCTGGAGGCGGCCGGGCTCCGGATCGAGACCGTGACCGAGAAGCGTCCGGCTTTCCCCACCGACTTCGTTCTCGAGGTCGAGCCGGGGCCCGGCACCCTGCTGGTCCCGGGCGACCCGGTCACGATCACCACCGTCGCGGCGCCCGAGGGGCCCGCCGACGAGGTGGCGGTCGACGTGAACTCGAGCGACCCCGGCGGGGACTACCGCGGCCTCACCGACGCCGAGGTGCGCGCCGGTGCGACCATCCGGCTCGAGGTCGGCTCGACGATCTGGGCCTACGGCCACGGCAAGCGCATCGGCACCCTCGCCGGCGAGGTCTCCGGCCCGTCCCTCGTCCTCGACGACTGGGAGGAGGGGCCGAACTACGGCCGCTCGTGGAACGCGACCGTACCCGGCACCAACACGATCCGGCTGACCATCGAGGCCGACGGTCGCCGGATCGAGATCGGCACGATCACGGTCGTCGTGCGCTGAGCGCGGCGCTCACGTGCCGCCCAGCTCCTCGGCGAGGCCGATGAGGATGCCTTCCGGAACGAGCGGTCAGTACGTCGTGACGTGCACGTGGTCGTAGTGGTTGGCGGTGGCGGACCCACGGTCCGACATGCCCCGCCAGCCCTCGCCGGAGCGCTCGACCGACCAGATGTTCTGGGAGTAGATGACGTAGCTGACACCGAGGTCGGCGTAGTGCTCGCGGACGAACTCCGCGACCTGCCAGCCGCGCTCGCCCGACACCATGATGTCGACCGCGATGCCCTGGGAGTGCTCGCCGTCGCTGCGGAATGTGCCGTAAGCGGTGATCTCGGGGAACGCGGCGCAGACAGCCTGGTGGACCTTCTGGATGTTCGGGCTCACCGCTGACGGCACCGAGGAACCGTTCGTGCAGTCGCCACCGAGGGCGAACGGCTTCTCGGCGCTCAGGTAGCCGGCCGTGACCCAGCGGGCCTTGCCGTCGAGGACGACCTCCTCGCGGCCCTTGGCCTTGCGACCGGTCACGAGGACCTTCTCGCTGCTGTCGAGCTCGCCGACCTTCTTGGCCTTGCCGTCGGGGCGGGTCCAGAGGTTGAGGGTGGTCGTCGTCCAGAGCTTCTTGTCCGCGCCCTTGACCGCAGCCGTGACGGCCTTGTCGGTCATCAGCTTGTCGACGGCGCTGAGCGGCGCCTTCTTCTCCTGGACGGTGCCGCGCTCGCCGCCGCCGCGCGACACGACGAGCTGGCGCTCGGGCGCGTCACCGCCGACGAAGCTGGCCGCCACGGAGGCGTCGGTGGTCAGCAGGTCCTGGGCAGGGCCGGACCCTGCGACGCCTGCCGACACTGCGACACCGGTTGCTACAACTGCCAAGGGGGCCGCGATGAACGCTGCCCGAGGCCTGCGTCGCGCGGTCTCCCGCTTGTGGCTGTGATTGCCTGCCACGCGCTGATTCCTTTGCTTTCGCTTCTCTGTCACGTGCCCGATCCACCGGGGTGGCATCGGGCACGAAGAACCACTAGAACACACGACATTGGGCCTGGCGAATCCCCACGGCGTGTCTTTACCGTGGCCTGAGTCACCCTCCGGTGGTCTCGTCGACCGATTCCTGGAGGTGGAAGTCGGCCCCGTCGGCGTCGTCGAGCCACCCTTCCGGCAGCACGACCCTGTTCCGCGGAGACCCTTGGCGACCCCGGGGAGCGCCCAGCTCGGAGACCGGGTAGGGCTCGTCCGGGTCGAGCTCGGCGAGCAGCCGGTCGAGGTCGGCGAGGGTGTCGACGAGACCGAGGTCGCGCCGCCGCTGACCGCCCGCACCGAAGCCCTTGAGGTACCACGACACGTGCTTGCGGAACTCCTTGCAGCCCCGCTCCTCCCCCATGTGCTCGACGAGCAGCTCGGCGTGCCGGCGCATCATCGTGGCGACCTCGCCGAGGGTCGGCAGCGTGGTGACCGCGGTGCCGCCGAACGCGGCCGCCAGGTCGCGGAACAGCCAGGGGCGGCCCAGGCAGCCACGGCCCACGACGACCCCGGCGACACCGGTCTGCTCGACCATCCGCAGCGCGTCGGAGGCTTCCCAGATGTCGCCGTTGCCGAGCACCGGGATGTCGACGTGGTCGACGAGCGCACCGATGGCGTCCCAGTCGGCCTCCCCCGAGTAGGCCTGCGCGACGGTGCGACCGTGCAGGGCGATCGCGGCACAGCCGGACTCCTGCGCGATCCGCCCGGCGTCGAGGTAGGTGAGGTGGTCGTCGTCGAGCCCCTTGCGGGTCTTCATCGTCACCGGCACGTCGTACGGCGTCGCGGCTGCGACCGCCTCCTCGAGGATCCGCGCGAGCAGGCCCCGCTTCCACGGCAGCGCGCCGCCGCCGCCCTTGCGGGTGACCTTGGGGACCGGGCAGCCGAAGTTGAGGTCGATGTGGGCCACGCCGAACTCGTCGCAGAGGATCTCGGCGGCCTTCCCGACGTACGTCGGGTCGGTCCCGTAGAGCTGGACGGAGCGCACCTGCTCGGCCTCGTCGAAGACCAGCATCCGCCGGGTCGTCGGGTCACCCTCGACCAGCCCCCGGCTGGTGATCATCTCGCAGACGTAGAGCCCGGCGCCGTGCTCGGCGCAGAGCCGGCGGTAGGCGGCGTTGGTGATGCCGGCCATCGGCGCCAGCACGACCGGGGTGGGGACGTGCAGCGACCCGAGGTCCAGGCCCGGGTACGGCACAGTGGAGCCGGGGCTGCTCACCCCTGCTGCTCGCCCTTCTTCTCGTCCTTCTTCTTGTCCTTCTTCGGCTTCTCGATCGCGGTGATCTCGCCGCTCCACGTGACCGGCGCGAGCTCGCCGACGAGGTCGAAGGCGGCCGAGCTGAGGGCCAGGCCCTCGGGCAGCAGGTAGACCAGGCAGAGGTCGGCGGTCTTGCCGGGCTTGAGCTTCTCGGGCAGCTCGCCGCCCGGGCACGGCTCGAACGCCTCCTCGCGGAAGGACAGCGGCTCGTACATGCTCGTGCCGTCGGACAGCGCGTAGAGCGGCACCAGCAGGTCGCCGATCGCCGCCCCGCTGACGTTGGTCGCCGTGGCGCGGACGAAGTAGGGCACCTGGCCCTTCATCTGGGGCGTGATGACCCAGCCCTCGAAGGACTCCTTGTAGGACGTCTTGTCGATCCGGTCGACCGTCAGGTCGAGGGCCACGACCGTGTCCTGCCGCGGCCGCCAGGCGATGGTGCCGGTCTCGCCGAACCCGAGAGAGGTGCCGGGCTCGGTGAGGGTCACGCCCTCGGGCACCGGCAGGTAGCTGCTCGGAGTGGCGTCGGCGGACTCGGTCGGCTCGCTCGGCTCGCTGGCGTCGGCGGTCGACCCGGCGCTCGGGTCGTCGTCGGCGGAGTCCTGGGAGTCGCTGCAGCCGACCAGGAGGCCGGCGGCGAGGACGCTTCCGAGGACGGCCGCGCCGGCGCGCTGGACCATCGAGGACACGGATGAGACAGGGGTCACAGGCACATTCTGTCAGTCGCCGGCGGTCAGCAGCCGACGAACCGCTCGGCGAAGTACGCCGTCAGCCGGTCGAGGCTGACTCGCTCCTGCGCCATCGAGTCGCGCTCGCGCACGGTGACGGCCTGGTCCTCGAGGGTGTCGAAGTCGACGGTGACGCAGTACGGCGTGCCGATCTCGTCGTGGCGGCTGTAGCGCTTGCCGATCGAGCCGGCGTCGTCGAAGTCGATCGTCCAGGCCTGGCGCAGCTCGGTGGCGACGTCGCGCGCCTTCGGCGTGAGGTCGGCATTGCGCGACAGCGGCAGCACGGCGACCTTGACCGGCGCCAGGCGCGGGTCGAGCCGCAGCACGGTCCGCTTGCGGACGCCGCCCTTGGTGTCGGGCGCCTCGTCCTCCTCGTAGGCGTCGACGAGGAACGTCATCAGGCTGCGGGACAGACCGGCCGCCGGCTCGATGACGTACGGCGTGTAGCGCTCGCCGGCCGCCTGGTCGAAGTAGGTGAGGTCCTTGCCCGACGCGGCGGAGTGGGTCGCGAGGTCGAAGTCGGTGCGGTTGGCGATGCCCTCGAGCTCGCCCCACTCCGAGCCCGCGAAACGGAAGCGGTACTCGATGTCGACGGTCCGCTTCGAGTAGTGGGAGAGCTTCTCCTTGGGGTGCTCGAAGTGGCGCAGGTTGTCGGGGTCGACGCCGAGGCCGACGTACCAGGCGGTGCGGGTGTCGATCCAGTACTGGTGCCACTCCTCGTCCTCACCCGGCTTGACGAAGAACTCCATCTCCATCTGCTCGAACTCACGGGTGCGGAAGATGAAGTTGCCGGGCGTGATCTCGTTGCGGAAGCTCTTGCCGACCTGGGCGATGCCGAACGGGGGCTTCATCCGGCTCGACGTCACGACGTTGGCGAAGTTGAGGAAGATGCCCTGCGCGGTCTCCGGGCGCAGGTAGTGGAGGCCGGACTCGTCCTCGATGACGCCGAGGTAGGTCTTGAGGAGGCCCGAGAACTGGCGCGGCTCGGTCCAGGCGCCGCGGCTGCCGCAGTTGGGGCAGGCGAGGGTCGCGAGGTCGACCGCGTCCGGGTCGTCGAGGCCCTTCTTCTCGGCGTACTCCTCCTGGAGGTGGTCGGCGCGGAACCGCTTGTGGCACGACTGGCACTCGGTGAGCGGGTCGGTGAAGGTCGCGACGTGGCCGCTGGCCTCCCAGGTCTGGCGCGGCAGGATCACCGAGGAGTCCAGGCCCACGACGTCGTCGCGCATCTGCACCATGGACTTCCACCACTGACGCTTGATGTTGTCCTTGAGCTCGACGCCGAGCGGGCCGTAGTCCCATGCCGACCGGGTGCCCCCGTAGATCTCACCGCACGGGTAGACGAAGCCTCGACGCTTGGCGAGCGAGACGACGTTGTCGATAGCGGACGGCGGGGGCTTGGCCACGATGTGCACTCCTGGGGTCGGCCGGCTGGCTGCCGGTCTGTGAGTGGTCAGCCTAACGACGCGGATCCGGTCGGACCGAACCGGACGCGCGCCCGGCGCCTCAGGTCTACCGTGGGGGTGCACCCAGGAGGCTCCCATGGGCGACCTCGAGTCCTATCAGCTCGCTGCAGTTGCTCTCGGCGCGTCCTTCTGCGGCCTCGCGCTGGTCTTCGCACTGAGCCTCGAACCCACCCGCGCCAACCTCGCCAACGCGGCGTCCGGCGTCGGCGTCGGCATCTCGTTCGCGACTCCCCTCTTCTTCCTGGACGACGTGAGCACCAGCGCACCCGGACTGCTCCCCCGGCTCCAGGGACTCTCCGAGGTGAGCGTCGGGGTCTTCTCCGCGATCTACATGGCGAGCCTGTTCCGGACCGCGCAGATGACCCCCCGCGCCCGGACGGCAGCACGCTGGGTGATCCGCGCCGGCTGGGCCGAGATCGCCTGGTTCGCGGCAGTGGTGCTGCTGTTCCCCGCCCAACGCCTCAACGACTACGAGCTCTCGGCGTTCGACCGGTCGGCCCACGACGAACCCGGGTTCTGGCTCTTCGCGATCACCCTGCTCGTCATCGGGGTGACCTTCATGGCCGGCTGGGCCCTGCTCGCGACCCAGCAGATCGACCCGGCGGAGAGGGCCCGGGCGATCGCCACCTCGGTGGCCTCGGGCCTGCTCGCCTGCTCGACGGCGGTCCCGTGGGAGGCGTCGGGCGTGCTCGCCGTGCTGGTGATGTCCCTCGTCACGTGGGGTCACATGCACTACGGGGCGGCGCACGCGCGGAGGGCGACGTTCCTGGGCCAGTTCCTCTCCCCGCAGGTCTCGGAGATGATCGAGGCCAAGGGCATCTCGACCGTGATGCGACCGCACCAGGCCGAGCTGTCGGTGATCGAGTGCGACCTGCGCGACTTCACGCCCTACTCCGAGGGCGTGCCGTCGCAGGCCGTGGTCGACCTGCTCGCGGAGTACTACGACGCTGTCGGTGAGGTCGTCGCCCGGCACGGGGGCACCATCACCTGCTACGCCGGCGACGGGGTGCTCATGCTGGTCGGCGCGCCTCTCCCTCGGCCTGACCACGCAGCGGTCGCGGTCGCGCTGGCCGAGGACCTGATCACGGCCGTCGACCCGGTCCTCGAGCGGTGGGCCACCAAGCTCCACCCGCTCGGCGTCGGCGTCGGCGTCGCCAGCGGCACCGTCACCGTCGGCACCATCGGCTCCAGCAACCGGCTGGACTACACCGCCGTCGGCACGCCGGTCAACCTCGCCGCCCGGCTCTGCTCGGCCGCCCGGGCCGGCGAGGTGCTGCTCGACGAGCGGACCGCCCAGCTCGCGGCCGACACCCGGGTCCAGCAGCGCGACCCGATGCGGATCAAGGGCCTCGTCGGCCTCCAGTCGGTCTTCGAGCTCACGGCACCGACACTCTGAGCCTCGACCGGCGCCCCGACCCGAGGTCCGTCAGGTCGTGCGGGACTCCGCGACGTTGAGCACCGAGCCCGGCCCGACCACCTCGTAGGCGCTGGGCTCGTCGAGCGCCCGGCTCAGGGTCGGCACGGCGCTCAGCTTGACGTCGTACGACGAGAGCGCGCGGCGGTAGGCGCCGACGGACTCCCAGCGCGTGGTGAGCACCCACAGGCCGGGGTCGTCGAGGTTGCGGCCGATCTCGCCGCCGAGGTACCCGGGGCGGGCGGCGAGGGTCTCGTGCGCCGTCGCCAGGTCAGCCCGGAACGCGACTTCCTGTGACGCCTCGACGCGGAACCTGTTGACGACCAGCACGGGCCGACCCTACTGTCTATGACAGTCGTCATAGAACTGCGGACGGAGCCCCATGAGCAGTGACCCGACAGCACCGGCCTGGCAGAAGAGCGCCTGCATCCTCTGTGAGTGCAACTGCGGGATCGAGGTGCAGGTCGAGGACCGCCACCTGGTCAAGATCAGGGGCGACAAGACGCACCCGGGGTCGGCGGGCTACACCTGCGAGAAGCCGCTACGTCTCGACCGCTACCAGAACGGCACCGAGCGGCTCACCAGCCCGCTGCGCCGCCGCCCGGACGGCACCTTCGAGGAGATCGACTGGGACACCGCGATCACCGAGATCGCCGGACGCCTGCGCCAGGTGAGGGACGAGCACGGCGGCGACAAGATCTTCTTCTACGGCGGTGGCGGCCAGGGCAACCACCTCGGCGGCAGCTACGGCCAGTCCCTCCAGGCCGCCGTCGGTGCCCGGTACCGGTCCAACGCGCTCGCCCAGGAGAAGACCGGCGAGATGTTCGTCGACGGCCGGCTCTACGGCGGTCACAGCAAGGGCGACTTCGAGCACGCCGAGGTCGTCGTCTTCGTCGGCAAGAACCCGTGGCAGTCCCACTCCTTCCCGCGCGCCCGGCCGGTCCTCAAGGAGATGGCCGCCGACCCCGACCGCTGCATGGTCGTGATCGACCCGCGCCGCAGCGAGACCGCCGCGATGGCCGACATCCACCTCCAGGTGCGGCCCGGCACCGACGCGTGGTGCCTTGCCGCGCTCGGCGCCGTCCTCGTCCAGGAGGACCTGGTCGACCACGGGTTCATCGCCGACCACACCAGCGGCGCCGCACCCGTCCTGGCGGCGTACACCGAGGTCGACGTCGCCGACTACGCCGCGCGCTGCGGCGTGCCCGAGGAGCTGATCCGGGAGACGGCGCGGCGGATCGGCTCCGCGCAGAGCGTCTGCACCTACGAGGACCTCGGCATCCAGCAGGCGCCCCACAGCACGTTGAGCTCCTACCTCAACAAGATGCTCTGGATCCTCACCGGGAGCTTCGCCAAGAAGGGCGGGATGTTCCTGCACTCCACCTTCGCGGCGATCGCGGGCGGCGGCGGGGGTGGCGGCGCCAGGACCACCCCGGTCACGGGCGCCCGGATCATCTCCGGCCTCGTGCCCTGCAACTCGATCGCCGAGGAGATCGACACCAGCCACCCCGACCGGTTCCGGGCGATGTGGATCGACAGCGTCAACCCCGCCCACTCGCTGGCCGACTCGGCGGCGTTCCGTCGGGCCATGGCGGCGCTCGAGCTCAGCGTGGTCGTCGACATCCACCTCACCGAGACCGCCCGGCTGGCCGACTACGTGCTGCCCGCGTCGAGCCAGTTCGAGAAGTGGGAGTGCACGTTCTTCAACGTCGACTTCCCGAACAACGTCTTCCACCTGCGCGCGCCGACGATGGACCCGCTCCCCGGCACGCTGCCGGAGCCGGAGATCTACGCCCGCCTGATCCGCGAGCTCGACGCGATCGACGAGGCGACGCTCGCGCCGCTCCGGGAGGCCGCGGAGGCCGGGCTCACCGCCTACGCCGAGGCGTTCTTCGCCGCGGTCGGCGCCGATCCGCGGGTCATGGGCCTCGCCGGGCACGTGCTCTACGAGACGCTCGGGCCGACGCTGGGGACGGCGCGCGGCGCAGCCGCCGTCTGGGGGCTCTCCCAGCTGTGCGTCATGGCCCAGCCCGAGGCCGTCGCCCGCGCCGGCTTCACCGGCACCGGCTTCGAGGCCGGCAACCGGCTCTTCGAGAAGACCCTCCAGGGCGAAGGGGTCGTGTTCACCCGGGATGCGTACGACGACGCCTGGAACTACGTACGTCGCCCGGACCGGCGGTTCACCCTCGAGATTCCCGACCTGATCGAGCGGATGCGAGCGTTGGCCGACGAGCCGAGCTCGTGGACCACCGAGGAGTTCCCGTTCGTGCTGTCGGCCGGCGAGCGCCGGGCGTTCACGGCCAACACGATCATCCGCGACCCGTCGTGGCGGCGGCGCGACGCCCACGGAGCCCTCCGGATCAACCCGGGCGACGCGGCGTCGTACGGCGTGACGACGGGCGACGCCCTCCGCGTGGTGACCGAGCGGGGCAGCGCGGAGGCGGTCGTCGAGGTGACCGACACCCTCCAGCCCGGCCACGTCTCGCTGCCCAACGGGCTCGGGGTCGAGCATGCCGACGGCACTCCGGGCGTCGCGCCCAACGAGCTGACGTCGCTGCACCATCGCGACTGGCTGGCGGGGACCCCGTGGCACAAGTACGTGCCGGCGCGGCTCGAGCGGGTCTGACCCCGAGGGCCGGACCCGCTCGCGACCGGCTCAGAAGACGATGGAGTCCGTGTAGGAGCCGCACCGGGTCCCGAACCTGATGACGCACTGGTTGTCGGCGGTCCGGTTCGGGACGATCGTCACCGTGCCCAGCTCGCGGTTGGTGCCCGCGACGTACCAGGAGACGACGTAGACCGCGCGATAGGCGTAGCGGTTGTTGGGCTGGTTGGCCGGGTTGAAGACCCACCGCGGGAAGCTCATGTTGCCGGAGAACGACCGGCCACTGTGCTCCTGCCAGGTCCAGGCCTCCCAACGACCGCCCACGTACCGCTGGATGACGTAGAAGCCGTAGATGTCCTGGGCGCCGGCGTAGGCCGGGCTCCGGCCGGCGACGAAGCCGCCGAGCTCGAAGCTCTTGGTGGTCATGTAGTAGCCGTTAGCGAGCCGGACCTGGTGGTCGTAGCCGGTGATCATCGGCGTGTTCACCCACACCGGGCCCGGCCGGTAGGAGGAGGTCTGGATCTGGGCGGCGCCCGCGGACGGCGTGTGCAGCAGCGGCAGCAGAACGAGGGCGAGGATCGCGACGAGGCGGGTGATGGTCTTCATGGTGGTCTCCTGGTCTCCTGGGTGAGTGGTCTCCTCGGATGACAGGAGCGTGCGCGCCAGCACTTTCCGCTCACTTAACGCCGGCTGATTGGACAGGCCGGCATCCCTAGTTGAGAATGATTCTCATGCGCTTCGGAATCGCCGTCGTCCCCTTGACCGCCCTCGCCCTCGTCGCGACCGGGTGCTCGGCTTTCGAGGAGAGTGGTGCCGACCCGAGTGACGGGGTGACCGTCGCGGCGGCCTTCTACCCGCTGGCCTACGTCGCCGAGCGCGTCGCCGGCGACCACGCCGAGGTCACCCTCCTGACCCAGCCCGGCACGGAGCCGCACGACCTCGAGCTCGCCGTCGACGAGACCGCCGAGATCGCCGGAGCCGACCTCGTCCTCTTCGAGCACGGCTTCCAGCCGGCCGTCGACGACGCCGTCGAGCAGAACGCCGGAGGCGTCCCCCTCGACGCCGCCGAGGTGGTCGGTCTGCTGCCCGCGGAGGAGTCTCCCGAGGAGCACGCCGAGCACGAGGACGAGCACGAGGACGAGCACGACCACGGAGACGTCGACCCGCACTTCTGGCAGGACCCGGTGCGGGTCGCCGACCTCGGAGACGCGGTCGCCGACGAGCTCGCCGAGATCGACCCCGGGCACGCCGAGGACTACACCGCCAACGCTGCCGCGCTCCGAGCGGACCTGGCCGCCCTCGACGAGCTGTTCACCACCGGCCTCGCCGACTGCGCCCGGGACACGGTCGTGGTGTCGCACGACGCTTTCGGATACCTGGAGAAGTACGGCGTGCGCATCGCGCCCCTGGTGGGCCTCTCCCCTGACGCCGAACCCAGTCCGGCGGTGCTCGGCGAGGTCCAGGAGCTGATCCTCGACGAGGGCATCACCACGGTCTTCAGCGAGCCGCTCGAGCCGGACCTCGTCGCCGGCCTCGCCGCCGACCTGGACCTCGCGACCGGCAGTCTCGACCCGATCGAGGGGCTGACCGACAGCAGCAGCGGGGAGGACTACGTTTCCCTCATGGAATCCAACCTCGCAGCGATCCGCGCGGCCAACGAGTGCCGGTGACGTCCGCCACCGCACCTGCGGCAGTCGCGATCTCGGGCGGGTCGGTCGAGATCGGTGGACGGCCCGTGCTGCGCCGCATCGACCTCACGGTCGAGATCGGCGACTTCGTCGCGCTCATGGGCGCCAACGGCTCGGGCAAGTCGACACTGGTCCGTGCCTTGGTGGGACTCCGGCCGCTCAGCACGGGCGAGGTACGGCTGTTCGGCACCACTCTCGAGAACTTCCACGACTGGCAGCGGCTCGGGTTCGTGCCCCAGCGGGCCACGGCCGCTTCCGGCGTACCGGTCTCGGTCCACGAGGTCGTGGCGTCCGGCCGACTCACCCACCGCCGGCTGTTCCGCCCCCTGACGCGAGCTGACCGGGCGGCGATCGACGAGGCCCTCGAGGTGGTGGGGCTCGCCCACCGTCGCCGCGACGCGGTGAGCCACCTGTCGGGCGGGCAGCAGCAGCGGGTGCTCATCGCTCGGGCCCTCGCCGGCGACCCGGACCTGTTCTTCCTCGACGAGCCGACCGCCGGGGTCGACCTGCCCAACCAGCACGCGCTCGCCGAGGCGCTCGGCGCACTCAAGGAGCGCGGGGCGACGGTGGTCCTCGTCGCCCACGAGCTGGGGCCGCTCGCCCCGCTCGTCGACCGAGCCGTGGTCATGCGCGACGGCCGCGTCGCCTACGACGGAGCGCCGCTCCGCGACCACGAGGCGCACGAGCCCTGGTTCGCAGACCCACACACCCACCACCACTCCGCGCCGGACCGCCGGCACGACCACGTCCCGCACGTCGCCTCCCCGCTCGACCCGTCCGACCGGGGGCCACGATGAACGACCTCGCCGACCTGTTCGCACTCCCGTTCATGCAGCGAGCCCTCATCGCCGCGTTCGTGACCGGACTCGCCGCGCCGGCGATCGGCACCTACCTGGTCCAGCGCCGGCTCGCGCTGATGGGTGACGGGATCGGCCACGTCGCGGTGACCGGCGTCGCGATCGGCCTGGTCACCTCGACCTCACCGACGTGGACCGCGGTGGTCGTCGCGGTCGCGGGCGCGGTCCTCATCGAGATCGTCCGCGAGCGTGGTCACACCAACGGCGACGTGGCGCTGGCGCTGCTCTTCTACGGTGGTCTCGCCGGCGGCATCTTCATCAGCGGCATCGGCGGGCAGAGCACCGGTGCCCTCCAGCGCTACCTGTTCGGCTCGCTCACCACGCTGTCGATCGACGACGTGCTGGTCACCATGGTGCTGGCCGCCGCCGTCGTCGCACTCTGCCTCGGTCTGGCGCCCCAGCTGTTCGCGGTCGCGCAGGACCAGGAGTTCGCTCGAGTCGCCGGGCTGCGCGTGCGGTTCTACAACGTGCTCGTGGCGGTGCTCGCGGCGGTCAGCGTCACGGTCGCGATGAGGACCGTGGGCCTGCTCCTCGTCTCGGCGCTCATGGTGGTGCCGGTGGCGACCGCCCAGCAGGTGACCCGGTCCTTCCGAACCACCATCGCCGCTGCGATGGTGCTGGGGACGCTCGCCTCGGTCGGAGGGCTCGCGTTCGCCGCCGCCGCCTCGACGTACGACGTCGACGCGACGCCGGGACCGACCATCGTGCTGCTCGCACTGGCCGGCTACGTCGTCGCCTGGCCGGTGGGGATGTGGCTCCGGCGTCGCGCCCGGCTCCGGGCCCCCTTCCCCAGCGGCAGCGCACCCGAGCACGAGCCGACCGGCGAGCATCCCCACCAGCACGGACCGGGGTGCGGGCACCTCGCGGTCCCGCACGACGATCACGTCGACTACGTGCACGACGGACACCGGCACGCCGAGCACGGGGCCCACTACGACGAGCACTGACCCCGGCCCGGCCGCCCCGAGCCGGCCGGTCAGCAGGTCAGCAGGTCAGCAGGTCAGTTGGTCATCCCGGGCAGGCACCCCGGCACGCCGTCGGTGCGACCGAGGTTGAACGCCTCGATCCGCTCGAACGAGTCCCCGTGGTCACCGCTCATGCCCCACGGCGCCTCGTCGGCGATGAAGTTGAGACCGTCGACGATCTCCTTCTCGTCACCGGCCTCGAACTCCAGCGTCGGCGGGTTGTCGCGCGCGGCGCCGTAGAGCACCGCGCCGGCGAGGCAGTCGGCCTGGAGCTCGTACTGCACGCTCTGCAGGTCCATCGACAGGTCCGCCTGGATCGCGTGGCCCCACTCGTGGGCGATGATCAGGTAGGGCCAGGAGTCGCCGATCTCGTAGCCGAGCTCGAGCAGGGTCTTGTCCCACGCGACGTAGTCCCCGTCGGGGCAGTAGAACGCGTTGCCCGGCGGCAGCACCTCACCGAAGCAGACCGGCGCGTTCGCCTCGTCGTAGCCGTCGTACAAGCCGACGACGTTGGGCGGCGTGTAGTCACCGGAGAAGAAGTCGTTCCAGTGCAGGGCCCACCACTCGTCGGTCACCTGCTGCGCGAACTGGATGTCCTCGGCGAGCTCGGCCTCGTCGACCTCGCCGGTCGGCGCGATCGTCATCTCCTCGGTCGCGGTCGTCGTCGGCGTCGTCGGGGCAGTGGTGGTCTCGGTCGGCGCGGTGCTGCTCGCGTCCGCCTCCGGTGTACCGGTGACGATCACGGTCTCGACGTCGTCGGCCTCGTCGTCGCCATCACCGTTGCCGCACGCGGCCAGCGAGAGGGATCCGACCAGTGCGAGCGTGACGATGCGCGCGAAGGGGGAGGACTTCATGGCTCGAAGGATAGGGCGGGCCGACCCGCGGCGGGGGCAGATCCGAGGAGTCCGAGCGCGGGTCGGACTCAGGTCTGGTTCGGCTCCGCGCCGCCGTAGCGACGGTCGCGACGCGCGTAGATGTCGATCGCCTCCCACAGGTGCCGCCGGTCGACGTCGGGCCAGAGGACGTCGGAGAAGACGAGCTCGGCGTACGCCGCCTGGTAGAGCATGAAGTTCGACAACCGCTGCTCCCCCGACGTCCGCCAGATCAGGTCGGCGTCGGGCAGCTCGGGGACGTAGAGGTAGCGGCCGAGGGTCCGCTCGTCGACCTTCGCCGGGTTGAGCCGGCCGGCAGCGACGTCCTGGGCCAGGGCCCGCGCCGCGTCGCCGAGCTCGGAGCGCCCGCCGTAGTTGACGCACATGGTCAGCGTGAGGACCTCGTTGTGCTTCGTCAGCTCCTCGGCGACCTGGAGCTCCTTGATCACCGAGCGCCACAGCTTAGGGGCCCGTCCGGCCCACCGCACGCGCACCCCGAGCTCGTGCATCTCGTCCCGACGGCGACGGATGACGTCGCGGTTGAAGCCCATGAGGAACTTGACCTCGTCCGGGCTGCGCGACCAGTTCTCGGTGGAGAACGCGTAGGCCGAGATCGCCTTCACCCCGATCTCGATCGCTCCCTCGACGACGTCGAACAGCGAGCTCTCGCCCTGCTCGTGGCCCTGGGTGCGCGGCAGCCCGCGCTCCTTGGCCCACCGTCCGTTGCCGTCCATGACGATCGCGACGTGGTGGGGCACCAGCTCCGCCGGGATCGACGGCGGCTGCGCGCCCGACGGGTGCGGGTCGGGTCGGCGGGGCTCCCGTCGCTGGGGGGCCGTGGGTCGGCGGGAGCTGCGCACGGATGAAGGCTAGTCGGCGGCGCGTCAGCGCTCGACGTAGGCCAGGGACCGCAGGCCACGCTCGATCTGCCACTGGACGAACGCGGCCACCAGACCGCTCGCCTCGCGCAGGTGACGAGGATCGGCGGCCTCGACGACCGGCCACTCCCCGGCGAGCAGCCCACCGAGCAGCGTCAGCGTCTCGGGGGCGGGGCTCGCCGAACCGGGGATCCGGCAGGTCGCGCAGAGCACGCCACCCATCGCCGGGTTGAACCAGCGGTGCGAGCCGGCCGAGCCGTCGGCGGCCGGGGACGGCGCGCGACCGCAGTGGGCGCAGTCGACGCACGCCGGCGCATAGCCGGCCACCGCCAGCGAGCGCAGCAGGTAGGAGTCGAGGACGTGGCCGGGACGCCGGTCGCCCGAGGCCATCGCGTGGAGGGCACCGAGGAGCAGCAGGAACTGCTGGACGGCCGGCTCCCGCTCCTCCACGACCAGCCGCTCGGCGGTCTCGAGCATCGCCGTGCCGGAGGTGTAGCGGTCGTAGTCGGCACCGATCGACGCGGCATAGGCGGCGCGGGTCTCGGCCTGCGTGATCGTGTCGAGGTTGCGGCCGACGGCGAGCTGGAGGTCGACGTAGGTGAAGGGCTCCAGGCGCGACCCGAACTTCGACGTCGTACGACGCACGCCCTTGGCGACGGCGCGCACCAGCCCGTGCTGACGGGTCAGCAGGGTGATGATGCGGCCGGCCTCACCCAGCTTGTGGGTGCGCAGGACGATCGCCTCGTCGCGATAGAGCACACCCCCATTGTGGGCGGGGGCACCGACAGTCAGGCCCCGGCGCGCCGGGGGCGCCGCGCCGGACGCCAGCAGTCGAGAACGAACTTGGTCGCCAGCAGGTCCAGCCGCTCCGGTGTCCGCCGCCACTCCAGGATCGACCTGGCCCGCTCGAACGTCGCGTTGGGCAGCTCGCCGGCGAGCATCTCCGCGTCCGAGGCCGGGTGCAGCGGGTCGCGCGGGTGGCCCACGACGAGGGCGGGTGCCGTGATCCGGCGCCGCTCCTTGGCCGGCGGCGCGACCCGTCCGAAGAACAGGCCGTGCACGTAGGCCGCGAGCGCGCCGGGCCGGTGCTCGACGGTGTCGAGGCCGATCCCGAGCCACCACGGCAGGATCCCGCGCGGCACCTTGGTCGTCACGAAGCGCATCCCGGAGATCGCGAACGGGAAGACCCGCGCGGTCAGCAGCAGTGGCGCGAACGACACGATCGCGACCTCGAGCGCGTTGTCGAGGACCGGCATCTCCAGCAGCAGCCCGCGGACCCGGTCCGGGGCGATCGCCGCGACCTCGAGGGAGACGTTGGCGCCGAGCGACGTACCGCCGACGATCGCCTGGGACGCACCGAGGTGGTCGAGGAGCGCCACCACCTGCTCGGCGAACGAGGTGACCGAGTAGGCCAGCGGGTCGTCGGGCTGGTCGGAGCGGCCGTGCCCGAGGAAGTCGAGGGTGACGACGTGAGCGCCCGCCGAGGCGAGGGTGCGTGCCACGTGGTCGTGCATCCGTCGCGGCATCAGCAGCCCCGGCAGCAGCACCACCCAGGCGTCGCCCGTGCCGTACTCGGTGTACTCCAGCCGGTCGCGCCCGCCGTCGGACTCCACGAACAGCTGGCCGATGCGCTCAGAGGCGAGGTGTCGTTCGCTCACGTCGTCATCCTGACAGGCCGGTCAGCCCTGGTGCGGGATCGTCTGCGCCTGCGCCCGGTTGGCCGCGCACACGACCGCCCGCAGCGACGCGGTGACGATGTTGTGGTGGATGCCGATGCCCCACACGATCTCGCCGGCGATCTCACACTCGACGTACGCCGCCGCGACGGCGTCACCGCCGGACGACAGCGCGTGCTCGGCGTAGTCGAGGACCCGGATGTCGGCACCCGCCTGGCGCATCCCGTCGACGAACGCGGCGACCGGGCCGTTGCCCATCCCGGAGAAGGTCCGGTCCTCGCCCCGAACCCGCAGGTTCACCTGCTGCTCGTCGTCGCCCTCGGCGTCGGTGACCGAGCTCCAGCTGGTCAGCTCGTACGGCGTCGTGCGGTCGAGGTACTCGGCCTGGAAGATCGACCAGATCTCCTCCGGCGTCACCTCGCCGCCCTGGCTGTCGGTGTGCTGCTGGATGACCCGGCTGAACTCGATCTGGGCGCGCCGCGGCAGGTCCAGGCTGTGCTCGGCCTTGAGCACGTAGGCCACGCCGCCCTTGCCCGACTGGCTGTTGACCCGGATGACCGCCTCGTACGTACGGCCGACGTCCTTCGGGTCGATCGGGAGGTACGGCGCCTCCCACGGGACCTCGCGCACGGAGCGGCCCTGCTCGGCCGCGATCCGGTCGAGGTCCTCCAGCCCCTTCTTGATGGCGTCCTGGTGGGAGCCGGAGAAGGCGGTGTAGACGAGGTCGCCCGCGTAGGGGTGGCGCGGGTGGACCGGCAGCTGGGTGCAGTACTCGACGGTGCGACGGATCTCGTCGATGTCCGACAGGTCGACCTGCGGATCGATGCCCTGGCTGAACAGGTTCATCGCCAGCGTGACGAGGTCGACGTTGCCGGTGCGCTCGCCGTGGCCGAAGAGGCAGCCCTCGACCCGGTCGGCGCCGGCCATCAGCGCCAGCTCGGTCGCCGCGACCGCCGTACCGCGGTCGTTGTGGGGGTGCAGGCTGATCGCCGTGACGTCGCGCCGGGTGAGCCCGCGGCCGAAGTACTCGATCTGGTCGGCGTAGGTGTTGGGCGTCGACATCTCGACGGTCGCCGGCAGGTTGAGGATGATCTCGCGGCCCGGCTCGGGCTGCCACACGTCGGACACCCGCTCACAGACCTCGAGCGCGAAGTCGGTGGGCGTCTGGGTGAAGATCTCGGGGCTGTACTGGTAGCCGAAGTCGGTGGGGTGGGCGCCGGTCAGCAGGCTGTCGGCGTACTTCATCACCCACTCGGTGCCGCGCGTCGCGATCGCGATGCACTCGGCCTCGGAGACGTTGAAGACGACCCGCTGGAAGAGCGGCGCCGTGGCGTTGTAAAGGTGGACGGTCGCCTTGTCGGCGCCGACGAGCGACTCGACGGTGCGGGCGATGAGGTCCTCGCGGGCCTGGGTCAGCACGGAGACGCGGACGTCGTCGGGGATCCGGTCGCCCTCGATCAGCTGGCGGACGAAGTCGAAGTCGGTCTGGCTCGCGGCCGGGAACCCGATCTCGATCTCCTTGTAGCCCATCCGGACGAGGAGGTCGAACATCTTCATCTTGCGGGCCGGGCTCATCGGGTCGATGAGGGCCTGGTTGCCGTCGCGCAGGTCGGTGGAGAGCCAGCGCGGGGCGGCGGTGATCTTCCGGTCGGGCCAGGTGCGGTCCGGCACAGTGACGGGCTGGAAGGCGGTGTAGCGCTGATGCGGCATTCCGCTCGGCTGCTGCTTCGGGATGGTGGTCATGACTTACCTCGGCTGTCTGAGAAGGAGCGCCGGTCGCGCAACAACACTCCGCAGCGAGGGGGTCCGGCTGGTTCTCAGACCTCGCTGCGGCCGCTAAGAAGCAGGGCGCGCATCATGATGGATCGAGTTTAGCGGACAACCGGCGCCGCCGCGGCTAGCGTTCCGGTCCATGGCGAAGAAGCGTCGCTCCCCGCACGTCCGGCGCGTGGTGCGACCCGCGGCAGCGACCACGGCCGCCCTGTCCGCGGCGGCGTTCGGCGTCGCACCACCGAGCACCGCCGCACCAGCCGCGGGGCAGGACGCAGCGCTCGCCTACGTCGCCACCCTCGGCCACATCGAGGACCTCACCGTGGTCGGCGACACGGTCTACTTCGGCGCCAGCGACGCCGCCCACGGTCGCGAGCTGTGGAGGTCCGACGGCACACCCGGCGGTACGACGCTCGTCGCCGACATCAATCCCGGCCCCGGCGACCCGTTCGACGGCCACGGCGAGAGTCGTCCGGACCTCCTCGGCCAGCACGCCGGGCTCGTCTACTTCACGGCCTTCGACGGCGTCCACGGCCGGGAGCTGTGGAGGTCGGACGGAACCGCCGCAGGCACCGCCATGGTCAAGGACATCAGCCCCGGAACGGCCGACTCCTTCAGCCGCATCGGTCCCCCGCGACTCGCGGTCGTGGACGACCAGGTGTTCTTCACCGCGCCGAGCCCGGGTCAGGGCGTCGAGCTGTGGACGACGGACGGGACCGAGGCAGGCACCGAGGTCGTGGCTGACATCAACCCCACCGGGAGCAGCGCTCCGGCGGGATTGACCGCGGTCGGCAGCGTCCTGTTCTTCTCCGCCGACGACGGCGAGCACGGACGAGAGCTGTGGAAGACCGACGGGACCGAGGCAGGCACCGTGCTGGTCGCGGACGTCAACCAGGACCCGTACGACGAGTCGACGTCCGAACCGCTCGCTCTCACCGCCGTGGACGACGCCCTGTTCTTCTCCGCCGACGACGGCATCCACGGCCGCGAGCTCTGGACCTCGGACGGCACCGAGGCCGGCACGGCCATGGTCGCGGACCTGCGCACGGGCTACGACAGCTACTACGGCACCCCGCTCGGGAGCTCCCCGAACCGGCTGACGGTCGTCGACGGCACGGTGTTCTTCAACGCCAGGGACAACGTGAACGGTCGGGAGCTCTGGGTCTCCGACGGCACCGAGGGCGGCACCGCGCTGGTCAAGGACATCCACCCCGGCGACTCTGGCGAGCCTTACAACTTCCCCCACGACGCCGACCCCGACCAGCTCCTCGCCGTGGGCGACACCCTGTTCTTCACCGCCGTCGACAGTACGCACGGCCGCGAGCTCTGGCGCTCGGACGGCACCGCGGACGGGACCACCCTCGTGAGCGACATCGACCCCGACGAGGACGCCGACGTGCTGTCGTCCGCGATCGGGCTGACCACGGTCGGCGGCTCGCTGTGGTTCTCGATCAGCGACGGCACGCACGGCCGGGAGCTGTGGCGCTCGGACGGCACGGCAGCCGGCACCGCGCTCGTCAGCGACCTGAACCCCGGCCGCGGCAGCTCCTTCCCCTTCGACATCGTCGACCTCGGCGGTGCGCCGTTCCTGACCGCGAGGTCCCAGGGCGACGGCAAGTCCCTGTGGGTGGTCGTCACGGACCCCGCGGGGCGGACCTGCAACGACGTGGTCGCCACGATCGAGGGCTCCGGCAGGATCACCGGGACCCGCGGTGTCGACGTCATCGCCGGCAGCAGCCGCGCCGACCGGATCCGAGGACGCGGCGGCAACGACATCATCTGCGGCGCCGGCGGCGACGACACCGTCGACGCAGGCGGGGGCAGCGACCGCGTCTGGGGCGGCCGCGGTGCCGACGCGCTCGACGTGCGCGACCGGGTCCGTAGCAACGACCGCGCCGACGGCGGCCGCGGCCGCGACACGGCCGAGCACGATCGCGACGACACGATCCTCAACGTGCCCTGACCTGCCGACTAGCGTGAGCGGCATGGCCCGCCTGCTCGTCGTCCACCACTCGCCCACGCGGTCCACACAGGCGCTGCTGGACGCGGTGCTGAGCGGGACGCAGGACGACGCGATCGAGGGGGTCGAGGTCGTCGTACGGCCGGCGCTGGAGGCGACTGCGGACGACGTCCTCGGCGCCGACGGCTACCTGCTCGGCTCGCCGGTGAACTTCGGCTACATGAGCGGGGCGCTCAAGCACTTCTTCGACACGACGTTCCTGGCGGTCGGCGGGGCGCTGGACCCGAGCGGGTCGGCGGGCGAGTCCAGTGGCGCAGTGGGGGCGACCCACGGGCGGCCGTACGGGTTGTGGCTGCACGGGCGCTACGACCTGACGGGCGGGGTACGGGCAGTGCAGTCGATCGTCGGGGCACTCGGGTGGAAGCAGTCCTTCGACGTGCTCGAGGTCCTGGGCGAGGTGACGCCCCGGCACGAGGAGGCGGCGTACGACCTGGGCGCTACGATCGCGGCACTGCTGAGCGGCTGACACGAGCGGCTCGGAGACCTGACGAAGAGGGGGACGGCGATGACGCACGCGCGCACCTTCGGCGCGGCCGCCCTCCTCGCGGTGCTGGCGCTCGGCGGGTGCGGCACCGAGAAGCGAGGCGACAACGTCGACCCCGACCAGGTCGACTCCACGGCCGTCCCCGACGTCGGCGTGTGCCGCAACCTCACCCCCGAGGACGTGGGCCAGTCGGCCAACGCGACCCGCACCGTCGACTGCGCCGACAAGCACACCGCCGAGACGTACGCCGCGGGCACCCTGCCCGACGAGTTCGAGGACGCCGACTACCAGGACGAGTCGGTCGGCGAGTTCGCCTACAAGACCTGCACCCAGAAGTTCGAGAAGTTCCTCGGCGGCGACGAGAGCCTCGTGCTCCGCACGATCGTGAGCTGGGCCTGGTTCCGGCCCTCCGAGAACGCCTGGGACGACGGCGCGCGCTGGTACCGCTGCGACGTCATCGGCGGCAACGCGACGAGCGAGGAGTACCGCCCGCTCCCCGAGACCGCCCAGGGCCTCCTGCTCGGCCGGCCCGACGACCGCTGGCTGATCTGCGCGGCCGGGGCCACGGTTGCCGACGGCGAGAAGGTCCCGTGCGCACAGCCCCACACGTGGCGGGCCGCGACGACGATCAAGCTCGGCGAGCCCGAGGACAAGTACCCCGGCGACGAGGTCGTCGCGAGTCGCACGAAGGCCTTCTGCGCCAACTCGATCAAGGCGTGGCTCAACTACCCCGCCCGCTTCGAGTACGCCTACACCCACTTCCACGAGGCCGAGTGGCAGGCAGGCAACCGGCGCTCGGTGTGCTGGGCGAAGACGAGTGACTAGGCGTTCCCTCGCCGCTCGACGCGCGACGTCGTACGTCGTCGCCGCGGTCGCGTTGATCGCGGTGGCGGGCTGCTCCGACGACGAGCCGACCGAGGACGAGCCCGCCCCCACCGCGCCGACGACGACGGCGCCCACTCCCCCGCCGACCGCGGCACCGCCGCCCGCCGGGCCGGAGGACGGGAACTGCTACGCCCTCACCTTCCGTCAGGCGCTCTCGTTCACAACGCGCGTGGGGCCGACGGCCTGCAAGGACGCCCACACCTCCGAGACGTACGCCGTCGGCGTCCTCGACACGGTCGTCGACGGCCACCTGCTCGCGGTCGACTCGGACCGGGTGCAGGCCCAGGTCGCCGAGACCTGCCCCGCGGCGCTGCCCGACTTCCTCGGCGGCGACCTGGAGGACCAGCGGCTCACCATGTTCCGCCCGGTCTGGTTCACCCCGTCGCTGGCCCAGTCCGACAGGGGCGCCGACTGGTACCGCTGCGACGTCGTCGTCGTGTCGGGCGACGAGTCGCTGGCCGAGCCGGAGGGCTCGCTCGAGGGCGCCCTCGACAAGCCTGTCCTCCGCGAGCGCTACGCGATGTGCGGCACGGCCGCCCCCGACACCGAGAAGTTCGAGCGGGTGATCTGCGGGGCCGAGCACGCCTGGCGCGCGGTGTCGGTGGTCGCGTACGACACGAAGACCTATCCCGGCGCCGAGGCCGCCCGCGACCGGCTCGAAGGGCCGTGCGAGGACGCCGGACTCGACGTCGCCGACGACCCGCTCGACTACGAGTGGGGCTACGAGTACCCCACCAAGGAGCAGTGGGCGATGGGCCAGACCTACGGTCTCTGCTGGGCCCCCGACTAACCCGAATCCCGACCTTCCTGCGTCGAATCCCGACCTTCCTGCGTCGAATCCCGACCTTCCTCGGTCGAATCCTGACTTCTCCCCGGTAGGTACGGATTCGACTCAGGTAGGTACGGATTCGACTCGGGCCGTCAGAAGCCGAGCTTGCGGAGCTGACGGGGGTCGCGCTGCCAGTCCTTGGCGACCTTGACCTTGAGGTCGAGATAGACCGGCGTGCCGAGGAGTGACTCGATCTGCTTGCGCGCGACGGTGCCGACCTCGCGCAGGCGGGCGCCCTTCTTGCCGATCACGATGCCCTTCTGGGAGTCACGCTCGACGTACAGGTTCGCGTAGATGTCGAGCAGCGGCCGGTCCTCGTCGCGGCCCTCGCGCAGTCCCATCTCCTCGACAACGACGGCGATCGAGTGCGGGAGCTCGTCGCGGACGCCGTCGAGCGCGGCCTCGCGGATCAGCTCGGCGGCAAGGATCTCCTCGGGCGCGTCGGTGAGGTCGCCGTCGGGATAGAGCGCGGGCCCCTCGGGCATCAGTGCGACGAGCAGCTGGGCGAGGAGGTCGACCTGGTCGCCGCCCACCGACGACACCGGCACGATCTCGGCCCACTCGGTGCCGGTCTCCGCCCCGAGCACGGAGATGTCGAGCAGGTGCTCGGCGATCCGCTCGGGGGTAGCGAGGTCGGTCTTGGTCGCGATCGCGATCTTCGTCGTACGACGGATCTTGGCGAGCTCGTTGACGATGAACGTGTCGCCCGGGCCGATCTTCTCGTCGCACGGGAAGCAGACGGCGACCACGTCGACCTCGGACCAGGTCGCCTTGACCAGGTCGTTGAGCCGCTCGCCGAGCAGGGTGCGCGGCTTGTGGAGACCGGGGGTGTCCACGAGGACGAGCTGGCCGTCGGCCCGGTGCACGATGCCACGCACCACGGTCCGGGTGGTCTGTGGCTTGTCGGAGGTGATGACGATCTTCTGGCCGACGACCGCGTTCGTCAGCGTCGACTTGCCGGCGTTGGGGCGGCCCACGAAACAGGCGAACCCGCTGCGGAAGCCCTCGGCGTCGGCGAACACCGCCGGCGCCGGAGGGGGCAGCGCCCCGAAGTCCTCGTCGAAGTCCTCGTCGAAGTCCTCGTCGAGGTCCTCGTGGTGCTCGTCGTCCTCAAACCCTGGCACTTCGACCCCTCAACCCTGGCAACTCGTCGGTCATTGCTCCACCTGTTCCCGGGCCTGGTCGTAGTCGGCCCAGATCTGCTCGTCGGTCTTGCCGGCGGCCTTGCCGGCGCGCCAGATCGGGCCGGGGTCGACCTGGCGCGGCTGACGGGCGGCGACCGAGCGCCAGTAGCCCATCACGTCGTAGGCGGTCGAGGGGAGCTTGCGGTCGCGCATGAGGAACTTGCGGATCGCGCGCATCTGCGCGGACTCCCCCGCCATCCAGAAGTAGCCGTCGCCCGCGGGCCACTCGATGGTCTCGACCATCGCGGCGAGCCGGCTCGCGCCGTCGTGGGGCAGCGTCAGCCAGGTCGTGCCCGGGTGTGCCGGCAGGTAGCCGTCGAACTCCTCGGGCCGGTCGGGGGTCTCGACCCAGATCCGGGTCGGGACGGCGGCGCCGTGGGTCTCGGCGATCCGCGCCATCGCCGGCAGCGCCGTGATGTCGCCGACGAGCAGCAGCCAGGCCGCGTCGTCCGGCATGGCGAAGGAGCCCCTGGGCTCGGTGATCGTCACCTGGTCACCCACGCAGTCGCCGCCGGCCCACTCGGTGACCAGGCCGACGTCGTGGACGACCACGTCGATCACCAGCGCGGCCCCGTCCCAGGAGCGCACCGTGTAGTAGCGGCTCTGGAACTGGCCCGGGACGACCAGCCCCACCCACTCGTCGGCGATGCCGGTGGAGGTGAAGCCCGCCAGCCCGGGGCCGCCCAGGGTGAGCCGGACCAGGTGCGGCGAGAGCTGTTCGCGACGGAGGACCTCGGCGACGTACTGCTCGGCCCGGGTGCTCACCGGCTCAGGCTAGCGATCCTCGTCCCGAACCCCGCAGTCGAGAGCGCGATAGGAATTGCCATTGGATCTCTCGCGAGGGCCCAGGATCCGGTCTAGTGTGCGACGGGTGAGTGAGCACGCGACGTTCTGCCGGATCTGCGAACCGACCTGCGGCATGGTCGCCACTGTCGAGGACGGCCGATTGGTCCAGCTCCGCCCCGACAAGCAGCACCCGATCACCACCGGCTTCTCCTGCCCCAAGGGCCTGGAGTTCGTGCACGTCCAGAACGACCCCGACCGCGTGCTCCACCCGCTGCGTCGTCGCCCCGACGGGACCTTCGAGCAGATCTCCTGGGAGACCGCGATCAGCGAGATCGGCACCCGCCTTCGGGCCGTCCGGGAACGCCACGGCGGCGAGTCGATCGGCTGGTACGGCGGCAACCCGACCGCGTTCAGCCACTCCCACGCGTTCTGGCTCAGCGCCTTCGTCCGCGCCCTCGGTTCACGGCACCTCTACACGCCGAACACCCAGGACACCTCGAGCCGGTTCACCGCGTCGGCGCTTCTCTACGGCAGCCCGGTCGTCATCCCGGTCCCCGACCTCGAGCGCACCGACTTCGCCCTCCTCGTCGGCACCAACCCCCTCGTCTCTCGCGGCAGCCTGGTGAGCGCGGGCAACCTGCGCGAGCGGTTCACCGAGATCACGGCGCGTGGCGGCCGCGTGGTCGTCGTCGACCCGCGCCGCACCGAGACCGCCCGGGCGTTCGAGCACGTCGGTGTCCGGCCCGACGGCGACGCCTGGCTGCTGCTCGCGATGCTCCACGTGATCTTCGAGGAGGGCCTGGCCGACGACGTTGCGATCGCGAAGCAGGCCACCGGTATCGGCCCGATCCGGCGCGCGGCGGAGCAGGTCTCTCCGGAGAGCGCCGAGGAGCGCTGCGGCGTCCCGGCGGAGGAGATCCGGACCCTGGCCCGCGCCTTCGCCGGCGCGCCGTCGGCAGCCGCGCACGGCCGTACCGGCGCCTGCCTCGGCCGCTACGCGACCCTGGTCAACGTCCTCATCGACGTGCTCAACGTCGTCACCGGCAACCTCGACCGCGAGGGCGGCGTGCTGTTCGGCCGCGGCACCGTCGACTTCACCCGGCTCGCGCACCTGGCCGGCGCCGCCACCTACGACTCGTACCGCTCGCGGGTCGGCGACCTGCCCGAGGTGCTCGGCCAGATGCCCGCGCCGTTGATGGCTCCCGAGATCGAGACGCCCGGCAAGGGCCAACTGAAGGCACTCGTCGTGTCGGCCGGCAACCCGCTCCTCTCGGTCCCGGGGAGCAACGACCTCGAGCGCGCGCTGAGCAGCCTCGACCTCCAGGTCGGCATCGACTTCTACGTCAACGAGACCCACCGGACCGCGGACTACGTCCTCCCCGCGGCCACCTTCTACGAGCGGGACGACCTGGTGCTCGCGGCGCTCGACCTGCACCTCAAGCCATTCGTGCAGTGGACCGACGCCGTGGTCGAGCCGGCCGGCGAGGCGAAGCCCGACTGGGAGATCGTCGACCTGCTCGGCAAGGAGCTGGGCTTCGCTCCGATGAGCGCGCCGGTCACCAAGCTCGTCGGGCACGGCGGCCTCGGCAGGACCGCCCTCAGGCTGGCCCGACCGGTCGCCGGCCGGCTGACGCCGGCGCTGCTCGTCGACCTGCTCATCCGCACCGGCCGCGACGGCGACCTCTTCGGCCTGCGCCGCGGCGGCCTGTCGTTGAAGAAGCTGAGGGCCAACCCCCGCGGCATCGTGCTGGCCGAGCACCTCGAGACCGGGATGCTCCCCCGGCGCGTCTTCCACAAGGGCCGGAAGGTCCGCCTGGACGGCGCCGTCATCGAGAGCGAGCTCGACCGGCTGCTGGCCAGCCCCGGGCCCGACGAGGACTACCCGCTCCTCCTCATCGGTCGCCGCGACGTGCGCTCCCACAACTCCTGGATGCACAACACCCCGAAGCACCGGGACCCCGAGCGCCGCCAGTACGCGATGGTCCACCCCAAGGACGCCGCCGAGATCGGTCTCACCGACGGCGACCCGGTGCGGGTCACCACGGTGAAGGGGTCGGTCGAGATCCCTGCGCGGGTGACCGACGAGGTCGTCCAGGGCTGCATCGCGGTCCCGCACGGCTGGGGCCACCGCGGCGCCGGCTGGCAGATCGCGAACGCCGCGGGCGGCGCCAACATCAACGAGATCCTGCCGAGCGACCCGAGCGACCTCGAGCGGGCCTCGGGCATGGCGCACCTCAACGCCGTACCGGTGCGCATCGAGGCGGCCGTCCCTGCGGTCTGACCGTCGGGCAGGTCAGGACCCGCTGTTGACGACCGCGGTGTAGGCGCGTCGCGTGTCGTCGGTGGGGACGATGAAGAGCGACGTGGTCGTCCAGTCCTTGCGACGCAGGGTGTAGGTCCCCTGCTTCGGGCCAGGGGTCTTGGTGGTGAACCGCAGCCGGAACGCCGTCTCGGACCCGGCATCCGCGCCGTCGAGGTCGTCGACCGCGACGATCCGGAAGGGGAGGCCCTTGAAGGCGCCGCCCGAGAGGCCGAGGTACTTGCCCTGCAGCGCCTTGAACCGCGGCCGCGTGTAGAGCTGCTCGGCCGTCGTGTACGACGGTGCGGCCTGGGCCGGGGCGGCGAGGACCGTGCCGACGGGGACGGAGATCCCTGCGGTGCCGAGCGCGACGCCGGCGGCCCCGGCTCCGATCAGGCTGCGGCGGGAGACGTCGGTCATGGGTTCCTCCTGGCGGTGCCGACTAGGCTCTGGCGGTGGCCGAGACCGGGTTCTTCACGTACGACGACTTCGCCGACCGGGTCGGCGAGGAGTTCCGGGTGGTGCACCCGGACGCGGTGGGTCTCACGCTCGTGCTGAGCAGCGTCACCGGCGGGGAGGTGGCCGGCGGCGCGGGGCCGGACGGCACCGAGCGACGCCAGTTCTCGCTGGTCTTCCGCGGGCCGACCGACCCGCAGCTGAGCCAGGGCACCTGGGAGCTGGACCACGACGCGATCAACGACCTGGCCCTGTTCCTCGTGCCGCTGGGCCCGGACACCGACGGTCCCCGCTACGAGGCGGTCTTCGCCTAGGCGGATCACCGACGCGGTGGTCACGGCGCGCTCCACTCGAGCCGACGGTAGGCGCCCAGGTCGGCGACCGGTCGGAACCCGAGCCGGGCATAGAGCGCGGCGGCCGGGTTGTCCGACGCGACGTGCAGGCTGACGCTGCGACCGGAGGCCGCAGCCTCGTCCTGGACCCGACGCAGCAGCGCGGTGCCCATCCCCCGCCCCCGCACCTCGGGCAGCAGGCTGATGTCGACGACCCGGAGGTCGCGGTCGGTCCGGTCGACGTACAGCCGCCCGACCGGAGCGCCGTCGACCTCGACGACCTCGAAGGAAGCACCGGGGTGCTGCTCCCGGTAGTGCTGGTCCTGGGCGCGGTACTGCATCCGGACGAGGACGTCGTGCTGCTCCGGGTCCAGCGGGAGGAGCGCGAGGTCGGCGCGCGTCGAGCCGTAGAGCGCGACGAGGAAGGACTCGTCGGCCTCGGTCACGGGCCGCAGGCTCGGCTGCACGGTGCTCACGGTCATCGGGTCACGGCCGCTGCGGGAAGATGCCCTGGAGGGCGATGATGAAGTTGAGCGTGAGATAGGGCTGCATGTTGTTGTGCGGCAGGCTGCCGCCCGCAAGCGTGAGAGCCAGCGGGTGCAGCGTCGTGTTGCTCGTGGACTGGTAGATCTTGCCCCCCGAGGACGGCGCGAAGACCGTGTCGGTCCCCGGCGTCGCCCGGTCGCCCGGGTCGACGGCGTTGGCCGACAGCACGTGGGAGTGCACCGGCATCTCGCTCTCGAGGAGGGTGATCGACGACGCCCCTGATGTCTCGCCGAGGTCGCGCAGGCTCAGCCCCGCCCCCTGCCCCGGCTGCATCGGCGCCATCCCCTGCAGGTCCGGCAGCGCGAAGGTCGACTTGCCGTCGCCGCCGTACGTCGTGCCGAGCAAGGAGAACAGGGCGGTGTTCTGCGAGATCGGCATCAGCTGCCCGTTGCAGAAGGCCCACCCGGTGGGCGGGAAGTTGCCGGCGAAGATCCGGATCTCGGCCACGAACTGGTCTGACATGTCGCTCCTGCTCTCAGGTCTGGCTCGGGAAGACGCCGAACATGGAGATGATGAAGTTGATGCAGAGGTAGGGCTGCATGTTCTCGTGCGGCTGGCTCCCGCCTGCGCTGCCCACCGCGCTCGCGTGGAAGTTCGCCGAGGTGGCGTCGGCGATGTAGGGAACCACGTTGAGCGAGATCGCCGGCAGGGCGCCGGTCGGGTCGACAACGTTGCCCGGGGTGTCGGCGACGACGCCGAACGGGTGGCTGTGGTTGGGGATCTGCTGGACGCTGAGCGTCTCCTGCTCGGTGCCCGCCATCTCCCCGAGCTGGTAGGTCGTGCCGTCCGGCCCGGTGCCCATGTGGATCGGGAACCGGCTGGCGAGGTTGGGGAGGTTGAACGTCTCCTCGCCGTCGCCGCCGTAGGTGGTGCCGATCAGCTGGAACAGCACCTCGTTCTCCGCGATGGGCAGGGTCTGTCCCTCGCAGAACGCCCACCCCGCGGGCGGGAAGTTGCCGGCGAACATCCGGATCTCGCCGATGTACGGCGCCATGTCGTCCCCTCCTCAGTTCTGGCTCGGAAAGATGCCCTGGAGGGCGATGCAGAAGTTGAGCACCAGGTAAGGCGCCATGTTGTTGTGCGGCTGGCTGCCCCCGACGCTCGACACCGTCGCCGGGTTCATCGTCGTCGTCGGCGTGTCGGTGCGATAGACGTTGTTGCTCCCGCCCAGGTAGCGCCCGGTGGGGATCGCCGCTCCCCCGGTCGCGAGGGTCGAGGCGTTGACCTGGTGGGTGTGGGTCGGCATCGTCTGGGCGTTGATCGTCACCGAGGTCGATCCGGCCGCCTCACCCAACGTGTAGCCCGCCCCGAAGTGGAGCGGCACCCGGCCGCGCAGGTTGGGCAGCGCGAACGTGGTCACCCCGTTGCCGCCGTACGTCGTCCCGAGGACCGAGAACAGTCCTTGGTTCTGGTTGATCGGCAGGAACTGCCCGTTGCACAGCGCCCAGCCCTTCGGCGGGAAGTTGAACGCCATGAGCTTGATCTCGCCGAGGAACGGTTCAGACATGTCGGCTCCTTTGGTTCGGGATCGGTCCGGGGGTCGAGCCTGTCAAGACCTCTCGTGGTTCGGTCATCAGGGCACCACCGGGGTCGAGCAGGCGGCTCCGCCCACGTAGCCGCCGCCACCACCCGCGACGTTGTTGCTGACGAACGACGACGTCCCGGCGGGGCTGTTGTTGTTGCCGTTGACGAAGGTCTCGACCGCGAAGTCGTCGTTGTTGGCACCGGCGTAGCCAGGGAGCCGGACCGTCGTCAGGAACCGCTGCCGCAGCCGGAGGTCGTCGTCGCCCGCGACGGCAGGCGCCGCGCCGTCGGCGTCGCCACTGGTGTTGACCGCGTTGTCCTGGATGTCCGCGCAGACCTGGTAGGAGTCGCCGGCCCCGGTGCCGGCGTTGAGCCGGATGCCGAAGATCGCGATCCCGGTCCCGGTCCCGATGTGGTCGATCGTGTTGTTGGTGATCGTCATGTCGACGCTGCCGGACTGTCCGGGAACGTCGCCGGCCTGGACCTCGATGCCGCTGAGGCCGTACTCGCTGATCGTGTTGCCGTCGACCGTCCACGCCATCGTGCCCTGGCCGAGCGACCACAGCTTGAGAGCGGCTCCGTTGATCGAGCCGGAGTCGTTGACAGTCGTCGACCCGACGCCGTTGTTGGTGAAAGTGCCCGTCTGCGTCGACGGCCCCGACCCCTTGACGATCAGCACACCGTTGCCGTCGGCACCGAGGATGTCGTTGTTGCTGATCGTCATCGTCGTGGTCGCCGCCATCGCTCCGCCGCTGAAGATCGTCACGCCGCCGCCCCCGCTGGCGATGGCGGCGGGCAGGTGCTGGTTGTCGAGCACGTTGTAGCTGAGGTCCAGGTCGCCCACCCCGGCGCCGTTGTGCAGGAACTGGACCATGTCGCCGCCGGCACCGTTGACCGAGTTGTTGGTGATCGTCGCCTTGAGAGCACCCGCGGTGTTCTCGGTCTCGAGGTGGATCGAGTCCTCCGCCGGCACCTGGTTGCTGTTCGTGCCGAAGGTGTTGGCGTCGAGGGTGATCCGGTCCAGCGACCCGGCGCTGTTCTGGACCCAGAGGTTGTTCTGGGAGCCGCCGGTGATCTCGCTGTTGGCGATGGAGACGGACCCGGTCAGGTTGGTGGCGTAGATGTTGGAGTCGATCGAGCCGACTCCGCTCTGGTTGATCCCGCTCTCGGAGACCAGCACGTTGTCGAGGGTCAGGCCCACGACGTTCGTCGCCCGGATGCCGAAGTTGTAGTTCTGCCGGAGCGACATGTCGGCGAACGACGGGCCGGTCGTGTCCTTGAGGACGATCGCCGTGCCGGTCGGGACCGAGGTGGCGTCGTCCGCACCGGTCAGCTGCTCGATGCTGCCGCCGTTGCATCCACTCGGGTCGGCGATCGAGCAGGGCTGGCCGCCGGCACCGGTCACCACCAGGCTGCCCAGGCTGCCGGTGGTGTCGAGCACGATGCCGTTGGTCCCGGTGCCGGCCTGGACGCCGACCGTCTGGAACGTGACGTCGGCAGCGCCGATGTCGGTGGTCACGATGCTGATCACGCGACCGCCGGTCGTCGACGCCTGGTTGTTGGTCCCGGTCACCGCGAGCGTCCCGCTCGCGTTGGCGTTGAGCGCTCGTCCGGTGGTCGCCGTGAGATACAGGCTGCCACCCGTGAACTGGAGCGTGTGACCGTCGCTGGCGGTCATCGAGACCGCGTTGGTCGTCGTCGTCTGGATGCCGACCGAGCTCGCGGTGAACTGCGTGGTCCCACCGGTGTTGGCGTTGAGGTTGATGCCGCCGCCGGCGTCGTTGGTGTCGGACACAGCACCGGTGAAGCTCACCGTGCCCCCGGTGCGACCGGTGACCTCCACGGTGTCGCCGGTGCCGTTGTTGATGATGCCGGGGTAGGTGATGGCACCGTTGCCGCCGTTGACGTCGAACGCGATCCCGGCCGCGCCGCTGATCAAGCCGTCGGTCGTGGTGAAGGTGCCGGCGCCGAGCCCATCGAGGTTGATCCCGTCGCCCGTGCTGTTGGTCGAGGTGATGTAGTCGAAGCTCAACGTCGCGTCGGACGACTGTACGTCGACCGCAGGGCCCGCAGTGGCCAGGATCTGCGCGGTCGCGGACCCGATGTTGGGCACCGACCAACCGGTCGAGCTGGTCAGCGCGAGGGCCGTGCCACCGGAGGAGGTGAGGTTCACGGCTCCGAGCGTCATCGAGCCGCTGGCGTTCGTGGCCTGGATCCCGCCCGTGCTGGAGCCGGTCACGATCGCCCCGTCGATGACGGAGTTGACGAGGGAGGTCTGGTTGAGGTCGAGCACCTTCGCGCCGGTCGTGGCCACGATGATCGTGCCGGTGTCGACGAAGGTCACCGTGCCCGCGTTGTTGAGCCGGACGCCGGTCGCGCCGGTGCTGTTGACCGTCAGGTCGCTGATGGTCCACAGGCTGCTCGTGCCGTCCAGCTCGAGGGACGGTTGGGTGCCGGCCGTGCCGGTGTCGATGATCCGGACGTCGGCGATGGTGCCGCCCACGTCGCCGGTGCCACCGGCGATGCCGCCACCGGCTCCGCTCGGGTCGACCTCGATCCCCTGGACGGTGTTGTTGTCGTCGAGGGTGACCACGTCGGCGCCGGTGTTGGTGAGCGTCGGCCGCTTCCCGGCGACCCCCGTCGCCAGCGTGTCGGAGCCGATCACCAGGTCGGCCAGCTCGCCGAGGAGGCGCTGGTTGGCCTTGAGCGTGATGCCGGCTGCGTAGCCGGTCGTCGTGTCGTCGCCGTCGTAGACGTAGATCGTGTTGCCGACGCTCGACGCGTTCTGTGCCTCCACCAGGGTGTTGAACGGCGCGTTCGACACCCCGGTGTCGCTCCCCGTCGTGCTGTTGTTGACGTACCAGACACAGCCGGACAGGTCGATCGTCACGGTGCCGGCGTCGGTGTCGGTGCCGTCGGACAGCTCGTAGTCGAACGTGTCGGTGGTGTCGGTGCAGCCGGGGGCCGGCGTGAACACGAAGTCGCCGTCGGCCTCGATGACCGCGCTGCCGCCGTCGGTGCTGGTGACCGTCTCGGCGGTGACCGTCAGCGTGTCGCCCTCGGGGTCGGTGTCGCCGGCGAGCAGGTCGCCCGAGACCGTCTTGTGCGGCCCGGCCTCGCTCGGCGCGGCGTCGGTGGCGTCGTCGACGACCAGGACCGTGTTGCCCACCGCCGCACTGGCTCCGGTGAACGACTCGTCGTCGGCGACCGGGGCGTCGTTGACGCAGGTGACGGTGACCTTCACCTCGGCCGTGTCGCCCGAGCCGAGGGTGTAGGTGAAGTCGTCGGTCGTCACGCCGTCGTTGCAGTAGTCGGCGTCCGGCTCGTACGTCAGGTCCGCACCGGCGTTGGTGATCGCCACCGTGCCGTTGGTCGGCTGAGTCACCGAGGCGACGGTCAGGCCGGCGCTCTCCGGGTCGGAGTCGTTGCCGAGCACGTCGATGGTGGTGGCCGGGTCGTCCTCGTCGACCGTCTTGGTGTCGTCGACGGCCACCTGACCGTCGGTCACGCAGGTGACGGTGACCGTCACGGTGGCGGTGCCGCCGCCCGGGGCCAGGGTGTAGGTGAAGTCGTCGGTCGTCACGCCGTCGTTGCAGTAGTCGGCGTCCGGCTCGTACGTCAGGTCCGCACCGGCGTTGGTGATCGCCACGGTGCCGTTGGTCGGCTGGGTGACGGACGTGACCNCCGCTGAGGTCGTCGAGGCCGGAGCCGCCGCGGAGGTCGTCGGTGCCCGGGCCGCCGCGGAGGGTGTCGGCGTTGTTGGAGCCGTTGAGGAGGTCGGCGCCGCCCTCACCGAGGATCCGGTCGTCGCCGTCGCTGCCGGTGAGCTCGTCGTCACCGGCGCCACCGAGGATCCGGTCGCCGCCCGGCCCGCCGTTCACGGTGTCGGCTCCGCCGCCGGCGCGGATCAGGTCCTCGCCGCCGAGACCGTTGATCGTGTCGTCGCCTCCGCGGCCGCAGATGACGTCCTCCCCGGCCGTCCCGGTCAGCGTGTCCGGCCCGTCGGTGCCGTACACGGTGCACTTGGCATCGGGGTTCGGGAGCGCCGCAGCCGTCGGCGGGCTCGCCGGGAGCAGCAGGGCCGCCACCACGGCCAGGGCGAACGAACCAGTCCTCGACGCACTCACAATGCTCACCGACAACTCCCGAAAAACTTGGGCCCTTCACCATCGCTGGCGCAGGACGAACAGCCCCCGAGTTGGGACTCTGCCAGCACCAGGTCCCGCCCGCGGCAGAATCGGCCGAAATTTGGTCACAACGGACTAGTTCCGAACCGTCACGGCACCGGGGGCGTCGCGCACCCCGCCCCGCCGACGAAACCGCCCCCGGTTCCGCTGACCGAGGCAAGCGAGGTCGTCCCCGCCGAGTTGTTGGCGTTGAGGAAGGACTGGACGGAGGCAATTGCCGTGTTGCCCCCGGTGTAGCCCGGCAATCTGACGGTGGTCGCCCCCTCCTGGCTGATCCGGAGGTCGGTGTCCCCGGGTACGACGGAGCCGCTGCTGCCGTCGGCGTCACCTCCGAGGTGGACGACGTTGTTGCTGAGGTTGACGCAGGCGGTCAAGGAGTCGCCGCCCGCCCCGGTCCCCCACCGCATCCGCACGGCGTACTGCGGCGGGGATGCAGTCGTGGCGGGGCCTTCGATGGTGTTGCCGGTCAGGGTGAGGTCACGGGACGACGTGCCGTTCGACTCGACATGGATGCCGTTGCCCTGATAGTCGCGGACCTGGTTCGAGGTAAAGGCCCACGTCGTCGCCGTGCTCACACTGCTGGTCGTGAACCTGATCCCGTCGCCAGCGATGGCCGCCGACGGGCCTTGGGCGTCGATCGTGTTGTTTGCGAACGTGCCGGTCTGGGCTGCAGCGCCGGTGTCGAGAATGTAGGCCCCGTGGCCCGCGGAACCGGTGACGCTGTTGTCGGAGACCTCATACGACGTGGCCGACCCGGTCGCCGAGTCCCACAAGCGGAAGCCACCGGCGAAAGAGTTCTGTGTCACTTCCACGTCGGCTCCGCCGGTCCCGCCGTCTAACATCAACATGGCTCCGCTGTCGAAGCTGCTGTCCGTCACCTGCGCCGTCCACGGACCGGAGGCGCTGTTGCTCAGGCCGAGCGCACCGCCACTAGGAGACGAGGTTCCGATCCCGAACACCACGTCGTCGATCGTGGTCGCCACCGGTCCTGTTCCCGTCTGCGAGACGAACAAGCCGTTGTGCGTGCCGCCGAGGATGGAGGTGTCGCGCACGGACACGGTGCCCGACGCGTTGTAGACACGTACGCCCCCCTGCTGATTGTCAGCCGTCGTGCCGAGCACGCCGTCCAGGACGCTGTGGGCGAGGCTGAAGCCGCGAGGCGAGATGGCAGTGATCGCAGTGAAGCTCTGGTCGTGGAACCACATCCTGGTGAGCGAGGGAGCGAGCGTGTCCTCCAGCTCCATGCCCATCGCGCCGTCGGTCAGGGTGCCGCCGGAACAGCCGGACGTGTCCAGATGGGTGCAGGTGCCTCCGGCGCCGGTCACGATCAGGCTGCCGAGGTCACCGGTGCCCCACAAGTGGACCTGGACGCCGCCGCCGGCGGCGTGCAAGGACTCGAAGATCAGGTCGTCGGCACCGATGTCAGTGCCCAGCACGCGGAGGGTCACGCCACCCGCCGCGCTCGCCGTGTTGCTGCTTCCTGTGACGACGATCGTGCCGCTCGAGGACGCTTCGAGAGCGGTGCCCGTCGTCGTGCTCAAGGTCAGGTCGCCGCCGGCGAGCCGCAGGGTGTGCCCGTCGCTGTTGGTCATCGACACGGCCTTGCCGGTTCCGGCTTGGATCGTGGACGAGGCGCCGAGGAGCTGGGTGAGGCCACCCGTGTTGTTGGCGAGGTTGATACCACCGCCGTTGTCGGCGCTGTCGGAAACCTGGCCGGTGAGGCTCACCGTGCCACCGGTGCGACCGGTCACCTCGATCGAGGCTCCGGTGCCATTACCGATCGCGCCCTGGTAGGTGATGTCGCCGCTCCCCGCGTTCACGTCGAAGGCGATCCCCGAGGCTCCGCTGATCGTGCCGCCACCCACCAGGAATGTCCCGGTGCTCATGCCGTCGATGTTCACCCCGTCGGTCGCGCTGTTCGTCGACGACAGCGTGTCGAGCCAGAAGAAGCCGGACGTCGACTGCAGGTCGACAGCGGGTCCGGCCGCGGAGGAGACCGTGACGACGGTGTCGCCCGTGGCGTCGTCGGCATTCGGGATCGACCACCCGGGTGCGTTGATGAGCGACAATCCGGTCCCGCCGGTGGTGGCGATCGATAGTTCGTCGACCACCACGGAACCGCCAGCGTTCGTGGCAGAGACGCCGCCCGTCGCGGAGCCGGTTACCCTGACCGCGTCGAAGACGCTGTTGAGCAGACTGGTACCAGTGAGGTCGAGCGCCTTGGCGCCCTTGATGTTGAGCGTGATGGCGCCGGTGTCCGCGAAGGTGACGGTGCCTGCGTTGTTGAGGCGAATCCCGACCGAGCCGGAGGTGGCGCCGGTCGCGGTCGTGTTCTCGAGCAGGAAGTCGGCGAACGTCCACAAGCCGCTGGTTCCGTCGAGCTCGAGACCCGGTTGGGTCCCGGCGCTGCTGAGGTCGGCGATCCGGACGTCGGTGATCGTGCCACCCACGTCACCAGTACCTCCGGCGATGCCGCCACCGGACCCGGTCGGGTTGACCAGTACTCCACGCACGGTGTTGTTGTCGTCGAGGGTGATCACGTCGGCATCGGTGTTGGTGAGGCGTGGCCGAGCGTTCACGAACCCCGTCGCCAAGGTGTCGCTGCCGATGACGAGGTCCACGAGCTCGCCGAGGAGGGCCTGGTTGGCCTTCAGGGTGATGCCGGTGTCGTACCCGTTCGACGTCGTGTCGCCCTGGTAGACATAGATCGTGTCACCGCTGCTCGAGGCGTCCTGCGCCTCGAGCAGCGTGTCGAACGGCGCGTTGGAAACGCCGCCCCCGCCGGCGGTCGCGTTGTTGCGGACGTACCAGACGCAGCCGGACAGGTCGATCGTCACGGTGCCGGTGTCGGTGTCGGTACCGTCGGACAGCTCGTAGTCGAAGGTGTCGGTGGTGTCGGTGCAGCCGGGGGCCGGGGTGAACACGAAGTCACCGTCGGCCTCGATGACCGCGCTGCCGCCGTCGGCGCTGGTGACGGTCTCGGCCGTGATCGACAGGCTGTCGCCCTCGGGGTCGGTGTCACCCGCGAGCAGGTCGCCGGAGACCGTCTTGTGGGGCCCGGTCTCGCTCGGGGCGGCGTCGGTGGCGTCGTCGACCACGAGCACCGTGTTGCCGACCGCCGCGCTGGCCCCGGTGAACGACTCGTCGTCGGCGGTCGGGGCGTCGTTGACGCAGGTGACGGTGACCTTCACCTCGGCGGTGTCGCCCGAGCCGAGGGTGTAGGTGAAGTCGTCGGTCGTCACGCCGTCGTTGCAGTAGTCCGCGTCCGGCTCATAGGTCAGGTCCGCGCCGGCGTTGGCGATGACCACCGTGCCGTTCGTCGGCTGCGTCACCGACGCGACCGAGCGCACGTCGCTCTCCACGTCGGTGTCGTTGCCGAGCACGTCGATCGTCGTCGCCGAGGAGTCCTCGGCCACGGACGCCGTGTCGTCGACCGCGACGGACTCGTCGTCGACACACGTGACCGTGACCGCGACCGACGCCGCGGCACCCCCCGGAGCCAGGGTGTAGGTGAAGTCGTCGGTCGTCACGCCGTCGTTGCAGTAGTCGGCATCCGGCTCGTAGGTCAGGTCCGCCCCGGCGTTGGTGATCGCGACGGTGCCGTTGGTCGGCTGGGTGACAGAGGTGACGNCGCCACGGTGCCGTTGGTCGGCTGGGTGACGGACGTGACCGTGAAGGCGTCGCTCTCGGCGTCGGTGTCGTTGGCGAGCACGTCGATGGTCGCGGCCGGGTCGTCCTCCGCGACCGTCTCCGTGTCGTCGACGGCGACGGGATCGTCGTTCGCACAGGTCACGGTCATCTCGACGGTCGCGGTGTCGCCACCGGCCGCGAGCGTGTAGGTGAAGTCGTCGGTGGTCGTGCCGTCGTTGCAGTAGTCGTCGTCCGGCTCGTAGGTCAGGTCCGCGCCGGCGTTGGTGATCACGACGGTGCCGTTCGTCGGCTGGGTCACCGACGCGACCGAGCGCGCGTCGCCCTCGACGTCGGTGTCGTTGGCGAGCACGTCGATCGTCGTGGCCGGGTCGTCCTCGGCCAACGTCTTCGTGTCGTCGACCGCGACCGGGGCGTCGTCGACGCAGGTGACCGTGACCTCGACCGTGCCGGTGGCCCCGCCTGGCGCGAGCGTGTAGGTGAAGTCGTCGGTGGGCGCCGCGTCGTTGCACGCGTCGGCGTCCGGCTCGTAGGTCAGGCCAGCGCCGCCGTTGATGATGACGACGGTGCCGTTCGCAGGCTGGGTGACCGACGCGACGGAGCGCGGACCGCCATCGGCATCGGTGTCGTCGGCCAGCACGTCGATGGTCGTGGGGGCGGCGTCCTCGGCGACCGTGGCGGTGTCGTCCACCGCGACCGGGTNGGTCGCGGTGTCGCCACCGGCCGCGAGCGTGTAGGTGAAGTCGTCGGTGGTCGTGCCGTCGTTGCAGTAGTCGTCGTCCGGCTCGTAGGTCAGGTCCGCGCCGGCGTTGGTGATCACGACGGTGCCGTCGGTCGGCTGGGTGACCGAGGCGATCGACAGGCCCGCGCTGTCCGGGTCCTCGTCGTTGGCGAGCACGTCGACGGTGGTCGCGGCGGCGTCCTCGGCCACCGTGTCCGCGTCGTCGATCGCGCGGGGGTCGTCGGCGACACAGGTGACGGTGACCGCGACGGTCGCGGAGTCGCCCCCGGGCGCCAGGGTGTAGGTGAAGTCGTCGGTCGTCACGCCGTCGTTGCAGTAGTCCTTGTCGGGCGAGTAGGTGACGTCGGCGCCGCTGTTGGTGATGATCACCGAGCCGTTGGCCGGCTGGCTGACGATCAGCACCTCGCGCGGACCGCCGTCGGCGTCGGTGTCGTTGGCCAGGACGTCGATCTGCTCGGAAGCGTCGTCCTCGGCCACGGTGACGGCGTCGTCGACGCCGACCGGGTCGTCCTGGTCCTGGTCGCGGCGGGTCTCGCAGTCGGCGTTCACCGTGTCGATCGGGTTCATGTTGGCGCGGTCGGTGCCGGCGCCGCAGGTGGCGTCGTCGACGAAGC
>NZ_JACEFC010000079.1 GCF_014180715.1 Nocardioides stalactiti | reverse complement strand
CCCACGTGCTGTCCTACCTGTGCTGGCTCCGCAAGATCCGGCGGCCGGCCGCCCGGCGACGGATCGAGGCCGTCATCGAGGCCGTCGGGCTCACCGATCGCGCCCATCAGCGCACCTCCGAGCTGTCGGGTGGCATGCGGCGCCGGCTCGCCCTGGCTGCCGCGCTCCTCAGCGAGCCGCGGCTGCTCCTCCTCGACGAGCCGACGACCGGGCTCGACCCCGAGCAGCGCGCGGGCGTCCGGAGCATCATCGACGGCCTCGACCGCGACCGCCTGGTGGTCATGAGCAGCCACGTGATGGAGGACGTCGCGAGCGTGACGTCCACGATCGTGGTCCTCCACCAGGGCGAGGTGCTCCACCACGGCGACACGGAGACGTTCATCGCCGAGCGTGGCGGGCCGCACGCGTCCGCCGAGCTGGCCTTCCTGTCGACGATCTCGGACCGGCGATGACCCGGCCCGCGACGACCGGGCCGCGCACGGAGTGGCTGGGGTCCTGGCGGGTCCGGCTCGCGCTGCTCGCTGCCCTGGTCGCCACCGGCCTGGTGCCGGTCCTCACCGACCACGGCCGCTGGCTCGGCTCGTGGAAGGTCGCCCTCGACACCGCGACGTTCAGCGTGACCCTCCTCGGTCCGTGCGCGGCCGGGATCGCCGCCACCATCTATGTCCGCGTACGCCGTTCCCAGGTCGCCGACCTCTTCGCGGCCTCGCCGCGGCCGTGGCAGGCCTGGCTCGCGCCGGCGGTGGGCGTCTGGCTGCTGGCCACGCTCGGCCTGGTCCTCATCGCGCTCTTCACGACCGCGACCGCCTGGCTCGCCGGCGCCTACGCCGAGCCGGCCCTGGCCTGGATCCTGCTGGCCACCTCGGCCGTGATCGCTGCGCAGGTCGCGATCGGAGCCCTCATCGGGGGCACCACCGGCCAGTACTGGTCGGCACCCTGGGCCGCCGTCGCGACGTTCACCCTGTTCATCCTCACCAGCATCGGCGTCATCCCGGTCGTCTTCCGCACCGGCGGTGTGAGCGGCGCGCTGGCCGGCGAGACCTTCGACCCGGCGACCTTCGCGTTCCAGGCAGTGGTCGCCGTCGGCCTCGCCGCCGGCGCGATGGCCCTCTCCCACCGCGACCTGTTCGCCCTGGCCTCGCGTGGCGGCAAGGCCCTCACCGTGCTGACCGCGCTGACGGCCGTGGTCGCGCTGCTCGGGTTCAGCCACGGCCGCGAGCGCTATGTCCCGGCGTCCTCGGTGACCTACGAGTGCCGCGAGGGCCGGCCGACCGTGTGCCTGCCGCGTGACGCCCGGCGTCCGCTCGGCGACCTCTTCGTCCAGGCCCAGGAGGTGGCCCGGCACCTCGAGGCGGCGGGCGCCGTCGTGCCTGCCCGGTTCGTCGCCACCCCACCCGGGGTCTCACCGGAGCCCGGCGACGGCGTCATCCACTTCCAGGACGACGAGGACCTCGCCGCCCACGTCGACGTCCTGGTCGCCGCCCGGTCGCTCGCCACACCGGCGCGGTGCGGGGCGTTCTTCAGCGACGACCCGCGAGCGCTGCCCGACACCTACTTCCCGACCTTCCGCGCGCTGGTCGGCTGGTTGCTGGTCCAGGTCGGCGAGGTCAGCCCGCCAGCCGACGAGGAAGGGTGGTGGCGGCTCCCGGTCACGCAGCAGCGCCCCTGGGTCCGCGCGACGTACGACGCGCTCGCCGACTGTCGGCTGGGCGACCTGCACCCGCCTGAGGTCCGGTGATCGCGACGCTGCGTGCCTGGGGCGTCGTCCGCACGACCCTCCTCGCCGTGGTTGCCGTCGTCCTCGTCGAGACCACGGCCACCGACCAGTTCAGCGTGCCGCCGTTCTCGTTCGCGCTCAACGGCTGGAGCCTGCTGCCGCCGTTGGTCGCGGTGTCCTTCGCCGAGCCCCTCGTCGACCGCTCGCCTCAGCTGACCGCCCACGCCACCCGGTCCCCGGTGGCGATCGGGCTGGGCCGGCTCACGCTGTCGACCGCAGCCCTGACGCCGGTCGCGGCCTACGTCCTCACCGCGCCCGAAGGTCCCTGGGTCGTGCCGTGGCTGGTCGCGGCCGCCGCGGCGGCTGCGACCGCGGTCGCCCTGGCCCGGTCCTGGTACTGGGTGCTCCTCCTCCCGTTGTCGTTCGGGTGGATCCAGCACACGCACGGCAGCTTCCCGGGACCCGACTTCGCTGCCCCCGTGGCCCTCCTGGTGCCGTGCGCGGTGGGAGCGGCGGCACTCTCGGTGGCGCGCTTCGGACAGGATGTTGCAATACGAACTAGACTCGCCCCATGACCACCTGCTCGACCTGTGGCCGGAGCGCCGGCGGGTCCTACGGCGTCCTCGGCCAGGCCCAGTGCGCCCGGTGCCGCGACAAGACGATCGGGCTGGCCGCCGGCCTCCAGCACCACAGCATCGGCGAAGCCGCGGCCCTCATCGGACCCGACGACGATCCCCGCCGCGACGGCGGCGGCATCCTGGCCTGGATCAGGCGGGCACTCGGTCGTCAGCGCCGCCAGTAGCCGCGCAGCGGCGGCTCCTCCTGGACCGTGTGCTGCGGATAGTCGGTCAGGATGCCCAGCCCGAAGGTCGGCAGCGCCGGGAGCGCACTGATGACCTGCGGGTCGAACCCGCACCGGAGGTCGACCCGCGCCGACCGGCCGGGGCCCGGGTGGCGCAGGGCGTCGAAGGTGAGCTGGAAGAACGGCGTCTCGGCGATGATCGTGAGGTGCTCGGCGAGGTCGAGCGGGCACAGGTCCTGGAGCAGGTAGTTGCGCGCTCCCCGGGCGACGATCCGCGACGCCTTCGGCTGCGGCGTGACGATCTCGTCGTACCGGGTGGCGAAGGCGGTGTAGGAGACGCCGCGTGGCAGCGGTCGCCGGGCGAGCGCTTCGAGCAGGTCCGAGCCGGGCGTGAACTGCTGGAACGCCTCTGCGCACGGCAGGGCGCACAGCAGCGAGGCCTGGTCGGTGCCGTAGGTGAACGCGCCTGCGTAGGAGATGAAGTCCTCGACCTTGCCGGCCAGGTCCGGCCAGATCCGCAGGGCATAGCTGGGCAGGAAGGCGCCCTGGCTGTGGCCGATGACCGCGATCTCGCGGCCCGACAGCCGATAGGTACGCCGGATCGCGTGGACGACGAACTCCACGTTGTGCTGGAGGTCGCCCATGCCTCGGTCCGGGATCACGACGGTGCAGTAGGGGTGGCCTCGCCGGGCCAGCTTGTCGTAGAAGTTCCACGCGAAGTTCTCGTCGGGCACCGCACCGGTGCCGTGGACCAGCAGCACGGCACGCTTGGGGGCGGAGCGGATGTCGGACGTGCACTCCATCGCCGCCTCGAGCTCGGCGCGGTCGGCACGCAGCACGGGGCCGGCCGGGGTCGCGCCGCGCACGGGCGACAGCAAGCCACCCCCGACGAGGGCGAGGACGGCGACCGCCAGGACGGCGGGCGAGCGGAAGCGACGGCGCATCAGGACTCCGGGATCGAAGGAGGGCGAAGCATCGAACAATAGGTTCAAGTCACTCGACTTGTAAATCGCGTCCGACTAGGGTTCCGCCCATGAGCAGCCCCGAACCGGCGTCCCCCCCGACCCGGCGCAGCCACGCCGAGCGCCGCCGGACGACGCAGGCACAGCTCATCGAGGCGACGATCGAGAGCCTCGTCGAGGACGGGTGGTCCGGCACGACGACCCGCTCGGTCGCCCAGCGGGCCGGCGTCAGCCAAGGTGCCCAGCAGCACTACTTCCCGACCAAGCGCGCGCTCGTCGAGGCGGCCCTCGCCTCGATCCTCGAGGAGCAGCAGTCCCTGGCGGCGACCTGGTCGATCCCCGACGCGGCGGGCGAGCGCGCGGCGTTCGTCCTCGACAAGCTCTGGGAGATCCACTGCCTCCCGGTCAACCAGGCCGTCCAGGAGCTACTCACCGTGGCCCGGACCGACCCTGAGACCGCCGACGCGATGTCGCGGCTGGTCGTCGAGGCCGAGCGCCAGGCCGTCGCCGCGGCCGGGATCGTCATGGCGGAGGCCGCCGGCCGTCCCGGGTTCGCGGAGTGGGTGCGCACCAGCGTCGCCACGATGCGCGGGCTCGTCGGCGTCGCCGCCGTCGGCGACCCGAGCCGGTCCGACCTCTGGCCCGACGCCCGCGCCGTGCTGCTCCGCGGCCTGCCTCGGGACGAGAAGTCCTAGGGCGTGACCGTGATCGGGCCGGCGCTCTCGAAGTCGAAATTGTTGTAGGTGTCGAGGACACCCACGTCGACGGCGTAGGACCCGGCGGGCACGTCGGACCGGAGCTCGCACCACCCCGCCCAGGCGCCGTCGAGGATCGTCCCGCCCGTTCGGTAGAGGCGGTAGTCCCGGCACAGGAGGCTGCCCTGCAAGGGCTCGTCCGCGGCCAACCGGACCTCGAGCTGCCCGCCCTGTACCCCGCTGGGATCAGCAGCCGAGAAGGTCACCAGGACCAGGTCGCCCGGGGTGTAGGTCGCCGCATCGGTGGCGAGAGCGGTGATCGTCGGCGGTGTGCTCTCAGAGGTCGCACCGATGACGAAGCCGTAGCGCTGCACCTGCTCGGACGGGTAGCCCAGTCTGTCCGTGGCGGAGAAGGCGACCTCGTAGGCACCAGCAGGAGCGGAGGCCGGCACCGTGCACACCTTCTCCGCGAGGGTGACCGGACCGACGTCCGGCTCGAGCGCCGTCATCGGACCGCTGCACCACGACACGGCAACGCCGTTGCGGGTGGTCGACGCGACGACCTGGTCGGTGCCAGCGACCTCGTCGACGATCACCTCGAACCGGACCTGCTCACCGGGCGTCAGCCGATGCGGGGACTGATTGACCCGGAGGACCGGACCCACGTCGTCCGGCGTGCACTTGACCAGGGTGTCGGCGGGATCGACGTCGCAGGCGTTGGTGAAGCCACCGTCGGTGCCGGCGTCCTCGCCGTTGATCCGGTCAGCGCCCGGCCCGCCCAGCAGGATGTCCGTCCCACCGCCGCCGGTCATCTTGTCGTCGCCCGCCTCTCCCCGCACGAGGTCGTCGCCCTGGTTGCCCGCCAGGGTGTCCGCCCCACCACCGCCGACGACGAGGTCGTCACCCTCACCACCGTCGAGGCCGTTCGGACCGCCGTTGCCGGTCAGGGCGTCGTCGTGGAGTGAGCCCCCGACCTTCTCGATGTCGTTGCCGACGTTGTCGCCCTCGCCGGAGGGGCCGTCGTTGGCGATTGCGTCGAGAGTGACGATGACGCGCCGGGGCGCCGCGTAGTGGCTGAGGGTGTCGGTCCCGACGCCCCCGATGACGACGTCGGCACCGGCGTCCCAATACAGGGTGTCGTTGCCGCCCTGGCCGTCGGCGGTGTCGTTCCCTGCTCCGCCGCCCAAGCTGTCGGGACCGTCGCCGCCCAGCATCACGTCACGACCGGCTCCCCCCCGCAGGGTGTCCTGGCCGCCGCCCCCGACCAGCCGGTCGTTCCCGTCACCGCCGTCGAGCAGGGTGTATCGAGTGGCCCCCGACTCGAGACGATCGTTGCCCGCGCCTCCGAGGAGGACGTCCTCCCGGCCGCCGCCGCTGAGGATGACGTCGTTGCCGCCCAGCCCGCAGATGACGTCGTTGCCGGCCGTCCCCTTGAGTCGGTCGTCACCGCTGGTGCCCTTGACCGTGCACGCCTGTGCCCCGGCCGGGGAAGGCGACAAGGCGACAGGAACGAGCGTCGCTGCTGACAGCGCGAGCGCAACCGCGAGAGCAGTGGGCCGAATCATCCGGTCAGGCTAGGTGTCGACCGGGCGGACGGGAGCGGAACGACGAAAGCCGTCCGGCTGACCTCAGCCCAGCTCGACGAGCAGGTCGCCCTCCTGGACGACGTCGCCGGTCGTGACCTTGACCTCGGTGACGATGCCACCGACCTCGGCGATCACCGGGATCTCCATCTTCATCGACTCCAGCAGGAGCACGGTGGCGCCTGCCTCGACCGTGTCGCCGACGGCCACGTCGACGGACAGCACGTTGGCGACCATCTCGGCCCTGATCTCGGTCGAGCGACTGCGCATGGAGGTGACGCTACGGGTTACTTCCCGGTACCCGGGCATCGCATGGGTCACATCACAGCAGGGCGGCGGTCCGCGGCGGCTCCGGCCGCACGGCAGCCTCCTGCTCGGCGACACGGCGGCGACGCCCGGCGTTGCCCGTCAGGGCCAGGTCCAACCGGATCACGACGAAGGCGATGACCAGGCCCACGGCGAGCCCGTAGACCGCCGACAGCACGACCTCGGAGAGCGCGACGGCCGGGTTGCCGAGCGACGTCGCGACCGGTGAGGTCGCGGCCACGCCGAACGCACACACCCACCAGCCCTGCCGGCGCCGAGCGCGCATGTGGCACCCGTAGGCGAGAGCAGGCACCCCCAGGACAGCGACGATCGGTCGCGGGAACGCGCCCAGCTGCTCCCGGCTCCAGTCGACCCGGTCGAGGAGCCAGTCGACCAGGCCCGTCGACCCGTAGCGCCGCAGCAGCTCGGCGTACAGCAAGGTGGCGAGAAGCATCGCGGCACCGACGGCCACCACCGCGACGCCACGACGGCCAAGACCGTGCAGGCCGGCGCCGAGACGGAAGACCAGGATCTCCGCGCTCACGAGGGCCAGACCGAGCCCGAGGTACTCGAACCGGGTGACATCGATCGACGGCTCGAACCCTACGGCCGCCATCGCGCCGATCCCGGCGAGCCCCATCCCGATGAGGCACTCCCGGACCGAGGCGAGGAAGGACCGCGCCGGCACCGTCGCCATCACGCCGAACACGGCGGACACGACGGTGGTCAGCACCGCTGCACCGGTGGTGAGGACATCGCGGTCGACCCAGGCGGCCAGGACACCGATGCCGATCGCCAGCACACCGAAGATGACCGGTCGGCCGCCGGTGCGCGCCGCGAGCGCCCACGCGTACGCCGACGCGACCGTCACCGACCCGGTGATGCCGAACCACTCCGGCCCCACCGGCACCATCGCGCAGCCGAGCAGGGTCGCGCCGCCGAGCACGAGGGTCGCCCACGCCAGGAGCGGCAACGGGGACCGCGCGATCCCCGACACCCGCTGCTCCAGCCGCGCCGCGGACGGACGCTCGGCCGCGCGGGTGGCATGACGGGACACGGCGCCGACCCTACAGACGGCGGTTGGCGAGCGACGGGTTGGTCCGACGCGCCGCCTCGAGCGTCGTACGGTCCAGCTCAGCGGTGAGCACCACCGGCACCCCGGCGTCCCCGGGCCCGGCCTCCGTGACGACCTCACCGAGCGGGTCGACGACCATCGAGTGGCCGGTGTAGCGCGGTGCCGGCTGGCCCACGGCAGCGACGAAGACGGTGTTCTCGATCGCGCGCGCCAGGACCAGCGTCCGCCAGTGGTGGACCTTCCGCGGACCCGCGACCCATGCGGCCGGGACGACGATCAGCTCCGCGCCCGCGTCGACGAGGCGCCGCGCCAGCTCGGGGAACCGGAGGTCGTAGCAGGTCATCAGGCCGACCTGCCAGCCCCCGACCGTGACGACGGTCGGCTCGATGGGGCCGGCCGTCAGCCGGTCGGACTCCCGGTAGCCGAAGGAGTCGTAGAGGTGGACCTTGCGGTACGACGCGCGGGCGGCGCCGCGGACAGCCAGCGTGTTGAACGGCCGCGCCGGGTCGTCGCTCCGCTCGAACATGCCGGCCACCACGGTCGCGCCACGATCGGCAGCGACCCGGTCGAGCTCGGTGGCGAACGGACCGTCCGCCTCCTCGGCGTACGGACTCACGTCGGACCCCGCGTCGCCGAAGTCGCGCGCGAACGCCTCCGGGAAGACCACCAGGTCGCGGCCCTCCGGCATGAGCCGGTCGAGGGCGGCACGGTTGTCGTCGGGGACGAGTCCCGACGCCGCCTGGACGAGCGCCAGCCGCAGCTGACCCGCCGGGGACTCGGTGGTGGACGTCACGATCCCAGTGTCCCCCGCCGTCCCCCACCGGGGCAGGTGCGACCCGTTTGCGAGACTCGAGGAGTGATCCAGCCCGGCCTGACCAGCTTCGCCGCGGTCGTGCTCGCGGGCGGTCAGGCCGCTCGCCTCGGCGGCGCCGACAAGGCGACCATCGAGCTGCGGGGCCGAAGCCTGCTCGAGCACGCGCTCGACGCCGTGATCGACGCCGGCGAGGTCGTCGTCGTCGGCCAGCAGGTGCCCACCGACCGACCGGTCACGTTCGTCGTCGAGGACCCGCCGTACGGCGGTCCGGTCGCCGGGCTGCTCACCGGCCGCGACCTGCTGCTGCGGTCCTACCGCCGGCTGGCCGTCGTCGCGGTCGACATGCCGTTCCTGACCTCGGGGACGCTGCGCCGGCTCGAGGACGCGGCCGCGGGTCGCGACGGTGCCGTGCTGGTCGGACCGGACGGCCGGCGCCAGCTGGCGTTCGTCGTCGACACCGACCGGCTCGACGCCGTACGACCCGACCGGGAGGCGCAGCACGGTCATGCGCTGTGGCCGATGCTCGCGCCCCTCGACCTGGTCGCCGTACCGGCGCTGGATCGTGAGCACCGCGACGTCGACACGTGGACCGACCTGCGCGACCTGGCCGACGACAGCGACCCGACCGAGGCTGCCGACACGCCCGAGTCGGACATCTGACCTCCAAGGGTCTTGTCAGAGGGCTGGGCCGAAGTTCACTCTTGATGAGTGAACCTCCACGACTGGATCGATGAGCTGTGCGACCTCCTCGACGTCGACAGCGAGGCTGACGAGAGCCTGCTCGGCGACCTCGCCGAGATCGCCCACGACAACGTGCACCCGGCAGCCGGGCCGGTGACGGCCTTCCTGCTCGGGTTCGCCGCGGGCGCCCGCGACGCCGGGCCGGACGCGGTCGAGCGGATGGCGGCGAAGGTGCAGGCGCTGGCCGAGGCCTGGGACCGACCAGCCGGTGCCGCGGAACCGCAGGACGCCGACACCGAGGCCGACGACGAGGTCGACGAGGACCTGCGCCACCTCGACGAGATCGACGAGGACGTCGAGGCCGACGAGGACGAGGACGCCCTCGTCTGACGGGCCGAGGGGCAACCCGTGGCACTTCGCGACCGCAACCCTGGCAACTCGCGACCGCAAGGGGGGCAACTCGCGACCGCAAGGGGGGCAACTCGCGACCGCAACCCTGGCAACTCGCGACCGCAACCCTGGCAACTCGCGACCGCAAGGGGGGCGAGTCGGCGGGTGGGTCAGGATGGGGGCATGCGTGCAGTCACCACGAGCGGGCCGGGTGGCCCTGAGGTCCTGAGGGTCACCGAGCAGCCGGACCCGGAGCCGGGGGCGGGCGAGGTCGTGATCGACGTCGCGGCGACGGCGGTCAACCGGGCAGACCTGCTGCAGCGGCAGGGGTTCTACCCACCGCCGCCGGGGGCCTCGGACGTGATCGGGCTCGAGTGCAGCGGGACGGTCGCCGCCGTCGGTGAGGGCGTGACCGGGTTCGAGGTCGGCGCGCAGGTGTGCGCGCTCCTGGCCGGCGGCGGCTACGCGAGCAAGGTCGCCGTCCCGGCCGGTCAGGTCATGCCGGTCCCCGACGGCATCGACCTCGTCACCGCCGCGGCGCTTCCCGAGGTGGCCTGCACCGTCTGGTCCAACGTCTTCATGATCGCCCGGCTCCAGCCCGGGGAGGCCTTCCTCGTCCACGGCGGGGCAGGCGGCATCGGGACGATGGCCATCCAGCTGGCCGCGGCCGCGGGCGCGCGGGTGTTCGCCACCGCCGGCAGTACGGACAAGCTCGACCTGTGCCGGTCGCTCGGTGCCGAGGTCGCGATCAACTACCACGACGAGGACTTCGTCGAGGTCGTCCGCGAACACACCGATGGCCGCGGCGCCGACGTCGTCCTCGACAACATGGGCGCGAAGTACCTCGAGCGCAACGTCAGCGTCCTGGCCGACGAGGGGCGGCTCGTCATCATCGGCATGCAGGGCGGGATCAAGGCCGAGCTCAACATCGCCACCCTCCTCGGCAAGCGCGGCGCCGTGATCGCGACCGCCCTCCGCTCGCGGCCGGTCGACGGCAAGGCGGCGATCTGCGCGTCCGTCGTCGAGAACGTCTGGCCGCTCGTCGCCGACGGCACCCTGCGCCCCGTCGTCCACCAGACGCTGCCGCTCGACCAGGCGGGCGAGGCGCACCGGATCGTCGAGGCCAGCACGCACACCGGCAAGGTCCTGCTCACCCTCTGACGTCTCCCGCCTCAGGAACGCTGACTAGGGTTGCCGCATGAACGAGCAGTCTTCCGACCCGACCGAGCAGCAGATCGTCGTGATCGGCCCCGACGGTCAGCCGATCGCGTCGATGCCGGCGAGCGCTGTCTCCGCGGCGGCCGACGAGGCTGACGGGGATGCCGGGGGTGCCGGCGCGGGCGAGCACGCGCTCACCGACCTGGTCGAGCAGCCCGCGAAGGTGATGCGGATCGGCAGCATGATCCGCCAGCTCCTCGAAGAGGTGAAGGCCGCGCCGCTCGACGACGCCAGCCGCCAGCGCCTCCGCGACGTCCACCAGGCGTCGATCAAGGAGCTCGAGGCCGGCCTCGCGCCCGAGCTCGTCGAGGAGCTCGACCGTCTCTCGCTGCCGTTCATGGAGGACACGACGCCCTCCGACGCCGAGCTCCGGATCGCCCAGGCCCAGCTCGTCGGCTGGCTCGAGGGCCTCTTCCACGGGATCCAGACGGCGATCTACGCCCAGCAGATGGCGGCCCGCGCCCAGTTCGAGCAGATCCGCCGCGCCCTTCCCCAGGGCATGCACCCCGGCGGCCCCGAGGGTGCTCCGCCGGAGCAGCAGCCCTCGGCCGACGAGGGCCGCAGCGGCGGGATGTACCTCTAGGTCCCCTGCTCCGACCCCGCGGGTCAGGCGCGGCCGCGACCGACCCGCGCGAGCAGCAGCAGCCCGAGCACACCGACCAGCACGATGGCGGCGCCCGGCGCCGCCGTCCGGCCGTACGACGGTGCGGAGCCCGCCCCGTCGTCGGGCTCGGCGAAGGTCACGTCCATCGCCGGCGCGGCGCTGTCGTCGAGCGCCGCCCTGAGTGCCGCGGTGTCCCGCGAGCTCAGGCCGTCGGGCAGGGCACGGGTGCCCTTGCACTTCTCGGCGACCAGGTGGTCCATGCCGGTCTGGGTCTCCGCGAAGAACAGGTAGGTCTCGCCGGAGCGGAGCCGGTCGAGCCCGAGCGGGTCGGTCTTGAGGAGGGTGACGACCTGGACCTGCTCGCCCGAGGCCATCGTCCCCTGGAAGACCGCCTTGACCTCGACCGCGTGCCGCCAGCCGGTGACCTGCTTCTCGGTGCCCTGGGGCGGCGCCTCGGTACGGCCCTCGCCGCCGTCGACGGTCCGTCGGGCGACCGAGCCGATCACCTCGCCCTCGAACACGTCGGTCACCGCGTCGGCGCGCTCCTGCACCTCCTCGGTGTTGCTGAGGTCGTACTCGTCGCAGCCGGCGGCGACGCCGGCCGACGGAGCGACACCGGCAGCCGCCGCAGGCGTGAGGCCGAGGGCGCAGGCGAGGACGACGAGGACCAGGCCGAGGGTCGTCCGGAGCGCGCGGGTCACCTGACCAGCCTAGGGGGTGTGCTGGGTGCGGTCAGCAGGCTCATCCGCCGAACCACCGGTCCAGCTCGGCGGCGGCGCCGTCCTCGTCGACCGGTCCGGCCACCGCATCGGCCGCGTCCTTGACCTCCTGGACCGCTTGGCCCATGGCGACCCCGCGGCCGGCCCAGGCGAGCATCTCGATGTCGTTGCGGCCGTCGCCGATCGCGAGCACGTCGGCGGCGTCGACCCCGAGCTCCGCCGCGACGTGCTGGAGGCCGGAGGCCTTGGACACGCCGACGGGCGAGAGGTCCATCCACGCCGTCCAGCCGACGACGTAGTCCGTGCCGTGCAGGCCGAGCTGGGCGGCCATCGCGACGAAGTCGTCGGCAGTCGCCTGGGGATCACGGATGATGACGCGGCTGACCGGCGCCGACACCAGGTCGTCGAGGTGGGTGACGATCAGCTCGCCGCCGAGCTCACCCGGAGGGAACGGCGCGGAGACCCGGTAGCCGACACCGCGCTCCTCGATCGCCACGAGGGCGTCGGGGTGGCGCTCGAGCACGGCGTGGACCGCCGGAGCGGCGTCGAAGGTCTCCTCGTGGACGATCTCCATCGGGGGGTGCCGCACCAGCACCGAGCCGTTGGACGCGACGATCCAGAGCCGGCCGTCGGGCGTCCGCGGGTCCCGCAGGTCGAGCTGCTCGGCGATCGCCGTCATGCTGTGGGGTGCCCGGCCGGACGCCAGCACGACGTGCGCCCCGGCGGTCAGCGCCCGCTGGACGGCGGCGTACACGGCCTCAGGGACCACCTCGTGGGTGGTCCCCTGCCCGTTGATCCACTTGAGCAGCGTGCCGTCGATGTCGAGCGCGACCAGCTTCGGCCGCCAGCCCGGACCCGACACGACGCCCGGCCTCAGACCGGCTCGAGGACGTCGAGGCCGCCCAGGTAGGGGCGCAGCGCCTCCGGCACCCGGACCGACCCGTCGGGCAGCTGGTGGGTCTCGAGGATCGCCACGATCGTCCGTGTGATCGCCGTGAGCGTCCCGTTGAGGGTCGCCGCCGGACGAGTGCCGCCCTCGGCGCGGCTGCGGATGTCGAGCCGTCGGGCCTGGAACTCGGTGCAGTTCGAGGTCGACGTGAGCTCGCGGTACTTGCCCTGGGTGGGGATCCACGCCTCGCAGTCGAACTTGCGGATCGCCGAGAGCCCGAGGTCGCCGGCCGCCACGTCGATCACGCGGTAGGCGAGCTCGAGCTTGTCGAGGAACTCCTTCTCCCAGGCGAGCAGCCGCTCGTGCTCGGCGTAGGACTCCTCGAGCGTCGTGTAGACGAACATCTCGACCTTGTCGAACCAGTGCACGCGGATGATGCCCTTGGTGTCCTTGCCGTGCGAGCCGGCCTCCTTGCGGAAGCACGGGCTGAACGCGGCGTAGCGCTTGGGCAGCGTGGCCTCGTCGAGGATCTCGTCGGAGTGGTACGCCGCCATCGGCACCTCCGAGGTGCCGACCAGGTAGAGGTCCTCGCCCTCGATCCGGTAGACGTCGTCGGCCGCCTGGCCGAGGAAGCCGGTGCCCTCCATCGCCCGGGGGCGCACCAGCGAGGGCGCGATCACCTGGGTGAAGCCGGCGCCGCGTGCCTGGTCCATCGCCATGTTGACGAGGGCCAGCTCGAGCTGGGCCCCGACCCCGGTGAGGAAGTAGAAGCGGCTGCCGCTCACCTTGGCGCCGCGCTCGAGGTCGATCGCGCCGAGGATCTGGCCGAGCTCGATGTGGTCGCGCGGCTCGAAGCCCTCGGCCGCGAAGTCGCGGGGCGTACCGACGTGCTCGAGCACGACGAAGTCGTCCTCGCCGCCGGGCGGTGTCGCCTCGTCAGCCAGGTTGGGGATCGACTTGAGGATCTCGGTCCACTCGTCCTCGGCGGCCCCGCGCGCGGCCTCGGCCTCCTTGACCTCCGCGGCGAGCGTCTTGGTCCGGGCGAGCAGGTCCTGCTTCTCCTCCGGTGACGCCTTCGGGATCAGGGCTCCCAGCGACTTCTGCTCCCCGCGCTTGGCCTCGAAGGCCAAGATCGCCGTACGACGCGCGGTGTCGGCGGCGAGCGCCCGGTCGACCACGTCCGCGGACAGCCCGCGCTTGGCCTGGGCGGCTCGGACGCGGTCGGGCTCGTCGCGGAGGATGCGCGGGTCGATCATGGCCCGAGGCTATCGGGAGCGCCGTACGCCGAACGAATCTAAAAGGGAGCGATCGGCTCGGGGGACGGGAAGATCGCGTCGAGCTCGGCCAGGTCCTCCTCGGTCGGCACCCACGAGCCGGCGGCGGCGTTGGCCCCGACCTGCTCGGGACTGGTGGCGCCGGCGATCACGCTCGCCACCGGCTGCTGCGCGAGCAGCCAGCCGATCGCCACCGTGACCGGGCTGACGCCCCGCGACGCGGCGATCCCGGCGAACCGCTGCAGCTCGGGCGAGGTCGCCGCCCCCAGCAGGTGCTGGCGGGTCCGGGTCAGCCGCGACCCGGCCGGCGCGGTGCCGGACGCGTACTTGCCGGTGAGCAGACCGTTGGCCAGCGGGAAGTAGGGCAGCACACCGAGCCCGTAGGCCCGGCACGCCGGAAGCACCTCGAGCTCTGCGCGCCGGTCGACGAGGTTGTACTGGCTCTGGCTGGACACGAACCGCTCCACCCCGAGCTCGCGGGCGACGTGCTCGGCCTCGGCGATCTGCCAGCCGGCGCGGTTGGAGTGGCCGAGGTAGCGGACCTTGCCGGCCCGCACCAGGTCGTCGAGGGCGCTCAGGGTCTCGTCGATCGGGGTCAGCGGGTCGGGGGTGTGGAACTGGTAGAGGTCGATCCGATCGGTCCCGAGTCTGCGCAGGGACGCCTCGACGGCGGCCGTGAGGTAGCGACGGCTGCCCCGGGCGCCGAAGTCCGGCCCGTTGGCGCCCTGCATGTCCATCCCGAACTTCGTCGCCACGACGACCTGGTCGCGCCGGCCGCGGAGCGCGACACCGAGCCGCTCCTCGGCGAGGCCCGGCCGGCCTCCGTACGTGTCGGCGACGTCGAAGAGGGTCACGCCCGCGTCGATCGCGGCGGCGACGACCCGGTCGGAGCCCTCCTGGGACTCGGTCGCCGTGCCGGGCCGGCCCAGGTTGTTGCAGCCCAGGCCGACGGCCGAGACCACCAGCCCCGACCTACCGAGGCGACGCAGGGGCGGGGTGCCGGTGGGCAGGTCTGCATCCGTGGTCACGAGTACGACGGTAGCGAGCCGACCGGATAGCCTCGCCGGGTGCTTGACCGCCCTCGTCAGACTCCCCTGGGCTTCGCCGTCGCCTGTCTCCTGCTCTTCGGCGTGCTCGCCGTCGCCGTCGGCCAGGACTGGGCCTGGATCGCCGACCTCGACGCCAGCGGCGAGGACATGGCGTCGTGGGCGAGCGGCAGGGACATGTTGCACGACGTCCTCCTGGTGGTCGAGGCGATCTTCGGCACCATCGGCACCGCCGTCCTCACCACCGCGCTCGCGGGCGCGATGTTCGCCAAGGGCCACCGGCGCGCGAGCGCGCTGGTCGTCGCGGTCGCGCTCGTCACCTTCGGGGTCACCCACCTGGTGAAGTGGCTCGTCGGACGCGACCGGCCCGAGTGGCAGTCGCAGACCTGGGTGCTCGACAACAAGGCCTTCCCCTCGGGACACGCCTCGATGGTGACCGCGCTCGCCGGCCTGGCCCTCGTGCTCGCCGTCATGCTCATCCGCCGGGCGACCATCCGCCGCCTCGTGGGGGTGGGCCTGACGGTCGTCGTCGTGGCGGTGTGTGCGGACCGGGTCCTGCTCGGCCGGCACTACTGGACCGACCTCGCGGGCGGCGTGCTGCTCGGCGGCGGGCTGGTCCTGCTCGGGCTGGCGCTCTACAACCCGCTGCCCCGCAGCCACGCGGCCAAGGCGACGCCGCTGCCGCAGGCGTTCCCGTCGACCAACGACCTGGCCGTGGTGCTCAACCCGATCAAGGTCGAGGACGTCGCGCAGTTCCAGGCGATCGTCAACCAGATGGCGACCGAGTCCGGGTGGAAGGAACCGCGGTGGTACCTCACCACGGTCGAGGACTCCGGCACCGGCCAGGCCGAGCTGGCGTCGATCGAGGGCGCTGACCTGGTGATCGTGTGCGGCGGCGACGGCACGGTCCGGGAGGTCTGCGCCGAGCTCGCCGGCACCGGGATCCCCGTCGGCATCGTTCCGGCGGGCACTGGCAACCTGCTGGCCCGCAACCTCGACATCCCTCTCTTCATCCGCGCGGCGATCGACATCGCCCTCAACGGCCAGGACCGGGCCATCGACATGGTCAAGGTGACCGGCGACAACCTCGACGACAGCCACTTCCTCGTCATGGCCGGCATGGGCTTCGACGCCGCGATCATGGAGGGCGTCAACGAGGAGATCAAGAAGAAGGTCGGCTGGCTGGCCTACGTGCTCTCGGCCCTGAAGTCGTTGATGTTCCCGACGATGCGGCTCGAGGTCTCGATCGACGGCGGCGAGTTCACCAAGCATCGCGCCCGGACCTGCGTCGTCGGCAACGTCGGCAGCCTGCAGGGCGGCATGGTGCTCATCCCGGACGCCGCGATCGACGACGGCCAGCTCGACGTCGTCCTGCTCTACCCGCGCCGCTTCCTCAGCTGGATCCCCCTCTTCGTGCGGGTGCTGAGCCGGCGCGAGGAGAAGGCCGGCGACTCGGTCGCCCGCTTCACGGGGCGCTCCGTGACGGTCCGCGCCTCGCAGGAGGTCCCGCGTCAGCTGGACGGCGACCTCATCACGTCGGGCCGCGAGCTGCAGATGGAGTGCATCCACGGCCGCCTGCTGGTCCGCGTGCCGCGCTGACCCCGGCGCGGCCGACCTCGACCGGTCGGCCTCAGGGCCGGGCGTGCGCGATCGCCTCGGTCTCCTCCGGCGAGAGGTCCTGGTCACTGCGCCACGAGGTGACGCTCTTCGCGTAGGTCCGCGCCTCGTTGCGCCCGCGGATCGAGGTCAGCACCACGCCGTCGCCGCCGTCGTCGAGGAGCGCGAGGGACCACGAGAGGGTGCCGCCCATCTCCTCGAACGCGTCGTACCGGACCACCGCGAGGTGCCTCAGCGCGCCGGCGGCCTCGCGCCGGAGAGCAGCGACCTCGCCCCGCAGACCGAGCACGTCGGTCGGCAGGTCGGCGTCCTTGGTCGGCCGCAGCCGCATCCACGTCGAGAGGGCGAGGAGGAGGGCGGCGGCGGCCAGGACGACCGAGAAGAAGGCCAACGCGGTGGGCATGCGCACAAGGTAGAGCGGATCTCCCGACGGGTCGGGCCGACGCGCCACTACCCTGAGCGCATGCCCCGCATCGCGTACCAGGGGGAACCCGGCGCCAACTCCCACCTCGTGTGCAAGCAGCACTATCCGGACTGGGAGTCGGTCCCCTGCGCGTCGTTCGAGGACGTCTTCGCCGTGGTGACCGGTGGCGACGCCGAGCTGGCGATGATCCCGATCGACAACTCCATCGCGGGCCGGGTGGCCGACATCCACCACTTCCTGCCGGAGTCCGACCTCCACATCGTGGCGGAGCACTTCCTCCGGATCGAGTTCTCGCTGATGGCGGTGCCGGGTGCCACCACCGACACCATCCGGACCGTCCACAGCCACGTGCACGCCCTGGGCCAGTGCCGCAAGGTCATCCGCGAGCTCGGACTGACCCCGCTCATCTCCGGGGACACCGCCGGCGCCGCGCGCGAGGTCGCCGAGGCGGCCGACCCGACGCAGGCGGCGATCGCCCCGCCGCTCGCCGCGGAGATCTACGGGCTCGAGGTCCTGCGCGACGACGTCGAGGACGAGGACCACAACACGACCCGCTTCGTCGTCCTCTCACGCGACTTCGTCGCCGCACCGCGAGACGACGGACCGGTCGTCACGACGTTCGTCTTCAACGTGCGCAACCTCCCAGCAGCGCTCTACAAGGCGCTCGGCGGGTTCGCGACCAACGGCATCAACATGACCAAGCTGGAGAGCTACATGGTCGGCGGCGAGTTCGCCGCGACCCAGTTCCTCGCCGAGGTCGACGGCCACCCCGACGACCCGGACCTCAAGCGGGCGCTGGAGGAGCTGGCCTTCTTCACCACCGACATCAAGGTGCTCGGCGTCTATCCGGCCGACCCGTTCCGAGGGTGACCCCGCGGTGACGCTCACCTCCGCCCGCGACGCGGCACGGCGCCTGATCGAGCGACCCACGTTCCAGTGGTTCGTCATCGGGGTGATCCTGCTCAACGCGGCCATCCTCGGCCTGGAGACCTCCGACCGGTGGATGACCGAGTACGGCGACCTCATCCACGTCGTGGGCTGGTGCACGCTCGTCGTCTTCGTCATCGAGCTCAGCCTGCGCCTCTTCGCCGAGGGCTGGCGGTTCTGGCGCGGCGCGTGGAACGTCTTCGACTTCCTCGTCGTGGCGGTCGCCTTCGTGCCCGGGGGCAGCGCCAGCGGCGTGCTGCGGGTCCTGCGGGTGCTGCGGGTGCTCCGTCTGCTCTCGACCGTGCGCTCGATGCGCACCGTGGTCGCGGCGCTGGTCGCCACCATTCCCGGGATGGGGGCGATCGCCCTGCTCCTGGTGATCCTGCTCTACGTCAGCGGCGTGATGGCGACCCAGCTCTTCGGCGACACCGATCCCGAGCACTTCGGGACACTGGGCGAGTCGCTCCTCTCGCTGTTCCAGGTCACCACCGGCGACGACTGGGCCAACGTGGTCCGACCGAGCACCGACGCCCACCCATGGGCCTGGGCCTTCTTCCTCACCTTCGTCGTGATCGCCACCTACATCGTGCTCAACCTGTTCATCGCGGTCGCGGTGGAGGCTCTCAACCACGAGGTCTCGGAGGACAACGCCGAGCTCGCCGGCGAGGTGGAGCAACACCTCGAAGCCTCCGGCGCGACGATCCTCGCCGCGATCGCCGACCTCAAGGAACAGGTGACGGCCCTCGAGGCACGTCTCGACGCCCGGGACTGAACCGCAGACTCCAGATTGTCAGACAATCCAAGTAAGGTGCGTGGCATGAGCGAGAACCCTGGAACTCCCGGAGTCGCCCCTGGCGTGGACAGCGAGGTCGGGCGCCTGCGCACGGTGATGCTCCACCGGCCCGGAGCCGAGCTCCAGCGGTTGACCCCTCGCAACAACGACCGGCTCCTCTTCGACGGCGTCCCGTGGGTGTCGCGGGCCCAGGAGGAGCACGACGCGTTCGCCGAGGCGCTGCGCGGCCGCGGCGTCGAGGTCCTCTACCTCTCCCAGCTGCTGACGGAGACCCTCGCCGACGCCGAGGCCCGGCACCTGGCCATCGAGACCGCGCTGACCGACCTCGACCTCGGCGAGACGCTGCGGCTCTACCTGCGCGGCTTCCTCGGCGACGCCACCCCCGAGGAGCTGTCGGTCTACCTCACCACCGGGATCCGGAACGACGAGGTGCGCGGCGGGTTCGGCCTGGTGACGTCGCTGCTCGCCTTCGACGACTTCCTCGTCGACCCGCTGCCCAACCTGCTCTTCACCCGCGACTCCTCCGTGTGGGTGCGCGACCGGGTCGCGATCACCTCCCTGGCGATGCCGGCCCGCAAGCGCGAGACCCAGCTGACCGAGCTCATCTACGGCCGCCACCCGCGGTTCGCCGGCAGCCAGCGGATCCTGGGCCACCACTTCGAGCACGTCGAGGGCGGTGACGTGCTGCTGCTCGCGCCCGGCGTCATCGCAGTCGGGGTCGGCGAGCGGACGACGCCCGCCGGCGCCGAGCGGTTCGCCCGCCAGGTGTTCGAGACCGGCCTGGCCGAGACCGTGCTCGCCGTACCGATCGCGCAGGAGCGCGCGACCATGCACCTCGACACCGTCTGCACCATGGTCGACGTCGACAAGGTCGTGATGTACCCCAACGTCGCCGACACCCTGACGGCGTACGCCGTCACCCGACGCGGCGACTCCGACCCCGAGCGCCTCGAGCTCGACGTCGCCGCGCCCGAGCCGTTCCTCGTCGCCGCCGCCAAGGCGATGCAGCTCGACACGCTGCACCAGATCGACACCGGCCTCGACCCGGTCGAGGCGGAGCGGGAGCAGTGGGACGACGGCAACAACACCCTGGCCCTCGCGCCGCGACTGGCGGTCGCCTACGAGCGCAACGACGGCACCAACAGCAGGCTGGAGGCGGCCGGCATCGAGGTCATCCGCATCGCCGGGTCCGAGCTGGGGTCCGGTCGTGGTGGCCCGCGGTGCATGAGCTGCCCGATCGCGCGCGATCCGCTCGGTGACTAAGAGACGCACAACTCATGTCCACGACGCCGCGTAGCGGATAGGGTCCAACCAGCGCGATCTGCCGCGCTCATGGGGAGACCTCAGCGAAAGGGTCAGCATGGCAACGTTCTTCGAGCACTTCACCCCGAAGGAGGTCGCGAAGATCAGCGGCCTCGGGCGCCGAGTGCATCTTCCTGAGGGCTGGTCGCCGATCTGGAAGGACACCCCGGCGGACAAGGCCTACATCATCCTCGACGGCACCGTCTCGGTGCGGGTCGACGGCACCGAGATCGCTCAGCTCGGAGCCGGTGACATCGTCGGCGAGGCCGCGATCATGGGCCACTCGCTGCGGACCGCGACGATCGTCGCCCTCACGCCGCTCGACACCATCCACCTCACCGACGAGACGCTCATCCAGCTCGACAAGGAGATGCCGAGCTTCCACGCGGCGCTCCTCGAGGTCGCGCAGTCGCGCGTCAACAACTGACCCACCCTTGAACGCACCCGAGCCGCCGGCCGACGCCGACGCTCCGAGCGAGGCTTCGGCCGGCTCGGGTGCGCTCGACCAGCTCGAGCAGCGCCTGCTCGGGGAGTCCCCGACGCTCACCCAGGTCGAGGTCTCCGAGCAGGCCGGGATCGAGCTCGAGGCATCCCGTGCCCTCTGGCACCTGCTGGGCTTCGCCCACACCGACCCCGACGACCGCGCGTTCACCCAGCGCGATGTCGACGCCCTGCGCCTGACCCAGGACCTCATGGACCTGGGGATCCTCTCCCACGACCGTCAGGACGGGTTGGTCCGCACCCTCGGCCGCAGCTTCGCGCGGCTCGCCGAGTGGCAGGTCGGCCTGCTCGCCGACATCGCCACCGAGACCGGGGTCGACTCCACCGACGCGCTCGTCGGCGGGCTGGCCGAGACCGTGCTGCCCAAGGTGGAGGAGCTCCAGAACTACGTCTGGCGCCGCCACCTCGTCAGCGTCACCTCGCGCCTGCTCGCAAGCACCAGCGCCGGCGCCCGGACCAGCAACGCCGCGGTCTGCTTCGTCGACATCGTCGGCTACACGACCCGGTCGCGGACCCTGACCGATCGCGAGCTGGTGGCGTGGCTCGAGGCGTTCGAGACCGCGGCGCTCGACATCGTCATCGAGAACGGCGGCCGGATCATCAAGAACATCGGCGACGAGCTGCTCATCGTCGCCGACACCCCCCAGGCCGCTGCGGCGATCGCGCTCGAGCTCACCCGCCGCGGTGCCGACGAGGACGACGGCTTCCCGTCGGTCCGGGCCGGGGTCGCCTACGGCGAGGTCGTCACCCGGCTCGGCGACGTCTTCGGACCCGTCGTCAACATCGCCGCCCGGCTCACCAGCGTCGCCCGGCCGGGCACCGTCCTCGTCGACCGCGGCCTGTATGCCGGGCTGACCGGCGCCGACGCGCCGGAGGTCGGCGAGGCCGAGCACGTGCACGACGAGGCGTCGCCCTACCGCTTCCGTCGCGTACGACGACTCTCGGTCAAGGGCTACTCGCGCCTCCAGGCCTGGGCACTCTCCGCCGCCTGACGAACCCGCACGGTTCGGCCGACGAACCCGCACGGTTCGGCCGACGAACCCGCACGGTTCGGCCGACGAACCCGCACGGTTCGGCAGCGCGGATCAGCGGATGGTGACCTGCCGGTTCGCCAACCCGGCGCGGGCCGAGCGCTGCTCGGTGGTCAGCTCGGTGTCGTCGGCCAGTGCCGCCTCGAGGCGCGCCTGGAGCTCGGCCGCCGCGTCCTCGACCCCCTCGACTCCGGTGCCGACGGGCAGCTCCCACACGGGCGCGACGACCCCGTGGGCACGGAACATGCCGATCAGGCGGGCGTCCGCGACGACGCGGTCCTCGCCGGCGGCGTGCAGCCGGGCGAACGCGTCGAGCAGCAGGTCCTCGGGCTGGGGCATCACCCAGCGCAGGAACTCCTTGTCGCCCAGGTGGGTCCAGTAGGCCGCCGGGACCGAGGCGAGCCGGGCGGTCGGTGCGGCCGCGCCCTGGGCCTGGTCGAGGGCGTCGGCGAGCTCCGGGGACTCCTCCACGTCGGAGACCCAGAAGTCGAAGCCGTCGTACAGCTCGACCTGGAGGGGCTCGTCGGCGACGAGGTCCTGGAACCGCGGGCCGGGGCCCGGAGGCTCGGTCAGGCCGATCATGGGGGTGCCGGGCTCGGCGTCGGGCGCCGCGAGCAGG
>NZ_JACEFC010000078.1 GCF_014180715.1 Nocardioides stalactiti | reverse complement strand
CGCCCTCGACGTGCCCGACCCGGTGCAGCGGCAGGCAGCCGCGATCGAGCGTCTCCGCGCCGATGCCGGGTCGGTCGACCTGCCGGCCCGGGTCAACCTGTTCGGGCACACCCGGCTCGCGGCCGCCGACCTCGCCCTGCTCGACGCGCTCGCCGCCGGCCGTGAGGTGCACCTGTGGCTGCCGCACCCGTCGGCAGCGCTCTGGTCACGGCTCAGCGGCCTCCGCGGCGTCGTGCCGCGGGAGGCGGACCGCTCCCACGCGCAGGTCGGCCACCCGCTGCTCGCGACCCTCGGCCGCGACACCCGCGAGCTGCAGCGGACTTTGAGCGCAGTGTCGTACGACGACCGACCCTCGCCCGCGGAGCCGGCGACGCCGGACACCCTCCTCGGCTGGCTGCAGGCCGACCTCCGGGCCAACGCCCCGGGCCGGTCCGACACCAGGTCCCTCCGGCCGGACGACCGGTCCGTCCAACTGCACGCCTGCCACGGGCCCGCCCGTCAGGTCGAGGTCCTGCGCGAGGTGCTGCTCGGGCTGCTCGCCGACGACCCCGCGCTCGAGCCGCGCGACGTGCTGGTGATGTGCCCGGACATCGAGAGCTATGCCCCCTTGCTGTCGGCGGCCTTCGGCCTGGCCGACGTGGTCGGCCCCGACGGTCATCCCGCCCACCGGCTCCGGGTGAGCCTGGCCGACCGCGCGCTCGACCAGACCAACCCGCTGCTCGCGGTCGTCGCCCGGCTGCTCGACCTCGCCGGCGGCCGGGTGGGTGTCGGCGATGTCCTCGACCTGGCGCACGCCGAGCCGGTACGCCGCCGCTTCGGCCTGCGCGACGCCGACCTCGACCTGCTCGCGACGTGGCTCCAGCAGGCCGGCGTCAAGTGGGGGTTCGACGGAGCCCACCGTGCCGACTTCGGCCTCGCCGGCTTCCCCGACAACACCTGGCGCGCGGGCCTGGACCGGCTGCTCACCGGGGTGGCGCTGTCGGACGACAGCGACCTCCTGCTCGGCGGCACCCTGCCGCTCGACGACGTCGGCAGCGGTGACGTCGACCTGATCGGTCGGCTCACCGAGCTGGTGTCCCGACTGGAGGCGGTCACCGACCGACTCGTCGGCACCCACCCGCTCGACCACTGGCTGGAGGCGATCGAGGACGGCGTGGGCGCGCTGACCTCGGTCCGGCCCAGCGACTCCTGGCAACTCGGTCAGGTGCAGCGCGAGCTCGACGGCCTGCGCTCCAGCGCGGGCGCGGACGTGGAGCTCCGTCTGCCGGACGTGCGCGCGATGTTCTCCGACCGTCTCGCCGGCCGCCCCACCCGTGCCAACTTCCGCACCGGCGTGCTGACCGTCTCGACCCTGGTCCCGATGCGGTCGGTGCCCCACCGGGTCGTGTGTCTCCTCGGCCTCGACGACGGCGTCTTCCCGCGGGTCGGCGTCACCGACGGCGACGACCTGCTGGCCCGGCGGCCGCTGACCGGCGAGCGCGACGCGCGCAGCGAGGACCGGCAGCTGCTGCTCGACGCCGTGCTCGCCGCGACCGACACGCTCGTGATCACCTACACCGGCGCCAACGAGTTCACCGGGCAGGCTCGTTCGCCCGCGGTACCGGTGGGCGAGCTGCTCGATGCTCTCGACCTGACCGCGTCCGACCCGGACGGCCCGGTCCGCGAGCGGATCACCGTCGCGCACCCGCTCCAGCCGTTCGACCGGCGCAACCTCGTCGCTGACGCGCTGGTGCCCGGTCGGCCCTTCGCGTTCGACCGGTTCGCCCTCGCCGGCGCCCGCGCCGTCGAGCGGGAGCGCCACGAGCCGCCGCCGTTCCTTCCCGACGCGTTGTCGCCCGCTGCCCCGGCCGACGTCGCCCTCGACGACCTGGTCGACTTCTTCGGGGGGCCGGTCAAGGGGTTCCTCAAGCAGCGGCTCGGCATCGCCCTGCCCCGCGAGGACGAACCTGTCGACGACCGGATCCCGATCACCCTCAGTGCCCTGGAGGAGTGGCCCGTCGGCGATCGGATCCTCCGCGACCTGATGCGCGGGCACCACCCCGACAGCGCCCTCGAGCGCGAGCGACGCCGCGGCGTCGTACCGCCGGGAGAGCTGGGTGGGCGGATCCTCCACAAGATCGTCGGCCGTGCCGTGCCCCTGGCGAAGGAGGCGCTCGCGGCCACCGCCTCGTCGCCCCGCGCGGTCGACGTCGACGTCGACCTCGGCGACGGTCGGCGCCTGCGCGGCACCGTGCCCGAGCTGTACGGCGACCTGCTCGTGCGGGTCAGCTACTCCAAGCTCGGCCCGAAGCACCGGCTGCACTCGTGGGTCAAGCTGCTCGCCCTGACCGCGAGCGACGCGGACCGGCCCTGGCGGAGCCTGGCGATCGGCCGACCGGAGGGGTGGGGCCGCAGCGAGGTCGAGGTGTCCCGGTTGGCGCCGCTCGACCACCGGGCCGTCGGGTGGCTGCGCGACCTGGTCGCGATCCGGGACGAGGGTCTGGCAGCGCCGCTCCCGCTGCCGCTCAAGACCTCGTTGCAGTACGCCCGCAACCGCCGGACGCACATGGAGCCCGACGTGGCGTTCGGCAAGGCGCGCTTCCTGTGGCGCAAGGACGGGAGGTACGACGGCGAGGTCGCCGACGCCGAGCACGTCGTGGTCTGGGGCGATCGGGCCCCGCTGCCGGGCGAGGACCGACGGACGGAGGGGCCGGAGACGACCCGCTTCGGGTCGCTCGCGATGCGGGTGTGGGCACCCCTGCTCGAGAGCGAGGTGGGGAGCTGGTGAGCGCCACGAGCACCACGGACCTGCAGCCCTTCGACCTGACCGGCCCGCTGCCGTCGGGCACGACGTTGCTGGAGGCGAGTGCCGGCACGGGCAAGACGTTCACCGTCGGCGCCCTGGTGACCCGCTACGTCGCGGAGGGGGTGGCGACGCTCGACGAGATGCTCGTCATCACCTTCAGCCGGGCGGCGACCCAGGAGCTGCGGGCGCGGGTCCGGGAGCAGCTGACGAGCGCCGAGCGCGCGGTCTCACGCCAGCTGGCGACCGGAGACGCCGACGCCGACAACGACCTCCTCCGGCACCTCCTCGACGTCGGCCCGGCCGACCTCGCCGTGCGCCAGGAGCGGCTGCGCGACGCGCTCGCCGCCTTCGACAGCGCGACGATCGCCACCACCCACCAGTTCTGCCACGTCGTGCTGAGGTCGCTCGGCGTGGCCAGCGAGAGCGACACGACGGCGAGCCTCGTCGAGTCCCTCGACGAGCTCGTGCTCGAGGTCGTCGACGACCTCTACCTCGCCGACAACGGCCACCGGTCCGACGCGCCGCCGTTCGACCGTGCCACCGCGGCCGCGATCGCTCGCGACGCGATCATGCACCAGAACGTCGACCTCGCCGCGGCCGACCCGAGCCACCCGGGCGCCGCCGCCCGCACCGACTTCGCCCAGCGGGTCCGCGCCGAGGTCGAGCGCCGCAAGCAGCGGCTGGGCATCCAGTCCTACGACGACCTGCTCGGCCGCCTCGCGCACGCCCTCGAGGACGACGCCGCGCCGGCACGGGCCCGGATGCGCAGCCGTTGGCGGATCGTGCTGGTCGACGAGTTCCAAGACACCGACCCGGTGCAGTGGCAGGTCCTCGAGCGGGCCTTCCACGGCTACGCGACGCTGATCCTGATCGGCGACCCGAAGCAGGCCATCTACGGGTTCCGCGGTGGCGACGTCGACACCTACCTCGCGGCGGCGGCCCGGGCCGGCAGCCGGTTCACCCTGGCGACCAACCGCCGGTCCGACGCTGCGTTGGTCGACCGGCTCAACGCGTCGATCGGCAACGCCGGTCTCGGCAGCAGCGAGATCGTGGTGCACCCGGTCGAGGCGTTCCACCAGGAGTCCCGACTCGCCGGGGCCCCGTCCCCGGCTCCCTTCCGACTGCGGCGCCTGCCCCGCGGCGACCTCAAGCTGACCGACGGCAAGGTGTCGTGGTGGCCGGCCCGCGACCGGATCGCCGACGACCTGGCTGCCGACGTGGCCGGGCTGCTCGGCAGCGGCGCGACCTGGGCCGGGGAGCAGCTCCAGGCCCACCAGGTCGCCGTCCTCGTCTCGGACCGCACCCAGGGTGAGCGGGTGCAGACGGCTCTCCAGCGGTGCCGGGTCCCGGTGGTGCTCAACGGTGGGGGCGACATCTTCCTGACCCCGGCGGCCGACGACTGGATCGCGCTGCTCAAGGCGCTCGGCGCACCGCACCGTTCGCCGCTGGTGCGGGCGGCCGGCCTCACCTGCTTCTTCGGCCACGACGCAGCGGCTCTCGTCGGCGGCGGGGACGCCCTCACCGGCGAGATCGCCGACGAGCTCCGTGACGCGGCCCTCCTGGTCCGCAGCCGCGGCGTGGCCGCGATGGTGGAGGCGCTCGAGGAACGCGGCCTCAGCGACCGGATCCTCAGCCACCGCGGCGGCGAGCGGCTGCTGACCGACGTACGTCACCTCGGCCAGCTCCTCCACGACCGCGCGGTCCGCGACCGGCTCGGTCTCACCGCGCTGCTCGAGTGGTTCCGCGACGAGCGGCTGCGCACGGCCGCAGGGGAGCGGCCGCGTCGGCTCGACTCCGACGCCAAGGCCGTGCAGATCGTGACGATCCACGGCAGCAAGGGGCTGGAGTACCCGGTCGTCTACCTCCCTTACGCCTTCAACTTCTACGAGCGACCCGCGTCCACCGCGCTCTTCCACGACCGCTCCGACCCCACGGCCCTGCGTCGGGTGCTCGACGTCGGAGGCGCCGGCCGGCAGTGGTCCTTCAGTCGCCAGGCGCACCAGGCGGAGGAGGGCGGCGAGGACCTGCGCAAGCTCTATGTCGCGCTCACCCGGGCCCAGTCCCAGGTCGTGGCCTGGTGGGCGCCGGCCGACGGCTGCGAGCGGGGTGCGCTCCACCGGATGATCTTCGGTCGTCGCCCCGGCGACCGGGTCGTGCTCGACCAGGCGCCCGTGCAGTCCGACGAGCGCGCCGCCGAGATCCTGCACCTGATCGAGACCGAGTTCGGGGGGCCCGTCGCGGAGGTCGCTTCGGCGGGCGGGGCCCGGCTCGACCCGGCTCCCCCCGACGACCGGCCGCTCGGCGCGCGAGTGTTCGAGCGGGTCGTCGACACCGAGTGGCGCCGGACGTCGTACTCCGGGCTGATCCGGGTCGAGGAGCAGGTCATCGCGACCAGCGAACCGGAGACGCGGGCCAAGGACGACGAGCCCGATGAGGGCGATCCCGAGGAGCAGGGTCGCGGCGAGGCCTGGATCGAGGAGGCCGCCGATCTCGCGTCGCCGATGTCGGACCTGCCTGCAGGAGCGGGCTTCGGGTCGCTGGTCCACGCTGTGCTCGAGCACGCCGACCCCGAGGCGCCCGACCTGCGGGCCGAGCTGCACACCCGCGTCGCCGAGCAGCTGCGCTGGTGGCCGGCCGACACCTCGCCGGACGCGCTCGCCGACGCCCTGCTGCCGATGAACGCCACGTCGCTCGGGCCGCTCGCCGACGGGCTGACCCTCGCCGCGATCCCGTTGCGGGACCGGCTCCGCGAGCTCGACTTCGAGATCCCGCTCGCCGGGGGCGACCTGAGCGGCCTGCCCGCCGTTGCCGACGTACGACTCCGCGACCTCGCGCCGCTCCTCCGGGCCCACCTCGCCGCGGCCGACCCGTTGGTCGCCTACGCCGACAAGCTCGAGGTGCCGCCGCTCGCCGAGCAGACGCTCCGCGGCTACCTCTCCGGCAGCATCGACGTCGTGCTCCGGCTGCCATCGGGTCGGTTCGTGGTCGTGGACTACAAGACCAACCGGCTCGGCGAGGTGGGTCGGCCGGTGACCGCTGCCGACTATGCGCCGCCCCTGCTGGCGGAGGCGATGCTGCACTCGCACTACCCGCTCCAGGCCCTGCTCTACTCCGTGGTCGTCCACCGCTACCTGCGCTGGCGGCTCCCCGGATACGACCCGGAGACCCACCTCGGCGGGGTCCTCTACCTCTACGTGCGAGGCATGTGCGGCCCCGACACCCCCGAGGTCGACGGCGTCCCGTGCGGGGTGTTCAGCTGGCGCCCTGCGGCAGCACTGGTGGTCGCCCTCTCCGACCTGCTCGACGGAGGTGAGCGATGACCGAGGTGTTCGAGGTCGAGGACCTGCACGACCACCGGATCGCTGCCGGGGCCACCGGTCTGCTCGCGACGTTCAACCGGGCCGGGCTGCTCACCGCGGCCGACGTCCACGCCGCGGCCCGGATCTGCGCGCTCGCCGGTGAGGAGGACGAGCAGGTGGCCCTCGCCGTGGCGGTGACGGTCCGCGCCGCGCGCCATGGCTCGGTCTGCGTCGACCTCGCCGAGCTCGCCACCGGTGACGGGGCAGCGGACCTGCCCTGGCCCGACCGCGACGGCTGGCAGCGGGCGATCGAGGGCAGCCCGCTGACCGGGGCGGGAGTGCTCCGGCGCGAGGGCGCGCTGCTCTATCTCGACCGGTTCTGGCGCGAGGAGGGGCAGGTGCGCGACGACCTCCTCGGCCGGCTCGGTGCGCCCGCGCCCGTCGTCGACGAGGCCGCCCTGACCGCGACGGCCGACCGGCTCTTCCCCGAGGGGTACGACGAGCAGCGCGCCGCCGCCCTGGCCGCGGCCCGCCAGTGGACGACCGTCCTCACCGGCGGACCCGGCACCGGCAAGACCACGACGGTCGCCGGCCTGCTGGCGCTGCTCGCCGAGCAGTCCGAGGCGCCGCTGCGGATCGCCCTGACCGCGCCGACCGGCAAGGCGTCCGCACGCCTGCAGCAGGCCGTCGAGGAGTCGCAGGCCGAGAGCCGCTTCGATGCTGCCGACCGCGACCGGCTCCGCGGCATCAGCGCGTCGACCCTGCACCGGCTGCTCGGGTGGACCCCGGGGTCGCGCAACCGGTTCCGCCACCATCGCCGCAACAAGCTGCCCCACGACGTGGTGGTGGTCGACGAGACGTCGATGGTGTCGCTCACCATGATGGCCCGGCTGCTCGAGGCCGTGCGCCCGGACGCCCGGCTGGTCCTCGTCGGCGACGCCGACCAGCTCGCCAGCGTCGAGGCCGGTGCGGTCCTCGCCGACCTGGTGCAGGGCCTCACCAGCCGCGCGCCCGAGGCCGTGACGGGCCTGCGCACCACCCACCGGTTCGGGGAGAGCATCGGTGCCCTCGCCGGTGCGCTGCGCGTGGGTGACCCCGATCGGGTGCTCGCGCTGCTGACCGAGGGTGACGACCGGATCGAGCTGCTCGACCCCGTCGAGCACGCCGACGGCCTCCGCGCCCGGCTGCTGGAGCACGCGCTCGCCGTACGGGCGGCGGCGCTGGCGGGCGATGCGGAGGCTGCGCTCGCGGCGATGGATGCGCACCGGCTGTTGTGCGCCCACCGCGACGGTCCTCACGGCGTCGCCCACTGGAACCGGCTGACCGAGCGACTGATGGCCGACCAGGACCCCTCCGTCTGGCAGGAGTGGTACGCCGGCCGACCGATCCTCGTCACCGCCAACGACTACGGGCTCGGGCTGTTCAACGGAGACACCGGCGTCGTGGTCCGGGAGGGTGACCGGTTGCGCGGCGTCGTCGCGGGGGTCGGCACCCACCTGCGGCTCGCGACGGCGCGACTCGGGGCGGTCGAGACGCTGCACGCGATGACGATCCACAAGAGCCAGGGCAGCCAGGTGTCCGAGGTGACCCTGCTGCTGCCGCCGGCCGACTCGCCGCTGCTCACCCGAGAGCTGTTCTACACGGCGGTCACCCGGGCCAAGGACCGCGTGCACGTGGTCGGGACCCCGGAGTCGGTCGTCGCCGCGGTGGAGCGCCGCGCCCAGCGGGCGAGCGGGCTCGCGCACCGCTTGGCCGACGGCTGAGGTCTCACCCCGCCGCCCGGAAACGATCCGGCAACCTGGGACGGTTAGCCTCACGGGTATGCCGTTCCTCCTTCGCGTCGAGCTGCCCGACATCCCCGGGTCGTTGGGCAGGGTGGCGACGGCGATCGGTATGGCCGGCGGCGACATCGAGGCGATCGAGATCGTCGAGAAGCGCGACGACGGCACGGCGCTCGACGACGTCCTGCTCGAGACCGTCGAGGGCACCATGCCCGACTCGATCGTGTCGGCCTGCAACGCGCTCGAGGGCGTGCAGGTGGTGTGGATCAGCCGCTACCCGGCGGGCGGCAACCTGGTGCTCGACCTCGAGGCGGTCGAGGAGCTCACGGTCGACCCGGACGGCGCCCTCGACCGGCTGGTCGACCTGCTGCCGCGGACGTTCCGTGCCGACTGGGGCGCGCGCGTGCACCGGGCGAAGGGTGTCGTCCACGGCACCAGCGCGGCGCCGGACGACCTGGAGTTCGTGGACCTCGAGGTGGCCAGCCGCCTGGACCCGCCCACCGAGGACGACGTGACGCTCTATGCGGCGGCGCGGCTCGACGGCAACGAGATCGTCGTGATCGGTCGCCGCGGCGGCCCCGAGTTCGTCGACTCCGAGCTCGCGCGGCTCGGTCACCTGTCCGCGCTCGCGGTCACCATCGCCGCCACCTGACCGGGACTGCCCGGAGCTGCTCGGGAGTGCCCGGGAATGCCGGTCGGCCTGGCGGGCATTGAGCCAGGTATGACTGAACTTCTCGACGGCGAGTACGAGCCGAGCCCCGCGCAGTGGGTGCGCGACCAGGTGGAGACCTACGAAGCCAGCGGCGGGCGCGAGGCCAATGTCCTGCGCGACAACCCCGACTGGCCGATCGTGGTGATCACCTCGCGCGGCGCGAAGTCGGGCAAGCTGCGCAAGAACCCGGTGATGCGCGTGGAGAAGGACGGCGTCTACGTCGCGATCGCGTCCAAGGGCGGTGCTCCCGAGGACCCGGCGTGGGTGGCCAACTTCGAGGCAGATCCGGTCGTCCAGCTCCAGGACGGTCCCGAGCCCGCGCTCTACCGCGCGCGCCGGGCGGAGGGGGCCGAGCGCCGGGAGTACTGGGACCACGCCGTCGCCACCTGGAGCACCTACGCGTCGTACCAGGAGAAGACGGACCGGGAGATCCCCGTCTTCCTGCTGGAGCCCGTCGCCTGAGGTCCTCGACGTCTCGATAGCCTCGCAGCCATGAGTGCGATCGAAGGCGTGTCGGAGACGTTCGACCCGGAGGCGTGGGACGAGGTCCCCGGTTTCTCGGACCTGACGGACCTCACCTATCACCGAGCGAAGGCGCACGGCACCGTCCGGATCGCGTTCGACCGCCCCGACGTCCTCAACGCGTTCCGGCCGCACACGGTCGACGAGCTGCTCCGCACGTTGGAGCACGCGCGCACCTCGGCCGACGTGGGTTGCGTGATCCTCACCGGCAACGGACCGTCGCCCAAGAACGGCAAGCGGAGCTTCTGCACCGGTGGCGACCAGCGGATCCGCGGCAAGGCGGGCTACCAGTACGAGGAGCAGGGGGCGACGTACGCCGCCGGCGCGACCGGCGCGTCCGAGCCCAGCGCGATCGACAAGGCCAAGCTCGCGCGCCTCCACATCCTGGAGTGCCAGCGGTTGATCCGCTTCATGCCGAAGATCGTCCTCTGCGTGGTGCCGGGATGGGCGGCCGGCGGCGGCCACTCGCTGCACGTCGTCTCCGACCTGACGCTCGCCAGCGCCGAGCACGCCCGCTTCAAGCAGACCGACGCCGACGTGGGCTCCTTCGACGGCGGCTACGGCTCGGCGTACCTGGCCCGTCAGGTCGGCCAGAAGTACGCGCGGGAGATCTTCTTCCTCGCCGAGGAGTACGACGCCGCCGATGGCATGCGGATGGGCACCGTCAACCGCGCCGTCCCCCACGCCGACCTCGAGAAGGTCGCCCTGGAGTGGGGTCGCATCATCAACGGCAAGAGCCCCACCGCGATGCGGATGCTGAAGTACGCCTTCAACCTCCCCGACGACGGCCTGGTCGGCCAACAGCTCTTCGCCGGCGAGACCACCCGCCTGGCCTACATGACCGACGAGGCCCAGGAGGGCCGCGACCAGTTCCTGGAGAAGCGCGACCCCGACTGGTCACCGTATCCCTGGTACTACTGATCGCCCGCTCGTCCGCAGTCGGAGGGCAGTAGGGGCCGAGGAGTAGTGTCGAGGGTGACCGGTCACCTCGACGCCTCCGCTCGGAGTCCGCGGGCCGGTCGAGAGGTGGCCGTCATGACGACGCCAGGCACACCCGTCCTTCCCCTTCCCGATCTCTCGGAGCAGGGGCTCCCCTCACCGCTCGCCGACCGGGTCCCGCTCCGCCTCCGGATGGGCCGCACGATGGGGGCCGATCGGCTCGACGGCGGCTGGTGGCCCCAGAGCCGCGACCTCGCGGTGGAGCTTGCCGACCTCGTGGACAACCTGCCGCCCGAGTTCGGTCGCATCGTGCGTGCACTGTTCTCGCCGCCCGACTGGGATCCCGCTCCGCGGCGGATTCCTGTGCGGCGCGGCTACGTCAAGGTCGGCTCCTTCCCGGCGGACGACACCCACCTCATCGAGCTGAAGACCTCCGACCGCACCGTGCTGCACGTGCTCGTCGTGCCGCCGGGGTTCACCCCCGCCCAGGGGGAGGAGGCGCTGCTGGCTGCTGCGACGGCGGGCAACACCCATGCCGCCGGTGACCTGCTCGACGTCGCCTCGGAGCATCCGGACGTCGATCCCGACGACCACTGGCAGGACGACGGTGGCTCCTACTGGGGCGAGGGACGCACCGCTCCGTCGTTCCGGTCGCCGGCTGACGGAGGCTGAGCCGCGACCGCCAGCACCGGTTCCGGTCAGCAGGCCTGGACCAGCCGGTGCCGGTGGTCGACGACCATGATGAACCCGGCGGACAGCGCGCCGGACTGCTCCAGGGCGGCGCACAGGTCGCCGGCGTGCTCGGTCGTCGTACCGGGCGAGGTGACGACCAGCAGCCAGCCGGCGTCGTTCTGGGTGACGGCGAGGACCTGACGCGCCAGCGCGGGGTCGACCCGGGCAGGGTCGGTGAGGACCTCCGCGGCTCGCGCGGGTGGACCTGCGCCGTCCTCGGAGGGAGCGTCGGCGTTCGACGCGGGGGTGCGCGCGGCGATGATGAGCCACCCGCCGAGGACGAAGAGGACGAGGACGACGAACGGTGGGACGAGTGTCCGTACCCGGTCAGCAAGGGTGATCACACCTAGTGGACGTGTGCGGAGCCGTGGTCCTTACGCCGGTCCGACGAACTTTTTCTCCTCACCCTCCCGTGATCTACTGACAGGGTGCGAAGGGTCAGCGTCGTCCTCGCGGCACTTGCGCTGACGGCGACGGTCGGTAGCGCTGGGGCGGCCGCCCGCACGGAGTCGACCCAGCGTGGGGAGATCGACCGCTACCTCGACCGGGCGGTCCCCGACGGTGCGAGCGGGACGCTCGTCGCGGTGCGCGGTCGGGAGGTCATCTGCCGGGGCTTCGGGATCGTCGACCGGGAGGCCGGCACGGCTGCCGACTGCGACACGGTCTATGACATCGGCTCGGTGACCAAGCAGTTCACCGCGGCTGCGATCGTGAAGCTCCAGATGATGGGGAGGCTCGACGTCGACGACCGGCTGGGACGTTGGGTCGGGCGGTCCGTCCCCGCGGACAAGCGCCCGATCACCGCCCGGCCCCTCCTCACCCACACCTCCGGGCTGGTCGGCTCGCTCGGGGCGGACGACGAGCCGCTGACGCGCCGGCAGCTGATCGAGCAGGCCCTGGCGTCGCCGTTGCGCTCGCGCCCCGGCGCGACGTACCACTACTCGAACGTCGGTTACAGCCTGCTCGCGGTCGTCGTGGAGCGCGCGTCGGGCATGTCGTACGAGCAGTTCCTCGCTGAGCACCTCTTCGCTCCCGCTGGGATGCGGAGCACCGGTTACGTCCTCCCCGACTGGGAGTCCCGGTCCGTCGCGGTCGAGTACGACGCCCGTGGCCGGTCCCACGGCCGGCCGATCGACCAGCCCTGGGCAGCCGACGGTCCGTTCTGGAACCTGCACGGCAACGGCGGGATCCTCTCCTCAGCCCGTGACCTGGTGCGCTGGCACCACGCGCTCATCGGCGACCGCGTCCTCGACCGGCCCGCCAAGCGTGCGCTCTTCCGGCCGCGGGTCCTCGAAGAGCCGGGTGGTGACACGCGCTACGGCTACGGCTGGGTCCTCATCGACACCGTCGTCGGTCGGGTCGCCTGGCACAACGGAGGCAACGGCCGGTCCTACGCCGAGCTGAGCCGCCTCCTCGGGCAGCGCACCATGGTCTTCTGGGCCACGAGCCAGGTGCGCAGCCGCGACGAGTGGAACCTGGCCCGGGTGCCGCTGACCTCCGAGGTGCTCCGACGCCTCGTCCGCTGACGGTGCGGGCCACGCCCAGAATCACCTTCGGTCGCCGGATTCCGTAGAGTCGCGGCCGTGAAGGTCGTCGTGCTGACGGGGGCGGGCATCTCCGCCGAGAGCGGGGTCCCGACGTTCCGCGACGCCGACGGGCTCTGGGAGGGTCACCGGGTCGAGGACGTGGCGACGCCCGAGGGGTTCCTGGCGGACCCCGAGCTGGTGCTGCGCTTCTACGACGAGCGCCGGGCGGCGCTCGCCCACGTCGGCCCGAACCCGGCGCACGTCGGGCTGGCCGCGCTGGAGCGGGTCCTCGGTGACGACCTGATGCTGGTCACCCAGAACATCGACGACCTGCACGAGCGGGCCGGCTCCCACCGCGTCGTCCACATGCACGGCGAGCTGCTGTCGTCGCTGTGCGTGCGCTGCGGTCGTCGTACGCCGTTCCAGGGAGACATGCTCGGCGCGCCGCCGTGCGGGTCCTGCGGCAAGGGCGACCTGCGGCCTGACGTGGTCTGGTTCGGGGAGATCCCCTACCACATGGACGAGATCGTCGACGCCCTCGTGGAGTGCGACCTCTTCGTCTCGATCGGGACGTCCGGCGCGGTCTATCCCGCGGCGGGCTTCGTCCAGCAGGCGCGGGCGTACGGCGCCCGGACGCTCGAGCTCAACCTGGTGGCCAGCGAGGGCACCCACTTCTTCCACGAGGCCCGGCACGGCCGTGCGGGTGACCTGGTGCCGAGATGGGTCGACGAGCTGGTCAACCCGTGAGCCGGCGGGTCGTCGTCCTCGGCACCGGCGGCACCATCGCGAGCCGTCGCGACGAGCGCGGGGCTGCGGCTCCCACCGACGCGGTCGCCGCGCTGCTGACCGGGCTCGACCTCGGCGACGTCGAGGTCGTCGCCCGTGACCTCCTCGCCAAGGACAGCTCGGCGCTCACTCCCGCCGACCAGGCGCTCATCGTGCGCGAGGTCCAGGTCGCGCTCGGGGACCCGACGGTCGTCGGCGTCGTCGTCACCCACGGCACCGACACCGCCGAGGAGACGGCCTACCTCCTGGACCTGGTCCACCGCGACGAGCGGCCGGTGGTGCTCACCGGTGCGCAGCGTCCGGCCGACGCACCCGACGCCGATGGCCCCGGCAACCTCACCGACGCGCTCCGCGTCGCCTCGGACCCGGCTGCTCGCGGTCTCGGTGTCCTCGTCGTCTTCGACGGCTTCGTGCTCGCCGCGCGCGGCACCCGCAAGGTGCACACCCACGAGGTGACCGCGTTCGCCCAACCCGACAGCGGGCCGCTCGGCCGGGTCGAGGGCGGGCGGCTCGTGGTCGATGGCCAGCCCGCGCACCGGGAGCACCCGCCGGTCGACCTCGCCGGCCTCGCGTCGATCCGGGTCGACATCGCCGCGGTCTATCCCGGCGTCGACGGCACGGCCCTGGCGGCGTTCGCCGCGGCCGGCGCCCGCGGTGTCGTCCTGGTCGCGACCGGCGCGGGCAACGCCAACCCCGCGATCGTCCGCGCCGTCGAGGACCTGACGCGGGCGGGGGTGGTCGTCGGCCTCACGACCCGCGTCGACGCCGGCCCGGTCTTCGCCGGCTACGGAGGTGGGGGCGGCGGCGCAGACCTCATCGACGCAGGTGCCGTCCCGCTCGGCACGCTCCGCGCGGGCCAGGGGCGGATCCTGCTCCTCGCGCTGCTGGCGTCGTACGACGACGCGGCAGCGGTGCGCGCGGCGGTGCCCACCTTCGTCGGCTGACCGCGAGCGCGACATCTCGGGCCCGCAAGGTGGGCATCTCGGGCCCACAAGGTGGGCAACTCGGGCCCGCAAGGTGGGCAGATCGTGGGGGTCAGCCGCGGGCGATCTCGGCGTCGAGCAGCGCGACGAGCCGGGCCTTGTCGTCGCCCACGAGGCCGAGCGGCTCGAGCCAGTCGACCATCGTCGCCTTGAAGAGGGCGGCGCTCTGGATGATCCGCGGGTCGCAGTGGCCGGTGGACTCCAGCGTCACGACGCCGTAGAGGGCCGACCAGGACCGCATGTAGACCCAGAGCAGCCCCCGGTCGGCGGTCGCGATGTGCTCGGCCTTGGCGGGGATGAGCGGGTTGAGCACCGCGTCGCGCACGATCGGGTCGAGGTCGTCGAGCGCGGGGAACGGGAAGCCGGTGCGCTCCCAGATCTGGTAGAGCAGGTCGGTGAAGTAGTGGCCGGACGTCGACAGCGTGAGCAGCTCGCGGCGGTCGGAGTCCTCGCTGATGATGGGGTTGGCGAAGACCAGCGCGAACTCACGCGGCTTGCTGAGGGCCCAGCGCCGGAACGCCACGCACGCGGCGCACAGCTGGGCGGCCGGGTCGTCGGCGGGATACCTCGAGGCCGCCTCGATGAAGCCCTGGGTGGCGGCCTTGTCGAGCTCGAACGCGACCAGGTCGACCAGCTCCTGGTAGTTCGCGACGTAGCGGTAGAGGGCCGGCGCCGTCATGCCCATCCGGGCCGCGACCGCCCGCAGCGACAGCTCGGCTCCGTCGGTCAGCAGCTCGGTGGCGACGCGCACGATCTCGTCGTACGTCGCCTCGCGCTGCCGTTCGCGGCGGGTCGGCTGGTGCAGTGCGGGCACGCTGCTCCTCGGGTCCGGAGATGAGATCGGGGCCACACGCTGGGGCCCCGGATCGGGCTTGACGCGGCAAGTTTACACCGTTTACCGTTAACAGCGTTAACCAGAATGACAAGTGGTCACTGGGTGTCGCGAGAGGGCTTTCGATGATCGAGCGTTGGGGCGGCGTGGTCGTACGCCGAGCAGTGGTCGTGCTGCTGGTGGGACTGGGCCTCACGGCTGCCGCGATGTTCGCCGGGGTCGGTCTGGAGGACAAGCTCTCGGGCGGCGGGTTCGACGACCCGTCGGCGGAGTCCTCGAAGGAGCTGGCGAAGGAGCAGGAGACCTTCGGCAACAAGTCGATCGACGTGATCGCCATCTTCACCAGCGACGACGAGGTGGCCACCGATGCTGCCTTCCAGGCCGAGGTCGAAGGCGCGATGGCCGCGCTGCCCGCGGACCGGGTCACGTCGTACGCGACGTTCTACGACACCGCGGACCCCGCGATGGTCAGCACCGACCAGCACGCGACCGCGGTCTACATCTCCCTCGCCGGCGAGGACCAGAACGATTACCAGGACTCCTACCGCGCCATCCGGCCGCTGCTCCTCGAGTCCGAGCTGGACGTCGACTTCGCCGGGCCGTACGCCGTCTACTCCGACGTCAACGAGCACACCAAGGACGACCTGCTGATGGCGGAGATCGTCTCCATGCCGTTCGTCCTCCTGCTGTCACTGATCATCTTCCGCAGCGTCACCGCCGCGCTGCTCCCGCTCCTCGTCGGTGCGGTCACCGTGCTCGGCGCTCGGGCAGCCATCGCCGGCCTCAACGAGATCACCGAGGTCTCGATCTTCGCGCCCAACATCATCACGCTGATCGGGCTCGGGTTGTCCATCGACTACGCGCTCTTCATGGTGTCGCGCTTCCGCGAGGAGATCGCGCTCCACCCGGACGACACCCGGCGCGCCCTGCTGCGCACCATGGCCACCGCCGGGCGCACCGTGATGTTCTCCGCGCTGACGGTCGCTGCCGCCATGAGCTCGCTGCTCGTCTTCCCCCAGGCCTTCCTCAAGTCCATCGGGTACGGCGGCATCGCCGCCGTCGTCGTCGCGATGATCGCCGCGCTCACGGTGCTGCCGGCCGCGATGATGCTGCTCGGCAAGCGGGTCGACTCGCTCAAGATCCCGTTCCTCAACCGCAGCTCCGCGGTCGACTCCGAGCACGGCGCGTGGTCGCGCCTGGCTCACGGCGTGATGCGCCGCCCGATCCTCGTCGCCGCGGGCGTCATCGTCGTGCTGCTCGCCGTCGCCTCCCCGTTCCTCGGGGTGAAGTGGGGCAGCGTGGACTACCGCGTGCTCCCGCCCGACGCCGATGCCCACCAGGCAGCGGAGCGCCTCAACGAAGAGTTCGGCTCCGAGCGGTCGACCGCCAACGTGCTGCTCGAGGGCGCTGACGACGCGGAGGTGGCGTCCTACTCCGCAGCGTTGGGCGAGGTGCCCGGCATCGTCGACGTCCGCCCCGTCGAGAGCGCGGGCGACGTCACGCTGTTGCGGGCCGCGTGGGAGGGCAACAGCCAGAGCGAGGCCAGCCAGGACCTGGTCCGCGACCTGCGGGACGTGCCGGACCCCGACGGCGCGACCGCCCTGGTCGGTGGGCTCACGGCGGACACCGTCGACCTCGCCGCCTCGGTGAAGTCGAACCTGCCGTGGATGGGACTGATCGTCATCGCGGTCATGCTCGGCCTGCTGTTCCTGGCGTTCGGGTCGCTGGTGCTGCCGATCAAGGCCGTCGCGATGAACTTCTTCTCGATCACCGCCTCGTTCGGCGTCGTGACCTGGATCTTCAGCGACGGCCACCTCGAGAACCTGCTCGGCTTCGAGAGCTCCGGCTTCCTCGACCTCACCAACCCGATCGTCATGCTGGCGGTGCTGTTCGGGCTCTCGATGGACTACGAGGTCTTCCTCCTCAGCCGGGTCCGCGAGCAGTGGGACGCCACCGGTGACAACGACGTCGCGGTCGCGACGGGCCTGCAGAAGACCGGTCGGATCATCACCAGCGCGGCGCTGCTGCTCGCCGTCGTCATCGGCGCCTTCAGTCTCAGCGGCGTGGTGTTCATGAAGATGATGGGCATCGGCATGCTCATCGCACTGCTCGTCGACGCGACGATCGTCCGGGCGCTCCTCGTGCCCGCGACCATGAAGCTGCTCGGGCGGTGGAACTGGTGGGCGCCGGCCCCGATGGCGCGGTGGTGGGACAAGTACGGCTTCCGCGAGGAGGGCCGTCCCGACGCCGGCGCGGAGGAGAAGCCCGTCCCGGCAGGGGTCTGATCCACGGGAATGCCGGAGCGGAGGTCGCGGTTGCGCCCTGGTGTGACCTCGACCTCTGCTCCCACCCGCGCCTCGGTGGGGCTGCGGAGCGAGCGGGGACCGGTCCTCGGGTCGGTGATGATCTCGGTGGCCCTCATCGCGATGGACGCCACGATCCTCGCGACCGCGGTCCCGGCGATCGTGCGGGACCTGGGCGGGTTCACGCAGTTCCCGTGGATGTTCTCCGCCTACCTGCTGACCCAGGCGATCACCACGCCGATCAACGGCAAGCTCGCGGACGTCTTCGGTCGTAAGCCACTGATGCTCTTCGGCATCCTGACGTTCGTCGTCGGCTCGGTGCTGTGTGCGCTCTCCTGGAGCATGGGCGCCCTCATCGCCTTCCGGGCCGTCCAGGGCCTCGGTGCCGGCGCCATCCAGCCGGCCGCCGTCACGATCATGGGCGACCTCTACTCGATGGCCGAGCGGGCGGTCGCCCAGGGCTACATCGCCAGCGTGTGGGCGATGTCAGCCGTCGTCGGCCCGGCGCTCGGAGGCCTGTTCTCCGACCACCTGTCGTGGCGCTGGATCTTCTGGATCAACCTCCCGCTCGGCCTGCTGGCCGCCGTCGTGCTGTGGGTCCGCTTCGACGAGGCTCCGGCACCGCACGAGCGCCGTCCCATCGACGGCAAGGGCGCGTTCCTGGTCGCCTCAGCCTCGGCACTGCTGCTGCTCGGGCTGCTCGAGGGCGGCATCCGCTGGCCGTGGTGGTCCTGGCAGAGCGCCGTCGCCCTCGGCGGTGCGACGCTGCTGACCGTCCTGTTCGTCCGGGTCGAGCTGCGGGCGGCCGACCCGGTGCTGCCGGGGTGGCTGTTCCGCCACCGCGTCCTCAACGCGGCGATGGTCGCCGGCTTCGTCGCGGGCGTGGTGATGCTCGGCGTGACGTCGTACGTCCCGGTCTATGCGCAGCAGGTCCTCGGCGCGGGCGCGACGATGGCAGGGTTCGCGGTCGCCGCCCTCGCCATCGGCTGGCCGTTCGCCGCCAGCACGTCCGGGAGGATCTACCTGCGATGGGGCTTCAAGGCCTGCCTGTTCCTCGGCAGCGGGTTCGCGGCCCTCGGTGCCGTCATCCTCGCCCTGGTCGGGCCGGACAGCCCGCTCTGGCTGCTCGCCAGTGCCTGCCTCGTCCTCGGGCTCGGGTTGGGGTACGTCGTGAGCCCGAGCATCGTGGCGATGCAGTCCGCCGTGGAGTTCCGCCAGCGGGGTGTGGCCACCGGTGCCAACATGTTCGCGCGGTCGATCGGGAGCGCCGTCGGCGTCGCGTCGCTGGGAGCGATCGCCAACGCGGTGGTCGCGAACCGGCTCGGGGGATCCGAGGCGGCAGGGTCCGTCGACCTGGAGGACCTGCCCGTCACCGTGCTCGATCCTGCGCTGCAGGCCGTGTTCCTCGCAGTCGCCCTGTGTGCGCTGCTCCTTGTGGGAGCTGCACTACTCATGCCGTCACATGTTGTGCAGGAGGACAATTCCGCGGAGGCTACCAGCGAGTAGTATCGGCGGCATGAAGCGTGACATCTACAACGAGGACCACGAGTCGTTCCGTGAGTCCGCCGCCACCTGGATCGAGCGCTCGGTCACGCCGAACGCTGAGAAGTACATCCAGGAGAAGTCCCTGCCGCGTGAGTTCTGGCTCGAGGCCGGCAACCAGGGGATGCTCGGTCTGGCCATCCCGGAGGAGTACGGCGGCGCCGGCGCCGACGACTTCCGGTTCAACGCGGTCCTGACCGAGGAGATGGCCAAGGTCGGTGCCTGGATGCCGACCTGCGTGGGCATCCACGCCGACATCACCGCGCCCTACATCGTCGAGCTCGGCACCGAGGAGCAGAAGCAGCGCTGGCTCCCGGGCGTGGCCTCCGGCGAGATCCTGCTCGGCATCGGGATGACCGAGCCGTCCGGCGGCTCCGACCTCGCCGCGCTGCGGACCACCGCGGTCCGCGACGGCGACTCCTGGGTCATCAACGGCTCCAAGACGTTCATCACCAACGGCTACTCCGGCGACCTGATCATCACCGCCGCCCGCACCGACCCGGAGAAGGGCCCGAAGGGCATCACCCTCTTCGCGCTCGAAGCGACCATGGAGGGCTTCAGCCGCGGCCGCAAGCTCGACAAGGTGGGCATGGAGGAGTCCGACACCTCCGAGCTGTTCTTCGAGAACGTGCGGGTGACCGACGCCGAGATCGTCGGCGAGCTCAACATGGGCTTCATCCACATGATGCAGAAGCTCCCGCAGGAGCGGATCGCGTGCGCCATCGCCAACACGCACCACGCGAAGCAGATCCTCGCCGAGACGATCCAGTACGCCAAGGACCGGCAGGCGTTCGGCCAGTCCATCGGTCGCTTCCAGCACATCAAGTTCCTGCTGGCCGAGCTGGTCACCCAGGTCGAGGTGTGCGAGGCCTACATGGACAAGTGCGTCGCCGCCCACGCCGACGGCCAGCTCACCGCGGTCGAGGCGGCCAAGGCCAAGTGGTGGTCCTCGCAGATGCAGAACGAGGTCATCGACCACTGCGTCCAGATCCACGGCGGCTACGGCTTCATGAACGAGTACCGCGTGGCCCGCGCCTGGCGCGACGCCCGCGTCACGAAGATCTGGGCCGGCTCCAACGAGATCATGAAGGAGCTCATCGGCCGCGAGCTCGGCTTCTGAGCCACCGCATGCTGTAACTCAGCGTTCCGTCCGCTCCCTCGGTGCTATGACCAGTCACGGCACCGAGGGAGCGGTCATTTCGCCGAGGTGGTGCTGGACGCCGCGCGGTGAGCCGCCTCTCCGCGTGGCGAACGGCCCAGCGCGGGCTTCGGAGCCTCTGCGGGTGAGAATGGCGGCATGAGCGAAGCGTCATCGATCGACATCGGCGGACACGAGGACGAGCCGCACGAGTCGGCGTTCAACGACCGGCTGAACTGGCTCCGGGCGGGCGTGCTCGGGGCGAACGACGGGATCGTGTCGGTGGCCGGTGTCGTGCTCGGCGTCGCCGGCGCGACGACCGATCGGTCCGCGATCCTGGTGGCCGGGGTCGCTGCGCTCGTCGCCGGCGCCCTCAGCATGGCGGCTGGCGAGTACGTCTCGGTCGGCACCCAGCGGGACTCCGAGGAGGCCTTGCTGGACAAGGAGCGGCGCGAGCTGCGGGAGGATCCCGAGGACGAGCTCGCCGAGCTCGCCGGCCTCTACGCCGACAAGGGCCTCGACGACGACCTCGCGCTCGAGGTCGCCAAGCAGCTGACGGCCAAGGACGCGCTGGCCGCGCACGCCGAGGTCGAGCTCGGCATCGACCCCGACGACCTCACCAATCCCTGGAACGCGGCGTTCGCCTCGATGGGTGCGTTCACCGTCGGCGCGCTCCTGCCGCTGCTGACGATCCTCCTCGTCAGCGAGGAGCTGCGGGTCTGGGCCACGGTGGCGGCCGTGACCGCCGCGCTGGCACTGACCGGCTGGTTGAGCGCCTACTTCGGTTATGGGTCGACCACCAAGGCGGTCGCCCGCAACGTGGGCGGCGGCCTCGTCGCGATGCTCGTGACCTACGTCGTCGGAACGGCGCTGGGGACCCAGGTCTGATGGGCACCCGACTCTTCGCCGCGATCGTCCCGCCGGCCGACGCGGTCGAGCACCTCGACGCGTTCCTCGAGCCGCGACGCGACGCGACCGCCGACGACTCCAGCATGCGCTGGACGAGCGCCGAGCAGTTCCACGTCACGCTGGCCTTCATGGCCGACGTCGCCGACCACCTCGTCGACGACTACGTCGACCGGCTGGCGGACGGGATGGCGCGCACTCCGATCCCGGTGCTGCGTCTCGCCGGGCCGGTCGTGTTCCCGAACGCGGCCGAGACCCGGGCACTCGCGGTCGGGGTGGTGCCCGAGTCCGAGGGTGCCGACGTCGTCCTCGAGCGCCTGGCCGGTCGTGCCCGCAACGCCGCCGTCACGGTCGGCACCGAGGTCGACGGCCAGCGCTTCCGCCCGCACCTCACGATCGCCCGGTTCCGGCAGCGCGTCGACACCACCGACCTGGTGCGGGTGCTGGAGACCTACACCGGCCCGGATTGGCCGGTCATCGAGGCCGTCGTCATCGCCTCCCACCTCGGCGAGGGCCCCCGCGGGCGTCCCCGCTACGAGGTGCTCGCCGAGATCCCCCTGGGCCAGTAGCCCGATGCTGCTCCTCACCCTCGACCTGCTCGGCATCGCGGTCTTCGCGGTGTCCGGTGCCCTGGTCGCCGTCCGCCAGCGGCTCGACATCGTCGGGGTGCTCGTCCTGGCGACGGTCACCGGGCTCGGCGGTGGCTGGATCCGGGACGTGCTCATCGGCGAGGCGCCGCCGGCCTCGCTGGAGGACTGGCGCTACCTGCTCGTCCCGGTCGCCGGCGGGCTGCTCGCGTTCTGGTTCCACCCTGCGCTGGCGCGGATGGACCGGCTGATCAACGTGTTCGACGCGTTCGGCCTCGGCCTGTTCGCGGTCGCCGGTGCCCTCAAGGCCGCCGAGCACGGCCTCGGGCCGGTCCCGGCCGCCCTGCTCGGCATGGTCACCTGCATCGGCGGCGGTCTGATCCGCGACGTCCTCGCCGGGCAGGTCCCCGTGGTGCTCCGCAGCGGCGAGCTCTACGCGATCCCCGCCATCGCGGGGTCGGCGATCGCCGCTGTCGGCTTCGAGTACGACATCCCGACCGCGCTGGTCGCCCTCCCGGCGGCGGCGCTCACCATCACGTGGCGGCTGCTCGCGATCTGGCGCGGCTGGACCGCGCCGCTGCCACGCCCCTGAAAAGCATCGCGGTCGTCCGAACCAGGGTGACCTACAG
>NZ_JACEFC010000077.1 GCF_014180715.1 Nocardioides stalactiti | reverse complement strand
GGACATCGCGGTGCTCAAGGTGCAGCCGCTCGGCGGGGTCCGGGCGTGCCTGCGGATCGCGGAGGAGATCGGGCTGCCGGTCGTCGTGTCGTCGGCGCTGGAGACCTCGGTCGGGATCGCCGCCGGGATCGCGCTGGCCGCGGCGCTGCCCGACCTGCCGTACGCGTGCGGCCTCGCCACCGTCCAGCTGCTCACCGACGACGTCGCACTCGCACCGCTGCTGCCGGTCGACGGCGTGCTGCCCGTCGGCGCTCCGGTCGTCGACGAGGCGGCCCTCGACCGGCTGGCCGCACCGCCCGACCGGCAGGCGTGGTGGGAGTCCCGGTACCGCGACGTGACCGCCCTACGGCAGGATCGGCGGTCGTGAGCGAGATCAGCGGCGTCGACCTCGGGACGGCGGTGGTCGCACGTCTGGTCGCTGAGGACGTGACCGAGCTGGTGCTGTCCCCCGGCTCCCGCAACGCCCCGCTCGCGTTCGCCGCCCTCGCGGAGGAGCAGGGACGCGGTCGCCTCACGCTGCGCACCCGGATCGACGAGCGGGCTGCCGGGTTCCTCGCCCTGGGCCTGTCCAAGGTCGGTCCGCGGTCGGCCGTCGTCTGCACCTCGGGGACCGCCGTCGCCAACCTGCACCCGGCCGTCCTCGAGGCGGCCCACTCGGGTGTCCGGATGATCGTCGTCTCGGCCGACCGGCCGCGCCGGCTGATGGCCACCGGCGCCAACCAGACCACCGACCAGGTCGGCATCTTCGGCCCCATGGTCCCGACGTACGACGTGGCCACGGTCGCCGATCTCGATGCGGTCCCCTGGGACGCGCAGGGCCCGCTCCACGTGAACGTGCGCCTCGAGGAGCCGCTCGTGCCCTCGGTCCCGCTCCCGGTGGAGGAGCCGCTGGACGACGACGGCCCGGCCGTCCTGGTGGCGGCGTCGAAGCGGGTCGTCGTCACGCCGACCGCCCCCCTCGTGGCCGGACCGCGCACGGTCGTGGTGGCCGGCGACGACGCGGGCCCCCGGGCACGTCTGCTGGCGGAGCGGGCCGGCTGGCCCCTGCTGGCCGAGCCGTCGAGCGGTGCCCGGCGCGGGGCGCACGCCGTCCGGACCTACCGCCTGCTGCTCGGGACCGGGCTCGGCGACCAGGTCGAGCGGGTCGTCGTCTTCGGCCGCCCCACCCTGTCGCGCCCCGTGACCCGGCTGCTGGCGCGCGACGACGTCGAGGTGCTGGTCGTCCCCGGTCGGGGGGCCTGGCCGGTCCGCCCGGCGGGTGCCGTGGTCCTCGACGGCCCGCCTGAGCCGCCCTCCGAGCCGGAGGGGTCTGCCTGGCTCGAGCAGTGGCAGCGAGCGGACGCCGCGCTGAGCGGGCGGATCGATCGCCTGCTGGCCGACGAGCGCCGGCTGACGCCGTACGGAGTCGCGGCCGCGGTCGCGGGAGCGCTGACCGCCGAGAGCCTGTGCGTCATCGGCGCGTCGAGCCCGATCCGCGACCTCGACATCATGGAGCCGCCCGCACCGGTGGGCGAGCGGCGCAAGGTGGTCGCCAACCGGGGTCTCTCCGGGATCGACGGCACCCTCAGCACCGCCATCGGCGCCGCCCTCGGGCGCCCGTCCTCGAGCCGCGCGATCGCGGTGATGGGCGACGTGACCTTCCTCCACGACCAGTCGTCGCTGGTCCTCGGGCCGCTCGAGGAGCGTCCGGACCTCACGATCGTGGTGGTCAACGACAACGGCGGCGCGATCTTCTCGATGCTCGAGCAGGGCGCCCCCGAGCACGCCGACGCCTTCGAGCGCCTCTTCGGCACTCCCCACGGCGTCGACCTCGCCAGCCTGTGTGTGGCCACCCACACGCCGTACCTCAAGGTCCACTCGGTCCTCGAGCTCGAGCACGCGCTCGCCAGCCCCAACGGCGGCATCGAGGTGATCGAGGCGGTCGTCAGCCGCCGCGACCGCCGCGAGCTCGACCTGCGGATCCGCGCCCTCGCGACCGACCAGGGTTGATCGGGGCGGTCCCTCAGCAGACGAGGACCAGGTGGAACGGCACGTCGACGGCCACGCCGTCGAGGTTCGACATCCGCACGGCCACCGCGAAAGCGCTGTCCCCGTCGCCGACGGTCGCGACCGCGGGTGTGACCGGTCCTGCGAGCACGCCCGCCGGGCCGGAGGTCGCCGTCGGGACGCAGCCCGACACCAGTCGGCTGAAGTCGACGGAGTAGTCACCGACGTCGTTGCGGGTCGCGGTGACGTTGGGGTTGCCCCTGGCCAGCCCGCCGTCGGCCTTCACCTCGGCGAACAGGACGCCGATGTCCTCGTTCGTAAGGTCGAAGTCGGCGATCTCCGAGGACGCGACGGACCCGGTCCCTAGGTCGAGCTGCGTGATCGTGCCGTTGGAGATGTCCTCGCTCCGGACGGTGCCGTCGAGGATGTCGGCGGTCCCGACGGTGCCGTCGAGGATGTCCACGGCCTTGATCGAAGCGTTCTTCACGTCGATCCCGTCGACGCTGTTGTCGACGATGTCGGCGCCGGTGATGGTGGCGGCGGCGTAGGCGGTACCGCCGGTCCAGAGCAGGACGACGGCCGTGCCGACGAGGATGTTGCCGAAGGTGAGCTGGGGACGTCGCATGGGCAGGCCGATCTCGGGAGCAGGAACGAATTCCCCGGGAATGGCCCAGCGGTCGGGGCTAGGCCCGTCACCCTACTCGCCCGGCGTCAGATCCGCCCGAGGATCGGCTGGGACTCGATGATGCCTTCCTCGCTCGGCTTGCCGCCCTCGCCGAAGACCTTCTCGTGCTGGCGGGAGCGGAGCGTGAGGTGCGCGTCGCGGGGGCGGTCGTAGCCGTAGCGCTCACGAGCCTCTGCAGGCGTGAGGACCTCCTGACGCTCCGGGGGGACCCGGAGCAGGATCGGCGCGGCCACGGCGACCGTCATCGGAGACAGCAGCCGCAGCAGCTGGACCTGGGCCGGACCGTTGAGGGCCACCACCCAGAACGCGATCCGCAGGACGGGCCGGATCAGCGCGTCCATCAGGCGCGACTGCTGGAGGCCGCTCTCCTCGCGCATCCACTGCGGCAGCGTCGCGATGGTGCCCTTGCGGAGCGCGACGCCGGCCACCCAGCTGCCCGGTGCCAGGAACCACGGCATCTTCGGCAGCATCACCCGAGCGTCGAGCAGCTGGTTCATCGCGTCCTTCGCGATGCCGCTCGCGAGCATCTGCGGGCGCATCCGCTCGTAGTAGGCCCGGACCTCGTCGCGGTTGCGCGGGATCTCGGCCTGGTCGCAGGTCTGGAGCTCGGCGGCGACGGCGCACTCCCTCCAGTACTGCGCCTCCTCCTCGGGGCTCAGCCGGCCCGGGCCGTAACGCTCGTAGGCCAGCAGGATCGACTGCCACGCCGTGATGTGGATCCACAGCTGGCTGTCCGGGTCGTTGGCGTCGTACCGGATCCCGGTCACGGGGCAGGTGCCGATCCCCTTGGAGTGGATCTTGACGAGGATGTCGGCAGCCCGGGAGGTCTCCCGGCTGGAGCCGAACGCGACGAGCGCGAAGTACTTCAGGGTCCGGTCGTAGCGGGTGCGGGGGCGGTCGAAGATCGCATGCGTCTCGGTGACCGACGCGACGAGCGCCGGGTCGAGCTCCTCGACGACGACCGCGCGTTGGAAACCGATCGTCAACGAGGTGGGGTAGGACCACACCTTCCAGGTGATGGAGTCGGGGCCGAAGAAGCCGTAGTCCTCGTGGGGCTGCACGTCCTTTGCCCCCAAAGTCTTGATCGCCATGGCACTATTACTACACATCTGTAGTAATAGGGGAAGGGGTCGGACGATTAAGGTTTCCGCTGTGTCAGACGTCCCGCGCCAGCGCCGCCCGTATGCCGCGCGCGTCCCGATGGACGTCCGGCGCGAGCAGCTGATGGACGCCGCACTCGCGGTGATCGTCCGCGACGGGTACGGCGGGGTGTCGGTCGACGCGGTCGCGAAGGAGGCCGGCGTCACCCGACCGGTCGTCTACGGCGCCTTCGAGGGGCTGGGTGAGCTGCTGACCGCGCTCCTCGACCGGCAGCAGGTCCGGGCGTTCGGGCGGCTGCTCCAGGCCCTCCCTGAGGACGCCGACCCGGCCGACCCGGCTGCGCTGGTCACGATCGGGATCGAGCAGCTGGTCACCATGGTCCGCGAGGACCCCGACACCTGGCGGCCGATCCTCCAGCTCCCCGAGGGCCTGCCCGAGGTGGTGCTCCAGCGGATCGAGGCCGACCGGGAGCGGGTCCGGGCCATCTTCTCCGGCCTGATCAGCAGCGTGAGCGCGAACGAGAAGGGTGCGCCGTTCGACGCCGACCTCTATGCCCACGCAGTACTCGCGATCCTCGAGCACTTCGGTCGGCTGCTCATCGACGATCCGGAGCGTTTCAGCACCGAGCGGATGGTCGACGGGGCGAACCGGATCCTCTCCCTCCTGTGGCGCTGAGGGGCCGACCCGCACCGCTCTGGACACCGGCAGGAGAATGACGCCGTGGAGGTTGCGTTTCTGCTGGTGGCCATCGCCGTCACCGTGCTCACGGTCACGGCGATCGCGGGACGGCTCGGGTTCGCCCCGCCGGTCCCGCTGATCGCCGTCGGGTGGGCGGCGTCGTACCTGCCGGGCGTGCCCACGATCCACCTGGAGCCGGAGGTGGTCCTCCTCGGCCTGCTGCCGCCACTGCTGTACGCCGCCGCGCTCGGCACGTCGCTCGTCGACTTCAACGCCAACCGCCGCCCGATCCTGCTGCTGTCGGTCGGGCTGGTGGTGTTCACCACCTTCGGGGTCGCCGTCGTCGTCCACGCGATCCTGCCGGAGGTCGGCTGGCCGGCGGCGTTCGCCATCGGGGCGGTCGTGGCGCCTCCCGATGCCGTCGCGGCGACCGCGATCGGCCGGCGGATCGGCCTGCCGCGACGGATCGTCACCATCCTCGAGGGCGAGTCGCTGCTCAACGACGCGACCGCGCTCGTCGGCCTGCGCACCGCGATCGCCGCGATCGGCGTCGCGACCACGGCGATGGCGCCGGTGGGGGAGATAGCGATCGACTTCGTGGTCGCCGCCGGCGGAGGCCTGGCGGTCGGCGTCGTCGGGTTCGTCCTCGTCGCCAAGATCCGCAAGCACGTCACCGACCCGGTGCTCGACACCGGCATCTCGTTGGTCGTGCCGTTCGCCACCTACATCGCCGCGGAGGAGATCCACGCCTCCGGCGTCGTCGCGGTGGTCGTTGCGGGACTGCTGCTCGGCCACAAGGCGCCGGTTATCCAGACCGCGCAGTCCCGGATCGCCGAACGGATGAACTGGCGCACCCTCGCCTTCATCCTCGAGAACACGGTCTTCCTCCTCATCGGCCTCCAGGCGCGCTGGCTGCTCGACGACGTGCGGGAGAGCTCCCTGCCCACCGGCACGATCGTCGCCGTCTGCCTGTCCACGCTGGTCGCGGTCGTGGTGCTGCGGCTCGTCTGGGTGTTCCCCGTCCGCTACCTGCTCGTCCGGCCGGGCGCCGACCCGGCGACCGGGCAGCGACCGCCGGCGTCGTACACGTTCCTCATCGGCTGGGCGGGGATGCGCGGCGTGGTCACCCTGGCCGCCGCGTTCGTGATCCCGGAGTCGGTCGAGCACCGCGAGGTGCTGCTGATGATCGCCTTCACCGTCGTGGCCGGGACGCTGCTGCTCCAGGGCATGAGCCTCGGCTGGATCGCTCGCCGGCTCCGGGTGCCCTCGCCGGACCCGATGGACGACGCGCTGGCGCGCGCGACCCTGCTCCAGCAGGCGTCCAAGGCGGGGGAGAAGCGCCTCGCCGAGCTCGCCGACGGCGAGGACCCCTACGGCGTCGTCGACCTGATCCGCCAGCGGATCGAGCAGCGCAACTTCGCCGCCTGGGAGCGCCTCGGCACCACCGAGGGGGAGGAGAGCCCGGCTGCGCTCTACGCGCGGCTGCGCGAGGAGATGATCGGAGCCGAGCGGGCCCGCGTCCTCGAGATCCGCTCGACCGGCTCGGTGCCCTCCGAGGTCGTCAGCGACGTGCTGGCGATGCTCGACATCGAGGAGTCGATGCTGGACGCTGCCGAGCAGGAACGAGCCGACGTGGAGGCCGAACGCGTGAGCAGACCAGCCGGGCAGCAGTGCGAGCACCTCGAGTCGATGCCGCTGGTCGACCCCGACCGTCCGGTCGAGTGCGAGGACTGCGTGCGCATCGGCAGTCGCTGGGTCGCGCTGCGGATGTGCCTCACCTGCGGCGACATCGGCTGCTGCGACAGCTCCCCGAACCGACACGCCACGGCGCACTTCCACGCGACCGCGCACCCCGTGATCCGCTCCGTGGAGCCGGGCGAGGACTGGCGCTGGTGCTACGTGCACCACCTCACCGCCTGACCACCTCACCGCCTGACCACCTCGCCGCCTGGTCGCAGAAGGGGCGGACCAGAAGCTGGCGGGTTTCGCGCAGCTTCGCCACGCGCCGGCCGATAGGAGGAACAGAGTCTTGTTCGTCCGCGGGCGGGAGGGTCGTGCCGTGCTCGATTTCGTGGGCCACGCGGTGCACTACGCCATGGTCATCGCTGGAACGCTTGGCGTGGCGCTGTTGCTGCTGGTGCCGATGCGAGGGCGCGCCACCGCCATGACGGCCGACCACGCGCGTCGCCTGGCGATCCTGCGGGAGCGCGCCGCGTCGGGCTCCCTCGCCGTCCTGGACCCGCTGCCACCGGCCGGCCCTTCGGCCGCCCCGCGCGATCAGCTCCGCAGTGCGGTGGTCCCTGTCGCCGCGGTGGCGAGTGTCGCTGCGGCGGGAGTGCACGCTGCCGTGATCCCGTCACACGCCCGCGAAGGCGCGGTGGTCGGGTTGTTCTTCCTCCTCGTTGCGGTCGCCCAGTGTGCGTGGGGAGCCGCGGCGATCCGGCGCCCGGACCGGGTCCTGTTCACTGCAGGGCTGGTCGGCTCTGCCGTCGTCGTCGCGATCTGGGCCGTCTCGCGGATCGTCGGCCTGCCGTCCATCGCCGGCGGTCGCCCGGAGCCGATCGGCGCGCTCGACGTCGCAGCAACCGGGTGGGAGCTCGTGGTGATCGCCTGCTGCGGCTGGCTCCTCCACCGCCCGCCGTCGTCCTCGCGCGCGTCCACCGAGTGGCCGTTGGTCGCGCGAGGGTGGGCCGTCGCGTCGGTCGCGCTGCTCGGTGTCGTGTCGTTCCTCCCGTACCACTCATGACTCACGGTTAAAGGGGTCTGCCATGCCCTGGCTCATCGGCGCTATCGCCAACACCATCATCGGTGCCGCGTACCTCATGATCTTCGCGACGATCCTGCGCCCGCTGGTGCGTGGCCGCCAGCTGCGGAGCAACCTGCTCGCATCCGCGACCGCCGCGATCTTCCTGACCTGCGCGGTCCATCACGGGAGCCACGTGGTCCACATGGTCCTTCCGTCCTTCGGGATCGCGGACGGCGCCGGGATGGCCATGCGCGAGGCCTGGACCTGGCCGGCTGCAGGGTGGGACATCGTCGGCGCGCTGGTCGCGGTCTACTACTTCAGCCTGCGCCGCGGGTACGGCGCGCTCATCCAGGGCGCCGAGCTCTTCACCGACCTGCAGAAGCGCGAGCAGCAGGCCCTGGAGCTCAACGACAACGTGCTGCAGGGACTGGTGGTCGCGCGGATGTCCCTCGACCTCGATCAGCGTGAGAAGGCCACCGCCGCGCTCGACGCTGCGATCCTCTCGGCGAGCGGGATGATCACCGACCTGATCGGCTCGGAGTACCGGTCGGCCGATGCGGGGCTCCTCCGGACGTCGGCGGCCATCGTCGATCCGACCAGCGGGGACTCAGCGCAGACGCAGGAGACAGGGGCGTGAGCGCTGTCCCGATGACGGACGACCGGGTCCGGGTCCTCATCGTCGACGACACCCCCGACATCCGCCTGCTGCTCAGGATGAGCCTGGAGCGGTATCCCGCGTTCAGGGTCGTCGGCGAGGCCGGCAACGGGCTCGAGGCACACGCCCGAGCGCGGGAGGAGCCCCCCGACGTGGTGCTGCTCGACCTCGCGATGCCGGTGATGGACGGCCTCGCCGCTCTCCCGGGACTGCGCCGGATCGTGCCTCGAGCCACGATCATCGTCCTGTCCGGCTTCGGTGCGGACCGGATGGCCGAGCGCGCGCTGAGCGCCGGCGCGGACGGCTACCTGCAGAAGGGTGCCTCCCCGACCACGATCGTCGAGTACGTGAGCGCGTTGGTGTCCGAGCGCTCGGTCGTCCCCCTGTCCCTGGGGCAGCGCCGCAGGGCGGAGGGGCCGGTCGCCGAGGGTGTCGAGGGCGAGAAGGTCGCCGCGGACGCCTCGGGGGTCCTGGACGCCGCGCTCCGGCTGGCTCCGTACGGGGTGGTCGTGCTGCGCCTCGAGCGGGATCGGACCGTGGTCGTGGACGCCAACCCGGCGGCCGTTCGGATGCTGGGGGCGACCGGCGCCATCGACGACCGGCCGCTGGGGGAGGTCGACGAGTCGTTCGCTTCGCTGGTCGAGCGGCACCGCGCGGCGCTGAGCGCGAACCGAGCGGTCGATGTCGAGCTCACTGCAGGCGCGACGCCGTTGGAGGTCAGGCTCCGAGGGGAGGGAGGCCTGATCGCCTGCTACCTGGACGACCGCCCGGCCGGGCGCGAAGGTGCGCTGCTGCGACAGGCCCTGGCGACCGTCGCCCACGAGATCCGCAACCCGGTGGTCGTGCTCCAGGGGATCGCCGAGACCTTGGGCCTGGACCAGTCGCCGGATCGGCGGGCCCAGCTGACCGGCGCGATCGCGAGGCAGGCCCGGGTGCTGGAGCGGGTGACCGCCGACCTCCTCGGCGCCGCCCAGGCCCGCCACGGCAAGCTCGAGGTGCAGGTCGAACCCGTGCGGCTCGCGGACGTCATCACTCACTCGGTCCAAGGTGTGCCCAACCTCGACGATGTCGACGTCATCGGTGACGCGGCCGTGAGGGTGATGGCGGACCCGCTACGACTTCAGCAGATCCTGGCGAACCTGCTGGTCAACGCGGTCAAGTACGGGGCGCCGCCGATCGCCATCCGCCTCGAACCGCTCGCCGACCAGGTGCGGATCAGCGTCGAGGACCGGGGCCCCGGGGTCCCGGCTGCTTTCCGGCCGCTCCTCTTCACCGAGTTCGCGCGAGCCGCGCAGACGACGAGCCGAGGCACCGGCCTCGGGTTGTACGTCGTACGGTCGCTCGTCGAGGCTCAGGGTGGTCAGGTCGACCACGAGGACCACCCGGAGAACGGCTCCATCTTTCGGGTCACGCTGCCGAGCGCACCGGAGGACGGCCCGCGCGCGTGAGCGTGGGGGCGAGATCGACGGCTTGATGACGGCCGCGCCCGGGGCGACGGACCGTCACCGGGCCGTCGCGAGCGCCTGCTCCAGGGTGCGCGCCGGGCGGCCCCCCACTCGCGCGACGTCGTCGGTGATGGTGGCGACGGAGCCGTCCGCGATCGCGGTGTAGGTGCTGACCCAGGCGTCGAGCTCGAAGTCGGCAGCGTCGGGATAGCCCGCACGACGCGACGCGTAGGCCTCGTCCAGCGTCTCCTCCTCGTAGCGCAGGTCCCTGCCGGTCGCAGCGCCGATCCGGGCCGCGACCTCGTCCATCGAGAGCGCCTCGGGGCCGGTGAGGTGGTAGGTCGCTCCGGCGTGGGCGGCCGGTGCCCGCAGCACGGCGGCCGCGACCTCGGCGACGTCGGCCCTCGCGACGGCCGCCACCCGTCCCTGGCCGGCCGGCCCGCGGATGACGCCCTCCGCGTCCGCGAAGTACGGCAGCACGTCGAGGTAGAAGTTGTCGCGGAGGAAGGTGAAGGTCATCCCCGTCCGCTCCGCCGCCTCGCGGATCGCCTGCTCGGTGTCGCCGTGGTCACGTCCCAGGGTGAAGGTGGCGTCCGCGCCGGCGCCGACGAACGAGGTGTAGACGACGTGCTGCACGCCGGCGCTCGCCGCCGCGTCCACCATGGTCCGGTGCTGCTCGCGTCGGGTGGCCGACTCCGCGGCCGAGACGAGCAGCAGGGTCCTCACCCCGGCGAGCGCGACGTCGGCCGCCGGCCGGTCGTCGTACGACGCCACCCGGACCTCGCCGCCGAGGTCGGGCGCCCGCGACGGGTCGCGGACGACGAGGGTGGGGGTCAGGTCGGCGAGGAGGTGGGCCACCCGGCCGCCGAGTGCTCCCGTAGCTCCGGTGATCGCGATCATGCAATCTTCAACCAACGGCGGGCGCCGCTATTCCGTCACTACGGTGATCGCATGCGTCTCACCAAGCTCGGTCACTCCTGCGTCCGCATCGAGCACGGCGGCGTCGTCGTGGTCATCGACCCGGGCGTCTTCACCGAGCCCGGCGCGGCCGACGGCGCGGACGCGGTGCTGATCACCCACGAGCACCCCGACCACTGGCAGGCCGACCAGCTCCGGGCGACGGATGCGCCGATCTACACGATCGCGGCGGTCGCCACCCAGATCCGCGAGACGGCCCCCGACCTCGCCGACCGGGTGACCGTGGTCGCGCCCGGTCAGCAGCTCAGCCCAGCCGGCGTCGCGGTGGACGTGGTCGGGGAGAAGCACGCAGTCATCCATCCCGAGCTCCCGCACTTCGACAACAGCGGCTACTTGCTGACCCTGGGCGACACGACCGTCTTCCACCCCGGCGACGCGCTGACCGGTCCGGGCCGGCCGGTCGACGTGCTGCTCGCGCCCGTGTGCGCGCCGTGGATGAAGGTGGCGGAGGGCATCGAGTTCGCCCGGTCCGTCGGCGCGGCCCGCAACGTCGCCATCCACGACCGGGTCTACTCCGACGCCGGGCTCGGCATCGCCGACGCGCACTTCGGTCGGTTCCTCGCGGCCGACGGTCTCGACTACGTCCGCCTGCCCGACGGGGCGGACCTGTGAGGGAGTCCGGCCGCTGACCCGGCGCCGAGCCGGGTACCCGGTCCGGGCATGATGGCCCGATGCCTCTGCGTGACACGATCGTCGGCGCCGCCACCGGCGTCACCNGACACGACCGTCGGCGCCGCCACCGGCGTCACCCTCCTGGCCGGGGTCTTCGGCTTCGCCGTCGGCCTCCCCGAGGCGACGGGCGACGAGCCGGCGGCGAGCGAGGAGAAGCCTGCTTCGGTGGGCGATGTCGCGGACCTGCTTCCCGAGACGATCCTCGACGGCGGGCTGGTCACCTTCGAGTCGATCGACCCCGAGTTCTCCGCCGTGACCGACCAGGTCGAGGGCTTCGGCACCGACAAGCTCACCGAGGTGTTCGGCACCGACGTGGCGGTAGGCATCTACACGACGCCGGGCCGTGAGGCCCAGGTCGCCGTGACCATCTACGACGGCGAGTCCGGACTGTTCCTCCAGGACGGCCCGCCCGTGCCGCCGGAGATGACCGCCGGCTCCCAGACCACCACCGACACCGTGCGCCAGGGCGACAGCGTCTGCATCGGTCAGTGGCAGACCGAGGCCCTCACCCAGGGTGCTCCGCCGTTCCAGGTGCAGTGCCAGCGGGTCGTCGGCGGCGTGACCGTCAACGTCTACGCCGTCCCAGGTCTGACCGTCGAGCAGGTCGCCGACATCGTCGACGACGTCGTCGCCCAGGCCGGGCTGGCCTAGCCGTCACCGCTGGAGCGGCGTGACCTCCGCCAACCGCTCCAGCTTCTCCGGGTTGCGCATCGCGTAGATCCGGGTGATCAGCCCGTCCTCGACGACGAAGCTCAGGGCGGTCGTCGACCCGTCGAACGGGATGTCGAGGCGTGCGCCGGGCAGGCCGTTGATGGAGATCGGCACGCTCGTGTACTCCATGTCGAGGCGCTTGGCGGTACCGAGGAACAGGGCGACCTTCCGGGCGCCGAGGATCGGCTTGCGGGCCGCGTTGGCGATGCCACCGCCGTCCGCCACCATCACGACGTCGGGGGCGAGGACGTCGAGCAGGTCCTGCAGCTCCCCGCCGCGGACGGCGGCGAGGAACCGTTCGACCGCAGCCTGCTGCTCGTCGCGCCGGACGTCCATGCGCGGCCGCCGCGCCGCGACGTGCTCCTTGGCGCGGTGCGCGATCTGGCGGACGGCCGCCGGTGACTTGTCGATCGCCGCCGCGATCTCGTCGTACGGCGTGTCGAAGACCTCCCGCAGCACGAACACCGCCCGCTCCGCCGGCCCGAGCGTCTCGAGCACCGTGAGCATCGCGATCGACACACTCTCGGCGAGCTCGACGTCGTCGGCGACGTCGGGGGAGGTGAGCAGCGGCTCCGGCAGCCACTCGCCGACGTAGTCCTCGCGGCGCCGCGACAGCGACCGGAGCCGGTTGAGGGACTGGCGCGTGACGATCCGCACCAGGTAGGCCCGAGGGTCACGCACCTCTGCCTGGTCGCCTGCTCGGTGCGGGCGGCCCACCGCAGCCAGCTCTCCTGCACGACGTCCTCGGCATCGGCCGCGGAGCCGAGCATCTCGTAGGCGACGGTGAAGAGCAGGCTGCGGTGCTCGACGAACGGATCGGCCACGATCATGACCGTACGACGTCCGCGGTTCCCGGCGACGCGGTCCGCTCGGCGAGCGGCTGGAGGCCGCACGCCGCGGCGAAGCCGTCCGACTCGATGCCGAGCGCGACGTTGGGCCGGGTCGTGAGGTTCGCAAAAGCGATGACCGCGGTCAGCTCGATCACGGCCGCGTCGCCGAGCTGGGCACGGAGCCCGGCCACCATCGCGTCGGTGACCGTCACCGGGGTGCTGCTCATCGCCTCGGCGTAGGCCAGGACGTCGCGCTCGAGAGGCGTGAACACGTCCGACTCGCGCCAGCGCGGGACCTCGCGGGCCTTGGCGAGGTCGACGTCCTTGTTGCGGGCCCCGAAGTAGTTGTAGTCCAGGCACCAGGTGCAGCCGATGTACGACGCCACCGCCATGTGGGCGTACGTCTTGAGGTCCTCCCCGCAGGCGCCCCACTTCTGCACCTTCTGGCCGAAGCCTGCCATGGCCATCAGCACGGGCTGGTGGTGCCAGTACACGCCGACCGACGTCGGCACCTGGCCGAGGGTCTTCTTGATGAAGCGCTTGAGCAGCGCGCCCTTGAAGCCGGTGATCTCGGCGGCGGGGATCCGGGTGTCGTTCATGTCGTCCTCCTGGGTCGGGGCCGGATGGGGTTGCCATCAAGACACCGCGACCCAGGAGGTTGTGACACGTCGGCGCGATCAGCTCCAGTAGACGATCACCGTGTCGCCGACCTGGACCTGGTCGAACAGCGCAGCGATGGCGTCGTAGTCGCGGATGTTGACGCAGCCGTGGGACGCGCCGTTGTAGCCGACCGCCGCGAAGTCCGAGGAGTAGTGGACGGCCTGTCCCTCGGAGAAGAACATCGCGAACGGCATTGCGGAGCCGTAGAGGCTGGACACGTGGTCGCGGCTCTTGGAGTCGACCGAGAACTCGCCCTCACGGGTCGGCGTCGCCGAGCCGCCGAAGCGGGCGTCGAGGAGCTCGCGGACCTCGCCGTCGACGACCCAGCGCAGGGTGCTGCTCGTCTTGTCGATGCACAGGACGCGGCCCTCGAGGCAGCGCGGGTCGAGCGCGCCGGGGACGTTGCCGCCCGCGGTGCCGGTGAGCTCGGCCTGGGTCGGCTCGGTGGTCATCGCGTGCAGGAGGTCGAGCGTGCGCTGGTCGACCGCGCCGGTCACGGGGATCTCCCGCTTGGCCTGGAAGCCGCGTACCGCCTCGGTCGTGACGTCGCCGTAGAACCCGGTGACGCCGGCGTCGAACCAGTCGATCTGGGCCAGCCGCGCCTGGAGGTCGCGGACGTCGTCACCCTCGTCGCCGGGGCCGAGCAGGGTCGGACCGGGCACCAGGGCGGGCTCGTCCGGCTCGACCGGCTCCGGCGCCGGCTCGTGGGTCGGGTCGACGTCGGGCTGACCGGGGCGGCCGACCGGCTGGTCGGGCGCGGGCGGCTCGGGCTGGTCGTGCTGGTCGGGAGCCGGGCGGGCGTCGGAACGCTGCCACGGGAGGTCGCCGGTCTGGCTGGCGTGGCCGACGCCGAAGGCGAGCCCGCACAGGGCGGCCGCGATGACGGCGACGAAGGTGAGGCGACGGAGGACGGACATGGCAGGGGGATCCTTGTGAGGTCGTGGTGCTGCGTGGGTTCGGTGACAAGGAGACGCAGCAGCCGCCCGTTTGGTTGCGACGGATCGCGACGGCCTACGCTTCAGGCGTGGCCCGTGCAGCGCTCGACAAGCAGCCCGCCGACGTCCGTCGCATGTTCGACGCCGTGGCGAAGCGATACGACATCACCAACGACGTGCTGTCGTTCGGGCAGGACCGTCGCTGGCGGCGGGAGGTCCTGGCGGCCGTCGACCCGTCGTACGGCGACAAGGTCCTCGACCTCGCGGCCGGCACGGGCACGTCGAGCCAGCCCTTCGCGGACGCCGGCGCCACCGTCGTTCCCTGTGACTTCTCGATCGGGATGCTCCAGGTCGGGAAGAAGCAGTTCCCGCACCTGCCGTTCACCGCCGGGGACGGGACGAAGCTCCCGTTCGCCGACAACACCTTCGACGCGGTGACCATCTCCTTCGGCCTGCGCAACATCGTCGACCCGGTCGCCGGCCTCGCCGAGATGCGACGGGTGACCCGCCCCGGCGGCCGGCTCGTGGTGTGCGAGTTCAGCCACCCGACCTGGGGCCCGTGGCGCACGGTCTACCTCGAGTACCTGATGAAGACCCTCCCGGCCGTCGCCCGGACGGTCTCCTCGTCCCCGGACGCCTACGTCTACCTCGCCGAGTCGATCCGCGCCTGGCCGGACCAGGCGGGCCTGGCCCTCATGATCGGCGAGGCCGGCTGGACGAAGCGCGCGTGGCGCAACCTCTCGGGCGGCATCGTCGCCCTGCACCGCGCCACCGCCTGATCCTCCCTGCGGCGGATTTCCGGCCCGATCAGTCGGCGGAGCGCGGGTCAGGTCCCTAGCCTCGGGCCATGGAGTGGTTGCTGGTCGCAGGAGTGGCGATGGTCGTGGTCTGCGTGCTGGTGGGCAAACGGCGCCACCGACGGTTCCTGGCGAGGGCGCACTCCGCGGTCGCCAAGGTGGTCCACAGCTGGAGCGAGGAGTACACGACCGACAGCCGTACGTTCGGCGACCAGACCCGCACGAGCTACCACGTGTCGGTCGAGTACCCGACCGAGGACGGCCGGCTCTTCAGCGCGAACCTGCTGGTCGGCGAGCTGATGGAGCCGGGCACGGAGATCCCGGTGATCTACGACCCGGACGACCCGAACGACGTCCGGGCGGTCCGCCCGCGCCTGACCGACCTGATTTAGGTCAGTCCCGCGTGCGTTAAATCTGCAGGTCAACGGCCTGATCCGGCGACCCCGACCCCCATGTGCGAGCCGCGTCACCTGGTGGCAGTATGTGTCCCGCGCCACTCGTGATTCTGTTCACAATCTCACGAATGGTGGTGTGAGAAGCAGGGCCCGCAGCACGGTTAGGGGAGGCAGTTGGAGCTCTACACACCGGTACTCGTCCTCGCGGCCCTCGCCGCGCTCTTCGCGGTCGGGTCGGTCGCGATGAGTGCGTTCGTCGGTCCGGCGCGCTACAACCGCGCCAAGCTGGACTCCTACGAGTGCGGGATCGAGCCGACGCCGCAGGCGATCGGCGGCCGCTTCCCGGTGAAGTACTACATCACCGCGATGCTCTTCATCGTCTTCGACATCGAGATCATCTTCCTCTACCCCTGGGCGGTCCACTTCGACGCCATGGGCTGGTTCGGACTGATCGAGATGGTCGTCTTCATCGCCACCGTCTTCGTCGCCTACGCCTACGTATGGCGTAGGGGCGGCCTGGACTGGGACTGAGAGCCGCGATGTACGCACTCCGCCGGCGTTGTCGTCGCTCGACGACCGCTTCGCCCTACAGGTCGCCTTCGCTCCTCCGCCTGGGCGGAGCACGCACCTCGCGACTCTCAACAGGAGGTAAGGACTGATGGGTCTCGAAGAAAAGCTGCCCAGCGGCGTCCTGCTGACCACGGTCGAGGGCGTCGCCGGCTACTTCCGCAAGGCCAGCTTCTGGCCAGCGACGTTCGGCCTCGCCTGCTGCGCGATCGAGATGATGACGAGCGGCGGCCCGAAGTACGACCTCGCCCGCTTCGGCATGGAGGTCTTCCGGGCCAGCCCGCGCCAGGCCGACCTGATGATCGTCGCCGGCCGGGTCAGCCAGAAGATGGCTCCGGTCCTCCGCCAGATCTACGACCAGATGGCCGAGCCCAAGTGGGTCCTCGCCATGGGCGTCTGCGCGAGCAGCGGCGGCATGTTCAACAACTACGCCGTCGTCCAGGGCGTCGACCACGTCGTGCCCGTCGACATGTACCTCCCGGGCTGCCCGCCGCGCCCGGAGATGCTCATCGACGCGATCCTCAAGCTCCACGACAAGGTGCAGAACACCCCGCTGGGCGCCAACCGCCTCGCACAGATCCGTGAGCTCGAGGCCGAGGGCCTGGTCGCGCTCCCGACCGGTGACATGAAGGGCATGCTGCGGTGACCGACGAGAAGAAGGTCGGCCCGGCCGAGGCCGTCGAGCAGCCCGCCGTCGAGCAGTCGCCCGAGAACGTCCCGGCCCCGACCAACGAGGTGCGCACGATCGGGGAGCGCCAGGGCATGTTCGGCGTCTCCGGCACCGGCGACACCAGCGGCTACGGCGGCCTGGTCGCCCCGGTCGTCTACCCCGCGGCCGCGGAGCGTCCGTACGGCGGCTGGTTCGACGCCGTCGCCGACGGCCTCGACCCGCTCATCGACGCGGTCGTCCTCCACCGCGGTGAGATCACCTTCCACATCTCGGCGGGCAACCTGCTCGCCGCCGTCAAGCTCCTCCGTGACGACCCGAAGCTCCGCTTCGAGCTCTGTGCCGGTGTGAGCGGGGTGCACTACCCGGCCGACACCGGTCGTGAGATGCACGCGGTCTACAGCTTCTTGTCGATGACCTTCAACCGCCGGATCCGGGTGGAGGTGAGCGTCCCTGACGCCGCCCCGACCCTGCCGTCGATCTGCAGCGTCTACCCCGCCGCCGACTGGCACGAGCGCGAGGCGTTCGACATGTTCGGTCTGGTATTCGAGGGCCACCCGGCGCTCACCAGGATCCTCATGCCGGACGACTGGCCCGGCCACCCGCAGCGCAAGGACTACCCGCTCGGCGGCATCCCGGTCGAGTACAAGGGCGGCACCATCCCACCCCCGGACCAGCGGAGGAGCTACTCATGAGCACCACCGAAGACTTCTACGCCGGCTCGTCGGAGACCTCCGACGGCAAGGTGTTCACCGTCTCGGGCCAGGACTGGGACGAGATCGCGGCCGGGCTCGGCGAGGACGGCGGCGACGCGCAGGAGCGGGTCGTCGTCAACATGGGCCCGCAGCACCCGTCGACCCACGGCGTGCTCCGGCTGATCCTCGAGCTCGAGGGCGAGACGGTGACCGAGGCCCGCTGCGGCATCGGCTACCTCCACACCGGCATCGAGAAGAACATGGAGTACCGCTCCTGGGTGCAGGGCACGACCTTCTGCACCCGGATGGACTACCTGAGCCCGTTCTTCAACGAGATGACCTACGTGCTGGGCGTCGAGCGGCTGCTCGACATCGAGGACGACATCCCCGAGAAGGCAACCGTGATGCGGGTGCTCCTGATGGAGCTCAACCGGATCTCCTCCCACCTGGTCTGCATCGCGACCGGCGGCATGGAGATCGGCGCCCTCACCGTGATGACGATCGGCTTCCGCGAGCGTGAGCTGGTCCTCGACCTGTTCGAGCTGATCACCGGCCTGCGCATGAACCACGCGTTCATCCGCCCGGGCGGCGTCGCCCAGGACCTGCCGCCGGGCGCGCTCGACGAGATCCGCAGCTTCATCGCGCTGATGAAGAAGCGGCTGCCCGAGTACGCCGCGCTCTGCAACGCCAACCCGATCTTCAAGGCCCGCCTGGTCGACGTCGGCCACCTCGACCTCGAGGGCTGCCTGGCGCTCGGCCTCACCGGCCCGGTCCTGCGCAGCACCGGCTACCCGTGGGACCTGCGCAAGACCGACCCGTACTGCGGCTACGAGACCTACGACTTCGACGTGCAGACGTGGGACACCGCCGACTCCTACGGCCGGTTCCGCGTCCGTCTCAACGAGATGTGGGAGTCCCTCAAGATCATCGAGCAGGCGGCCGACCGCCTCGCCAAGATGGAGGGCGAGCCGGTCATGGTCGCCGACAAGAAGATCGCCTGGCCCAGCCAGCTCGCGATCGGCAGCGACGGCATGGGCAACAGCCTCGACCACATCCGCCACATCATGGGCGAGTCGATGGAGGCGCTGATCCACCACTTCAAGCTGGTGACCGAGGGTTTCCGGGTCCCGGCCGGTCAGGCCTACGTGCCGATCGAGTCCCCGCGCGGCGAGCTCGGTGCCCACGTCGTCTCCGACGGCGGCACCCGCCCGTTCCGCGCCCACTTCCGCGACCCGTCGTTCAACAACCTGCAGGCCATGGGCGTGATGAGCGAAGGCAGCATGATCGCCGACGTGATCGTCGCGATCGCCAGCATCGACCCGGTGATGGGAGGCGTGGACCGATGAACACCCCACGCGATTCTTCGCTCCCCCGCTTCGCTCCTCCGCGAACATTCGCGCGGGGACCCCGTTCGCTGTGGTTGCGGCCGCAGGGAGGTAATAGGCTGTGAGTGCGCTCGACGACAAGACCATGGGCGAGCTCCGCGAGATCGCGGGCCGCTATCCCGAGAAGCGCTCGGGGCTGCTGCCGATGCTGCACCTGGTGCAGTCGGCGCAGGGCAAGGTGACACCCGAGGCGATCGAGGCGTGCGCGGAGATCCTGGAGATCTCGGCCGCCGAGGTCAGCGGGGTCGCGACGTTCTACACGATGTACAAGCGGCACGGCGTCGGCGACTTCCACGTCGGCGTGTGCACCAACACCCTCTGCGCGGTCATGGGCGGCGACCAGATCTTCGAGCGGCTCAAGCAGCACCTCGAGATCGGGAACGACGAGGTCGCCGACAAGCGCCAGGGCGACCAGTACTCCGTCAGCCTCGAGCACGTCGAGTGCAACGCGGCGTGCGACTACGCGCCCGTCGTGATGGTCAACTGGGAGTTCATGGACAACCAGACGCCCGAGGGCGCGGTCCAGATGGTCGAGTCGCTGCGCGCCGGCCACGACGTCCGCTCCACCCGCGGACCGAAGCTCTGCACGTGGCGGGAGGCCGAGCGGGTGCTTGCCGGCTTCCCCGACGGCCGGGTCGACGAGGGCCCGTCGGCTGGGCCCGCGAGCCTGGCCGGCCTCGAGATCGCGCGCGAGCGCGGCTGGACGGCGCCGCACGTCCCGGCGCCCGGCGCCATCGCGCCGACGCCCTCCAAGGAGAGTGCGGTGGCCGAGGCCGACACCTCGCGCGCCGAGTCCGAGACGATCGACGAGTCCAGCTCGGCCGACGAGTCGGCTGCGGAGAAGAGGGAGGCCCAGTGACCGACACGCTGACCCCGGTCCTCACCGACATGTGGGACGTCGAGCGCTCGTGGACGCTGGCGGCCTACGAGTCCAAGGGTGGCTACCAGGCGCTGGACAAGGCGTTCGGCATGAGCCAGGACGACGTGATCGCCGCGGTCAAGGACTCCGGCCTCCGCGGTCGTGGCGGCGCGGGCTTCCCGACCGGCATGAAGTGGTCCTTCATCCCCCAGGACAACCCGAAGCCCAAGTACCTCGTCGTCAACGCCGACGAGTCCGAGCCGGGCACCTGCAAGGACATCCCGCTGATGATGGGCAACCCCCACGTGCTCGTCGAGGGCGTCATCATCAGCTCCTACGCGATCCGCGCCAACAAGGCGTTCATCTACATCCGCGGCGAGGTCCTCCACGTGATCCGCCGGGTGCAGGCCGCCGTCGCGGAGGCGTACGCCGCCGGCCACCTCGGCAAGGACATCCACGGGTCCGGCTACGACCTCGACGTCGTGGTCCACGCGGGCGCCGGCGCCTACATCTGTGGCGAGGAGACCGCCCTGCTCGAGGGTCTCGAGGGCCGGCGCGGCCAACCGCGGCTCCGCCCGCCGTTCCCCGCGGTCGCCGGCCTCTACGCGAGCCCGACCGTCATCAACAACGTCGAGTCCATCGCCTCGGTGCCGAGCATCGTCGCCAACGGCGCCCAGTGGTTCGCGTCGATGGGCACCGAGAAGTCCAAGGGCTACGGCATCTTCTCGCTGTCGGGCCACGTCACGAAGCCCGGACAGTACGAGGCGCCGCTCGGCATCACGCTGCGCGAGCTGCTCGACCTGGCCGGCGGGATCCGCGGGGGCCGCGAGCTGAAGTTCTGGACGCCCGGAGGCTCCAGCACCCCGCTCCTCACCGCCGACCACCTCGACATCCCCCTGGACTTCGAGGGCGTCGGTGCGGCCGGCTCGATGCTCGGTACCCGCGCGCTGCAGATCTTCGACGACACCGTGTGCGTCGTCCGTGCCGTGCTCCGCTGGACCGAGTTCTACAAGCACGAGTCGTGCGGCAAGTGCACGCCGTGCCGCGAGGGCACGTGGTGGCTGGTGCAGACGCTCGCGCGCCTGGAGAAGGGGCAGGGGACCGAGGCCGACCTCGACACCCTGCTGGACCAGTGCGACAACATCCTCGGCCGCTCGTTCTGCGCGCTCGGTGACGGTGCGACGAGCCCGATCTCGAGCTCGATCCAGTACTTCCGCGACGAGTACCTCGCGCACCTGACGCACGGCGGCTGCCCCTTCGACGCGGCGCGATCGACCGCCTGGGCCGGACAGGAGGTGACGGCATGACCGCGACCCCCGACACCACGACGGACCTCGTCAACGTCACGATCGACGGCATCCAGGTCGCCGTCCCCAAGGACACGTTGGTGATCCGCGCGGCCGAGCAGGTCGGTGTGCAGGTCCCGCGGTTCTGCGACCACCCGCTGCTCGCGCCGGTGGGTGCGTGCCGTCAGTGCCTGGTCGACGTCCCCGACGCCGGCAACGGACGCGGCTTCCCCAAGCCGCAGGCGTCGTGCACGCTGCCCGTCGCCGAGGGCATGGTCGTCAACACCCAGGTGACCAGCCCGGTCGCCGACAAGGCGCAGCAGGGCGTCATGGAGTTCCTGCTTGTCAACCACCCGCTCGACTGCCCCGTCTGCGACAAGGGCGGCGAGTGCCCCCTGCAGAACCAGGCGATGTCCAACGGGCGCGGGGAGTCCCGCTTCTCCGGAGGTGCCCACGAGGGCGCCAAGCGGACCTTCCCGAAGCCGATCAACCTCTCGCCCATCGTGCTGCTCGACCGCGAGCGCTGCATCGTGTGCCAGCGCTGCACCCGGTTCGCCGAGGAGATCGCGGGTGACCCGTTCATCGCGCTCGTCGAGCGTGGCGCGCAGCAGCAGATCGGCATCGCCGAGGACGCCCCCTTCCTGTCCTACTTCTCCGGCAACGTCATCCAGATCTGCCCGGTCGGTGCGCTGACCTCCGAGGCCTACCGCTTCCGGTCCCGGCCGTTCGACCTGGTGTCGAGCCCGGGTGTCGCCGAGCACGACGCGTGCGGCTCGGCCATCCGCGTCGACCACCGGCGCGGCAAGGTGATGCGCCGGATGGCCGGTGACGACCCGGCGGTCAACGAGGAGTGGATCACTGACAAGGACCGGTTCGCCTTCGCCTACGCCCAGGGCGAGGACCGGATCACCTACCCGCAGGTCCGCGGCGACGACGGTGCGCTGCGCCCGGCCTCGTGGCCGGAGGCGTTCGCCGTCGCGGCGCGCGGCCTGGCCAAGGCCTCCGCAGCGAGCGGTGTCGGCGTGCTCACCGGCGGTCGCCTGACGGTCGAGGACGCCTACGCCTACAGCAAGTTCGCCCGGGTGGCGCTCGGCACCAACGACGTCGACTTCCGGGCCCGGCCGCTCTCGGCCGAGGAGACTGCGTTCCTGGCTGCTCACGTCGCCCTGACCGGCCCCACCAGCGGCGGCGTCACCTACGGCGACCTCGAGACGGCAGCCAAGGTGGTGCTCGTCGGCCTCGAGCCCGAGGACGAGGCCGGCGCCATTTGGCTGCGCCTCCGCAAGAGCGTCCTGGCCGGCGGCACCGAGGTGGTGGCGGTCGCGCCGTCGACCACGCGCGGTCTTGCCAAGCTCTCCGGTCGCCTGGTGCCGACGGCTCCTGGCGACGAGGCGGCCGCGCTGGCCGGTCTCGCCGGCGAGCTCG
>NZ_JACEFC010000076.1 GCF_014180715.1 Nocardioides stalactiti | reverse complement strand
CCGGGGCCTGCGCCGGTGAGCGCGGCGAGGAGCACGCGACCGACGCCGCGGAGGTCGCCGTCGACGCTGCCGCGGTCCGCATCGAGGAGCGGGAAGTCCGCGACCCACGCGTGGGCACGGTCGGTGCCCGGGTCGCGGACCAGCACGTGGCGCGGTCCGAGGTCGTCGTGGGTGACGCCATGGCGGTGCGCGTCGGCCAACCCTGCAGCGACCTGCTCGGCGATCCGTAGTGCGTGGTGGCGGGGGAGCGGGCCGTGCCGGGTGAGCCAGGTGGCGAGGTCGCCACCGGGGACGTACTGGCTCACGACGTAGACGCGCTCGCCCTCGACCTCGTGGTCGTGGACCTGCGCGACGTAGGGGGAGGAGAGGCCCGAGAGCCGGGTCGCGGCGGCACGGAGCTCGGCGGTGCGGTCGGCGGTCCCGGTCGCCCCGGAGCCGACCACGCTCAGGACGACGGTCCGCCGCAGCCGGGGGTCGTCAGCGGCGTAGGTGACGACGTCAGGGCCGGCGTCGAGGACCCGATCGATGCGATAGCGACCCAGCTGATCGCCGGACGGCAGAACCTGCATCCGAACACTCCCGAGATTGTGTGGTGGACCCGGCCAGTCTGCCCGACCGTCCCAGGTTCAATCGTCGGGGCCGGTCGAGGTCAGTCGAGCCCGACGGCGGCGCGGGCCGTGCGCCTGAAGTCGGCGGCGACCTCGGCGCCGTCGAGGTAGGCGCCGACGAGCATCGCGTCGCGGAGCAGCACGAGCGCGGCGGCGGTGGCCTGCGGATCCTCGACGCCGGCGGCCTCGGCGAGCGCGGCGAGCGTCGAGCGGAACCAGTCGCGATGGCGCCGGACGACGGCGCGGACCTCACCGCGGGCGTCGGGGAACTCCGCGCTCGCGTTGATGAAGGGGCAGCCGCGCGTGTGGTGCCGGGTCGCGTCGTCGGCCACGCCGTCGATCACCAGCGCCAGCAGGTCGCGCGGTCCCGCGTCGGGAGCCGCCTGGGCCGCGGCGGCGAACAGGTCGCGCAGGTGGGCGTCCTCCTGCTCGAGGTAGGCGACGACCAGCGCCTCCTTGCCGGGGAAGTGGCGATACATGGTGGCGCGGGTGACCCCGGCCTCGGAGAGGACCCGGTCGACGCCGACGCCGTTGATGCCCTCGCGGTAGAAGAGGGCCGCCGCTGTCTGGAGCAGGCGGTCGCGGGGTGCGGAGGTGACGGTCACGTGATGCAGCATACAGAACGTTCGTTCTTGACAAGACGGCGTGAGGGGTGCAGGCTTCTCCACATGCAGAACGAACGTTCTGTCTCTTACGACAAGGAGATCGCCATGAACACCACCACCACTACCCCGACCAGCACCGTCACCGCCCGCGAGGCCGCCGAGGTCCGCGCCGCCAACGCCTCGGGTCGCCAGCCCGTCGTGTTCGTCCACGGCCTCTGGCTGCTGCACAGCAGCTGGGCCGCCTGGCGGGAGCGGTTCGAGGCCGAGGGCTACGCCACCGTCGCCGTGGACTGGCCGCGCGACGCCGCGTCGTACGACGCGGCGCACGCCGACGCGGACTCGCTGGCGGGGACGTCCGTCGCGGACGTCGCCGACCACGTCGCCGAGGTGATCGCGGGCCTCGACCGCAAGCCGGTCGTCGTCGGCCACTCCTTCGGCGGGCTGCTCGTCCAGATCATCGCGGGACGCGGGATCGCCGCCGGCACCATCACGATCGACCCGGCGCCGAGCCGGGGCGTGCTGCCGCTGCCGTACTCCTCGCTCAAGGCCGCGTTCCCGGTGCTCGGCAACCCGCTGAACTACGGCCGGACCGTGACGCTCACCTTCGACCAGTTCCGCTACGGCTTCGCCAACGCGGTCTCCGAGGAGGAGGCACAGGAGCTGTACCGGACCTTCCACACGCCGGCTCCGGGCCGGCCGCTGTTCCAGGCCGCGACCGCCAACGTCAACCCGTGGGCCCGGACCAAGGCCGCGAAGAAGAACGCCGACCGCGGCCCGATGCTCGTCGTCACCGGCGAGAACGACAACATCGTCCCGTTCGCCATGGCGAACGCCGCGTTCAAGAAGCAGCGCAAGAACCAGCACCACGCCACCGAGCTGGTCGAGATCCCCGGTGTCGGTCACTCCCTGGTGATCGACAGCCACTGGACCGAGGTCGCCGACGCTGCGCTCGCCTTCCTGGCCCGCCACGGCCTGGCCGCCGACCAGTCCGCCGAGCACTGACCGGCCCCACGAGGAGCTGGCAAGGGCTACGGCCCGGCCAGCTCCTCGAGCCGTGCGATGGCCTTGTCCCACGGCAGCTTCAGGAAGTCGACCGCCCAGTCCGCGCCGCCGCCCATCGGGAACGCCAACTGGCCTTGGTCCTCGTCGAGGACGCCGATGGAGCTCACAGGTCGATACAGGTTCGTGGCGAGCAGGCGCGGACTCGGTGTGGGATCGACTCCGGGGATCGGAGCGCCGATCCGGCGCAGGAAGAAGACCGCCTGTTCCCCGGTCGGCGGGTCGAGCACGAAGGGAGGTTCGGCCAGGTCCATGACCGCATCGAGGCGAGCGGGCGCCGACCCTCCGCGGCTGCTGATGATCCCGTCGACACGCACCTCGTAGACGAGATCGCGGGCAACCTCCACGTCCTCAGGCGCATCGGCCTCGGACTCGCGATACTCATCTCCCCAGTGGCCTCCGGTGACCGTGCCCAGGACCACCAGGTCGGATCGAGCGACCAGCTGCCGCAGTGAGGTGAAATGTTCGATCTCCCACTCGTCCTCACCGGGCTTCGGGGCAAGGCGCCGAAAGGCGCTCCTCGTGGGCGACGGCGTCGCCACCTCGGATCGGATGACCTGGTCGGCGGACGATGGCGGCTCGAGCTCCTTCTCGTCCGCCGCACAGCCGGACACACTCATCAGGAGGAGCGTTGCGGCGAACCTTGTGCGCATCGTCAGTACCCCCTCGCGGTGTTGAGCTTGTCGACATCGTCGTAGCCGGACGACTCCGACCTGTCGGGGGGTTCGCTCGTTCTCCAGGCAGGTGCTGGCTTCGTACCTCTCATCCGGATGGTTCAGACCAACTGTGTGGCCCAACTCGTGGCACAGCACGACACGACGGCCAAACGTGGTGTCAACCATGTCCATCCTGGTGAGGTTGATCTTGAGGACCTGACCGTGACACCACCGGACCGGAGATGATCCGCCGGTCGTCGCCCGGTCGGGGCAGGTCACCTTCCCGTACCAATCTTGGTGCGGGTACTCGGTGTCGCTGATACGGACGTCGTAGCTCGCACCGTCGACCCATGTCCAAGCGGACCCGAGTCCGGGGAATCGGTTGTCGAGGACCCACTGAGCCGTGGCCCGGTCATCGATCGTGTGTCGAAGAAGTCGACGTGGTGGTGGCGGTTGTTGGCGAGAAATTGACCGGGTTGGCCGAAGCGAGGGCAATCGGTGGGACAGATGCCGGAGCCACTCTGGCAGGCGCGGTAAGTGGCTGTGGTCGCTGGAACAGCGTTGGCGACGTGGTGCGCGGCGAGCGTGATCAGGACGATGAAGATGAAGCCTGCTCTTCGCATAGGAAGACCCCGAGTCTGTCCGCAGGAACGGCGCAGCGGTCGCTGCGTCACCCGGTGGACGTGCGGGGGACTGAAATCCTTACGCCGTCTCGGCGACCAGTTTCAGAAGCCTTCGCCGCGGGCGCTGCGCGGGTGGCTCGGTCACGTCCCGGCCAGCTCCTCGAGCCGTGCGATGGCCTTGTCCCACGGCAGCTACCGCCTGCTCGCCGACGGGCGGGTCGAGCTTCATCTCGCGGGGGTCGTAGAGATCGATGACGACCTCGACGGTCCCGCTCCCTCCAAGGACTGAATTCCCCCGGATCCTCCGATCGACCCGGATCTCGAAGACGAGGTCGCGGAGGATGTCGACGTCCTCAGGCGAGTCAGGCTCCGACTCGCGGTACTCGGTGCCCCAGTGTCCGCCCGTCACCGTGCCCACGAACACTGCGTCCGACCGGGACAGCAGCTGCGTCATCGAGGTGAAGCGTTCGATATCCCACTCGTTCGCCGATTCGTCGTACCGGCGGAACGCGCTCGAGGGCAGCGGTGCGGGGGAGATCTCGCGGGGCGGAGCGGCCGTGTCCGACGCGACCACGTGGTCGGTCTCGGCGCGGTCGCTCACGCAGCCGGTGGCCGTCGACGCGAGGGTGATCCCCGCGACCAGACCGATGGAGACGAAGCCTGCTCGTTGCATGGAGAACCCCCGAGGTACGTCGTGCGGGTGACGCAGCGGTCGCTGCGTCACCCGGTGGACGTGTGGGAGCCCGAGATCCTTACGCCGCTTCGGCGACTTTCTTCAGGAGCCCTTGCGGGTGAGCGTGTACGCCAGGTCCGCCTCGGGGGTGGCGTCGCCGTGCCCCTTGAAGCCGTTGGTGCAGCCGCCGCGCAATTCGGTCACGCGGGAGTAGGCCTGGCCGGTGCCGGTGAAGGCGGTCGGGGAGCCGGCGGCGTCGGTGCTGGAGAGCGTGAGGACAGCGGGGGTCCAGGTGGTCTCGACCCGGCCGTGGGAGTCGGGGTCCTCGTTGCCGTCCTCGTCGGCGCACGGGCCTTCGATGATCTCGGGCGGGATGGTGAAGGTGAGGGTCGTGCCGTCCCACGTGTAGGGCCACTTGCCGACGGTGCCGGTGCAGGCGGTCCCCCCGCAGTCCGCGGCGAGGCGGAGCGTGTTGTCGTAGGGGATCGAGTAGAAGTTGTCGGCGGTCGACCGGGTCGCCTCGATCTGCAGCGTCCACCGACCCTCGGGAGCCGTCGCGGCGATCTCGTCTGCTCGGTCACCCCCGCCGGTCTCGCCGGTCTCGCCGGGGTCCCCCGTGGGTCCGCCTGGTTGGCCCGGGTCCTCGCCCGTGCCATCACCGTCGTCGGAGACCTGGCTGGACCCCGAGGAGGACGGTTCGTCGTCGCCACCGGCCGCGACGGCGACCACGGCGCCGGTCCCGGCCGCGGCGATGACGACGGCACCGAGGCCGCCCGCGACCCACACCGGCAAGCCGAGGAAGGTGGCGCCCTGGGCGGCGCCGCCGGTCCCGGTCGCGGTGCCCATCGACGATCCGGCGCCACCGAGGCCAGCGGCGCTGCCCGCGCTCCCGGTCCCGGCTCCGACCGACGCGGCCGAGCCGACGCCGGCACCGCCGACGCCGCCGGTCCCGACGCCCGACGCCGCGGCGCCGACCTGGGGTGCGGCGCCAGGGGCCGCGCCCGGCAGTGCGCCGAGGCCCTCGATCGCTCCCGGGACGGGCGGGACGACGGTAGGCCGGTCCTCGTCGTCGGACGCGGGAGTGTTGTCGTCCGGACCTGATGTGCTCATGCAGCGACCCCCTGGGCTGATGTGGCGGAACGTCGATGATGCCTCGTCGTCGCCCGGCGCGGTGCCAAGTCCCAGAACAGGCGCGGCAGATCCTGCCGATCAGGGCGTCACTAGGATCGTGGCCCGTGAAGACCCTCGTGATCGGCACTGGAGGCCGCGAGCACGCGCTCGGCCTCGCCCTCTCCCGCGACCCCGGGGTGACCGAGGTCCACGCGGCTCCCGGCAACCCGGGGCTCGGCGCCATCGCGACCCTGCACGACGTCGACCCGATGGACGGCTCCGCGGTCGCGGACCTCGCGGAGCGGGTCGGCGCCGACCTGGTCGTGATCGGCCCGGAGGCGCCGCTGGTCGCGGGCGTCGCGGACGCCGTGCGGGAGCGCGGGATCGCCGTGTTCGGCCCCTCCGGCGCGGCGGCGCGGCTCGAGGGCTCCAAGGCGTTCTCCAAGGAGGTCATGGCGGCGGNNNCGAGGGCTCCAAGGCGTTCTCCAAGGAGGTCATGGCGGCGGCCGGGGTGCCGACCGCTCGCTCCTTCACCTGCACGACGGCCGAGGAGGTCGCGGCCGCGCTCGACGAGCTCGGTGCGCCGTACGTCGTCAAGGACGACGCGCTCGCCGCCGGCAAGGGCGTCGTCGTCACCAACGACCGGGCTGAGGCGGTCGACCACGCGGCGGCCTGCGGTCGGGTCGTCATCGAGGAGTTCCTCGACGGGCCCGAGGTCTCGCTCTTCGCCGTGTGCGACGGCCGGACGGCGTACCCGCTCCAGCCGGCCCAGGACTTCAAGCGGATCTTCGACGGCGGGCTCGGCCCCAACACCGGCGGCATGGGCTCCTACTCGCCGCTGACATGGGCGCCTGCCGACCTCGCCGACGTCGTCATGGAGCAGGTCGTCCAGCCGACGCTCGACGAGATGGTCCGGCGCGGCGCGCCGTTCGTCGGCTGCCTCTACGTCGGCCTGGCGCTGACCGACGCCGGTCCGCGGGTCATCGAGTTCAACTGCCGGTTCGGCGACCCGGACATCCAGCCGGTGCTCGCGATGCTCACGTCGCCGCTCGGCACCCTGCTGCACGCGGCGGCGCAGGGGCGCATCGACGAGGTGCCGGCGCCGGTGTTCGCGGACGGCGCTGCTGTGACCGTCGTGCTCGCGTCGGCCGGCTACCCCGAGTCCTCGTCGAAGGGCGACGTCATCCGCGGTGTCGGCAACGCCAACGGCGTCAACGACGTCGACGTCATCCATGCGGGCACCGCGATCATCGCCGCCCCGGAGCCGGGCGACCCGGACCACCGTCACCTGGTGACGGCCGGCGGCCGGGTGCTGGCCGTCCGAGCCGTCGGGTACGACGTCGCCGACGCGCGGGCGCGGGCCTATGCCGCTGCCGACCTGATCACGTTCGACGGGCTGCAGCGTCGTACGGACATCGCGGCGGAGCCGCTCGGTGTCGTCGAGGGCGCGTCGGTCAAGGACTCCTGAGGTGCTGCCGCTCTGGGACGCCGCCACGGTCACGGCGTTGCGGTCGGGTGAGCGGATGCCGGGCTGGCACCCCTCGTTCCCGCGCGACGACGACGTCGACGCGACCGCCGTCTGGACGGAGAACGACCCGTGGGGCCCGCGGTCGATCGTCGTCGACGGCCTGGTCGCCGGCTCGATCGGCTTCTTCGGGCCGCCGACCCCTGCCGACGACGGCGTGCCGGAGGTCGAGGTCGGCTACGGCCTGGTCGCGGAGGTCCGCGGGCGCGGCATCGCGACCCGGGCGCTGCTGTGGTCGCTGACCCACTGCGACCGCCAAGGCGTCCGGGTGCGGGCCAGCATCGCCCCCGACAACAAGGCGAGCCTGAGGGTCGCCGCGAAGGCCGGCTTCACGACCATCCGCGGCACGAACGGCGACGGCGAGCTGGTCATGGTGCGGCCCGTTCCGTAGGGCTCTGTGGACAACCGCTCTCGTCGGTTCCGAATCCAACTTCCCTGAGTGATCCTTTCGTCTGGCCCGATCCGCGGGTCATGATGCAAGGGAGCATTGATGTGTCCACGCTGTTCTCAGGAGGACCGATGGAGGCCCTGCAGCGCATTCCCATGTCGTGGGAGGAGTACCTCGCGACGCCCGAACATCCCCGCCATGAGTGGGTGGACGGGATGGCCGTCGTGAGCCCGGACCCGGTATGGCGACACGAGCGCGTCGCGCGCAAGCTGGCCAACCTGTTCGACGCTGTCGATGGCCTCTACGGGTCGAGCGGCGGCAACGTCAAGCTCCCCGAGAATCGGGTGCGGATCCCCGACGCCCTCGCGACCACCCAGCCCGAAGGGCTCTTCATCGAGCAGCCGGTGTTGGTCGTCGAGGTGCTCTCGCCCAGCACCCGCTCCGAGGACCTGGTCCGCAAGCCGCCCGAGTACGCCGCTGCCGGGATCGAGCAGTACTGGATCGTCGACCCGGCGCAGCGTTCCCTGGAGGTCAAGCAGCTGGTCGACGGCCGGTGGGTGGGGTTGGCCCGTTTCGATGACCTGACGCCCGTCGGAGAGGTCGCCATCGGCGATCACGGCGTCGTGGTCGTGAACCTGCTCGATCTCCTCGACGGCTGAGGAGTTCGGGCGGGTCCGCTCGCCGTGGGACAATGAGGCACGTGACCGTCCCGAACGTCCTTGCCACCCGCTACGCCGCGGCCGACCTCGCTGAGATCTGGTCCCCCGAGCACAAGATCGTGCTGGAGCGGCAGCTCTGGATCGCGGTGCTCAAGGCGCAGCGCGACCTCGGCATCGACGTGCCGGCCGGTGTGGTCGAGGCCTACGAGGACGTCGTCGAGAAGGTCGACCTCGGCTCGATCGCGGCCCGGGAGCGGATCACCCGCCACGACGTGAAGGCGCGGATCGAGGAGTTCAACGCCCTGGCCAGCCACGAGCACATCGCTCTGCAGTACATACATGCGGGGATGACCTCGCGCGACCTCACCGAGAACGTCGAGCAGCTCCAGGTGAAGCAGTCCCTCGAGCTGCTCCGCGACCGCGCCGTCGCCACCCTCGCCCGGCTCGCGCGCCTCGCGTCAGAGCACGAGCTGACCGTGATGGCCGGACGCTCGCACAACGTCGCCGCCCAGGCGACCACCCTCGGCAAGCGGTTCGCCACGGTCGCCGACGAGCTGCTCATCGCGCTCGACCGCATCGAGGACCTGCTCGGCCGCTACCCGCTGCGCGGGATCAAGGGGCCCATGGGCACGGCCCAGGACATGCTCGACCTGCTGGGCGGGGACGAGGACAAGCTGGCCGACCTCGAGCAGCGGGTGGCCGGCCACCTCGGTTTCGAGCGCGTCCTCACGAGCGTCGGTCAGGTCTATCCCCGCAGCCTCGACTTCGACGTGCTCTCGGCGCTCGTCCAGCTGACGGCGGCGCCGTCCAACCTGGCCACCACGATCCGGCTGATGGCCGGCAACGAGATCGTGACCGAGGGCTTCCAGGAGGGCCAGGTCGGCTCGTCGGCGATGCCGCACAAGATGAACACCCGGTCCTGCGAGCGGGTCAACGGCCTCGCCGTCGTCACCCGCGGCTACCTGTCGATGGTGGGCGAGCTCGCCGGTGACCAGTGGAACGAGGGCGACGTCTCCTGCTCCGTCGTACGACGGGTGGCGCTGCCCGACGCGTTCTTCGCCGTCGACGGCCTGTTCCAGACCTTCCTCACGGTGCTCGACGAGTTCGGCGCCTTCCCGGCGGTCATCCAGCGCGAGCTCGACCGCTACCTGCCCTACCTCGCCACCACCAAGGTGCTGATGGCGGCGGTGCGCAACGGGGTCGGCCGCGAGGCCGCCCACGAGGCGATCAAGGAGGCGGCCGTCGGCACCGCGCTGGCGATGCGCAAGGGCCAGGCGGAGAACGACGTGTTCGCCAAGCTGGCTGCCGACGAGCGGCTCGGCCTGACCGCGGACCAGCTCGCGTCGCTGGTGGCCGACCCGATCACCTTCACCGGCGCCGCGGTCGCCCAGAGCCAGGCCGTGTGCCGCCAGGTCGCTGCGGTCGTCGAGCGCTACCCGGCCGCCGCGGCGTACAACCCGGGCGCGATCCTGTAGCTGCCCGCTAGGAGCGCCGGACCGCCTGGTCGCCGATCAGCAGGAACACCTCGACGCAGCGCTCGACCAGCTCGTCGCGGTCGAGCTGCAAGGTGCCCGCGGTCCACGCGGTGAGCACCTCGATCATCCCGCCCAGGAGCAGGGTCGCGGCGAACGTCGCGTCCTTGTCGACCTGGGGGGTGTGCTCGATCTTGAGCGTGGTGAGGCCGCGCTCGACGATCATCCCGAGGAGCGCGGTGGTCAGGCCCGTGCGGACCTCGGAGAGCACCGGGTGGCCCGCTGACTCGACCATCAACCGGCCCAGACGGGGGTCGCCGGAGAAGAGGTCGATGCCCGCGCCGATCACCGCGGTCGCCTGTGTCCGGGGGTCGTCGGGCGTGGTGGCGATCGTCGCCGTCAGCGCGAGGATCAGCCGACTCCCGGCGTCCTCGGCGACGGCGCGGACCAGGTCGTCGCGCTCGGGGAAGCTCTCGTAGTAGTAGCGCTCGTTGAGGCCAGCCGTCCGGCACACCCGGTGGACGGTGAGCGCTGCGGTGCCGTCCTCGCCGATCACGGTGAGCGCGGCGTCGAGCAGCCGTGCGCGGCGCTCGGCCTGCCGCTGCTCGGCCGACAGTCCGCCGTACGCGCGGGTCGGTGTGGCCATGGCCACGATTCTGGCAGAAACCGTTGCCAGATAGGCGCGACGGTGCCATCCTCGTTTCTGGAAGATCGCATTGCCAGATATGGCTCGAAAGGGATCGACGACGATGTCGGGTTACTTCGCTCCGGACTCCATGGTGGTCAAGGCGCTCAGCGCGCGGGCAGTCGGACTCACGTACGGCCAGCGGGCGCTCGCTCTCGGCGCCCTGAAGTCCGACCTGTTCGTCGGCACGGCCCAGCACACGACGCACCGCCAGTCGCCCTACACCCGCCTCGGCCTGACGGCGCGGCTCTTCGAGGCGGTCTTCCTCGGCACCAAGGAGGAGGCGGACCGCGCCCTGGCCTTCACGGCCAAGCGGCACGCCACCGTGCGGGGGACCATGGGCGTCGACGGTGGCCCGGCCTATCCCGTCGGGTCGACCTACAGCGCCGCCGACCCTCGGTCGATGTGGTGGACGGCTGCCTTCACCCTCGACTCCGTCGAGTTCATGTACGACGCCCTCGTGCGCCGGCTCAAGGACCGGGAGCGGGAGGAGCTCTTCGAGGGGTTCGTGGCATGGGCGGAGCTCTTCGGCATGCCGCGTTCAGGTGCGCCGTCGACGTACGCGGAGCACCGGGCGACGTACGACGCCTGGCTGGTCTCCGACGAGCCCTTCCTCACCGACGAGGCGCGGCTGATCGGCCGCCACCTCGCCGGAACCTCTGGCTACGCCCTGCCGTTCCGTCCGGTGAGCTCGCCGGCGCTGGCGACCGTCGTGCAGGGCAGCCTCCCGCCGGTCGCGCGCGAGCACTACGGCATTCCGTGGGGCATCCGCGATGAGGCGTCCTGGCAGGCGGTGAGCCGCGCCAGTCGACTGGCCCACGGAGGCGTGCCCCTGCTCGCCCGCACTCCGCTGCTCAGCGGCCGGAGCGCGGAGTTCTACAAGGTCGTGCAGCGCGGCGAGAAGAAGCTCCTCTCCCGCGGCGGCGTGAGCATTCCCGGCGTCTCCGACGTCGACCCGCCCTACGGCCCTCTTTCCGTCTCGGCGTAGCCGGCGCCCGCGGCCGTTACCGTGGTGCCACCGAGGGGGTGACGCTGCGTGGGGAGCCGGACATGGAAGGGCATGACCCAATCCTCCGGGGCGGACGGACGCGACCGGGAGCTGCGCTTCCGGGCGTTGTACGACGGCAACTTCGCCGCCGTCCTCGGCTACACCCTGCGCCGGGTCGAGCAGCCGGCTGACGCCGCCGACGTCGTCAGCGAGGTGTTCCTCGTGGCCTGGCGACGCTACGACGAGGCGCCGCCGGGGGACGGTCGGCCGTGGCTGTTCGGGATCGCGCGGCACGTCCTGTCGAACTACCACCGCGGTCTGCCCCGCCGCCACCGGCTCGGCGGCCGGCTGCGGGACACGCTCACCCACGACGTCGTCGCCGACCCGGCGACCGGGGTCGTGGAGTGGGACCGGGTCCGGCAGGTGCTGCTCCGGCTGCGGCCCGACGACCGCGAGCTGCTGATGCTCGTCGGGTGGGACGGGCTGACGCCGACCGAGGCGGCCGAGGTCCTCGGCATCGCTGCGGGCACGGCGCGGATGCGGTTGGCGCGCGCCCGTCAGCGGTTCCGCGACCTGGCCGAGCCGGGGTGTGACGTCCCGGAGGGGGCCGGACATGTCCAGGTAGTCCCGTTCGAGCACGTGATCGGGGAGAGCCGATGACCGACCACCCGCCCCTGGGGGCCGACCCGCTCGCGGGCCGCGACCCCTATCCCCGGGACCTGTTCGACGTCTGGCCGCTCCACGACGCACGTGCGGAGCTCCTGGAGGAGATCGTGTCCCAGCCCGGTGCAGCCAGCACTGCAAGTCCGTCCCGCCGCGTCCTGGTGCCCGTCGGCATCGTCGCCGCCCTGGCCCTCGTCGCCGGTGGCGCGTGGGCCGCCGTCACCGCCGGGGGTGATGACGGCGACGGCGATCGCACGGTCGCCGCCTCCTCGGTCGAGGCGACCGCGAGCGACCCGACGTCCGCCCCGGACCCGACGGACGAGCCGGCCACCGAGCCGACCGAGGAGCCGACGACCGAGCCCGACGACGTACGACGCGCCGACGTCCGGATCGGCAAGGTGTCGACCCTGCGGGAGTGCGCCCGCCTGCTCCGCCGGCTGGACGGCGACGAGATCCGACGTCTCCCGCGCGTCGCTCGGCGCGACAAGGACGGCGGCCTCGTCCTCTACCTGCTGGAGGAGCGTCGGCGCTACGTGGCGGTCAACCGCGACTGCGAGGTCATCCGCGTCGGACCGCGGCGCCTGCAGGAGCTGCACCGGAAGTGATGCTCAGCGGGCCGGCCTGACGTCGAGGACGACCTCGAACTCGAGCAGGTCGGCCCCGCTCGACACCGGCTTCTGCTGCTCCTCGCCGGGCTTCGCGGCGTGCGCGGCCATCCCTGAGCCCTCCCGCCACGCGTCGAAGGACGCCTGGTCCTCCCAGTGGGTCACCACGAAGTAGCGGTCGTCGCCGGCGACCGGCCGCAGCAGCTGGAAGCCGAGGAAGCCGGGGGAGCCCTCGACAGCGCCGGCCCGGGCGGCGAACCGCTCCTCGAGGTGCGCGCCGGCACCGGGCGGGACGTGGATGGCGTTGATCTTCACGACGGACATGCGACCGAGCCTAGGGGGCGGTGCGACGCCCCGGAGTCGCTGGTCAGTCCACGACGATCCGGCCGCGTCCCACGCCGGGCTGGCACCGGTAGTCGAACGTGCCGGCCCGGTTGAACCGGACCGCCTGGCGGCCGCGTGCCGGGACGGCGATCGTGCCGGCGTCGAAGGTGAGTCGGACCGGTTCGGCGAGTGAGTTGCGGAACTGGACGACACCGCCGACCAGGATCTCGACCTGCGTCGGGAGCGGCCGACAGCGCGAGCCGATCCGCACCACCGCCACGTCCGGGGCCGGCGGCGGCTCGTCGTCGTCGCCGCGCTCGCAGTTGCGCGAGGAGTCGCCGTCCTGCCCGCCGCCGTTGCAGGAGTCGGTGGCCGGACCCCCGTTGAGGATGTCTGTGCCGACATTGCCGAACAGGTCGTCGTCGTCGTCGCCGCCCTGCAGGACGTCGTTGCCGGTCCCGCCCTCGAGGCGGTCGTCACCGGGGCCACCGTTGGCCCGGTCGTCATCGGCACCGCCGAAGATCCTGTCGCCACCCACGTCGCCGTCGATGTTGTCGGCGCCGGGACCTCCCGCGAGGATGTCGGAGCCGCCGGAGCCGAGGAGCACGTCGATGCCGGAGTCGCCCGACAGGTCGTCGTCGGCGCCCTGCCCGTCCAGCGCGTCGTTGCCGTCGCTGCCGAAGAGCGAGTCGTCACCGGGACCGCCGAACAGGTCGTCGTCGCCCGCGCCGCCGACCAGCCCGAACTGCAGCTCGTCGTCGCCTCCGTCCCTGCCGCCTCCGCCGAACAGCTTGTCGTCGCCGTCGTTGCCCAACAGCAGGTCCCGTCCGGCGCCGCCCTCGAGCCGATCGGGACCGGCGGCGCCGATCAGGTGATCGGAGCCGTCCCCGCCCTTGACGGTGCCGCCGTCGGTGCCGGGCTCGAAGTCCTCGTCGGCGCAGATCACGTCGTTGCCGCCCGCGCCGGTGATGGTGTCGACGCCGCCGAGCCCGGCGATGACGTCCGGACCGGCCGTGCCCGTCAGGGTGTCGGGGCCCTCGGTCCCGAAGATCGTCGGCGCCTCGCCGTTGCACGTCGCCAGCACGCCCGCCGGCGCGGGTGCACCGGGAGCGACGACCGCGAGCCCGACCGCCAGGGCCAGGCTCACGAGCAGGTGTGAGGTGCGAGGGGAGCGGGTCGTCGTCGGCATGGTGGGACCTCCGTCAGCAGCCGACCCCGACGATATCGAGGTCGGAGCGGATCCGTCCCGAGATTCCGAGGTGGTACGCCGAGCAGTAGCGCTCGCTGAGCAGGGTGTCGCGCTCGAGGACGACCGCCTTCCAGCGACCGTGGCCGACCGGCTCCAGGTAGCGCAGGCGCGGCGCGAGCAGTGCGCTCGTCGGCGTCGTCCCCTTGAGGTAGGCCCCGAGCCACAGCTGGGTGTAGGCGCTGCTCAGGGCCTGCCCCCACCGGCTCGCGGGCAGCACCAGGGGGATGTCGGTGAACTCCAGGTGGGTGCTCGACCGCGGCACCACGACCATCGAGTCGAGGCCGGCAGCGCTCCACGTGTCGAACCCGGTCGCCCGCTCACGCCTCGGGTCGGGACCCTCGGGGGACGGCGCGGGGACGATCGAGGACCCGCCCGACAGGAACCACGGGGTCACCGTGAAGCCGTACTCGGCCTGGAGTCCCAGGGCCGGGACCACCGGGTCCACCTCGCCCTGGCCGGAGGGCTCGGAGGAGCGGGCGGACAGCTTGTCGAGGGCGACGACGGTGGCCACGCGGTCGTCGTACCCCTGGACGAGGGAGACGGCGGACGCGCCCATCGAGTGCCCGACGATCGCGAGCCGGGTGGTGCGCCCCGGGGTGCGCGGGTTGCGGATCGGGGTCCGGTCCCACAGTCGCCACCACGGGTTGAAGGCGTCGACCACGGTGGTGCCCGCCTGCGGGTTCGGGTACGGCGCGGTCGGCGTGGAGAGGAAGAAGTCCGTCGCGTCGACCGTGCCGGTGGTGAAGTTGGAGAGCTGTTGGAACGGGACGCCCGGACAGCCGGTCATCTCCTGGGTGCCCGTCGCCGGGTCACCCTGGGCCGGGCTGAAGGGGTTGCAGAACGGGAACGCCGAGCTCGGGTCGCGCGGCAGGGTCTCGCTGGTGCCCTGCCCCTGCACGTCGTAGAGCAGGACCAGGTAGCCGCGCTCGGCGAGGTCCTGCGCGAGCCACCGGTACATCCCCTGCGAACCACCGACCGAGCCGGGCGTGATGACGACGCCGGGGTACGGCGCCGTCAGCCGCGCTCCGGTGTAGGGATCGCGAGCGCGGGGGAGCGGCGCATAGACGGTGCCCCGTAGCAGCGCGCCGAACCGGTTGGTGAACTTCACGGTCTGGGACTGGCCGCGGGTGCCGTTCCAGCCGGCGCGCAGCGGGTTGCCGACGTTCCACCCGGGAACGGCCATCGCCGGCGTCAGGGACAGGCGGTCCGGGTCGGCGGCCTGGGCCAGCAGCTGGGCCGTGCTGACGACCGTGCCCTCGCGGACGAGTGCCGGGAGGTAGGCCGGGTTCTGGAGCTGTCCGCCGGGCTCGATGATCCGCCCGTAGGCCGCGCGCATGGCGGCGAGGTCGGCAGCGACGTCGTAGTCGACCGGCACCGGGTCGGTGGGGTCGGCGGACGCGGTCGCGGGGCCGAGGCCCGTGACCAGCACGGCGACCGCGAGGGACGCGGCGATCAGGACGCGGCGGGGGTTCCAGGTCACGTGACCTCAACGGCCTCCCACCGCTTCGGGCTACGCCCGGGCGTCTCCGCCCCAGTTGGCGAGCTTGGTCGCGATGGTGTGGAGGTCCGCCGGACCGTCGCCGGCGGCGGGGGCGAAGAACCACACGTGGAAGTGGCCGCGGTCGGCGCCGTAGCGGCTCACGTCGACGTACTCGGCCTGCGGGCAGCTCTCGACGATCCGCACCAGGCGGTTGGAGATCCGGCCGAACTGCGAGGCGAGATCGTCGTCGAGCTGGCCGACCCGGCTGTGCTCACGGGTCTGGAGCAGCAGTGCGGCGGCGACGTTCTGGTCGTGCTCGGCGTGGGTGAGAACCCAGTACTCGTCCTCCCACACGATGCGGTCGGTCGTCGCCCGCTGGCACTCGGAGCAACCGTCCGGGAGCGCAGGACGGGTCGCAGAAACGATCTGTTCGTAGGCCTCTGCGGGCGAGAGCGGCATGGCGACAACTGTGCCACCACGCCGTGCGGCGCGGGCGCGCACCCCCGACTTCGCTGCGACCGCGGCCAAGGTGCACGGCCTTTCCGATTTAACTAGAGTAAGTTGATGTAGTAAGGTCAGTTGACATGACGGCCGTGCTTCCCCCCTTGCCGACGTACGACGACGCGCAGCTCGTGGTGGCGGCGCCTGCCGACGGTCCGGGCAACTGGGCGGGTGCGGCGAGCGCGGTCCTCGTCGACGGCACCTTCTGGCTCACCTACCGGGTACGGCGCCCGCTCACCGACGGCCGCGGCGTCGCGGTGGTCGTGGCGAGGAGCGAGGACGGCGTCCACTTCGAGGAGGTCTGCCAGGTGGCCCGGGAGTCGTTCGGCTGCGAGTCGTTCGAGCGCCCTGCACTGGTGCCGCTCCCCGAGGGCGGCTGGCGGCTCTACCTCTCCTGCGCGACCCCCGACTCCAAGCACTGGTGGGTCGACAGTCTCACCGCCGCGACGCCCGATGCGCTGCCCGGCGGCCGCCGCCAGCCGGTCCACGGGGGAGGTCTCCATGCCGGTGTGAAGGACCCGGTCGTCGTCCCGACCGAAGACGGCTGGGAGATGTGGCTGTGCCACCACCCGCTCGCGACCCGCGGACAGGAGGACCGGATGTCCACCCACCGGCTGGTCTCCAAGGACGGCCTGCGCTGGATGGACCTCGGCGAGGTCCTCGTCGGTCGCCCCGGTCGCTGGGACGCCCGCGGTGCGCGGGTGACCACGATCCTCCCCGGTGAGCCCGGCGAGGGACTGCGGGTGCTCTACGACGGCCGGCCCGACGCCGCGTCGAACTGGTTCGAGACCACGGGCGTCGCCCGGTGGCAGGGCGGCCGCCTGGTCGCAGAGGACGTCGAGCCGATCCGCTCGCCGCACTCCGACGGCGCGTGGCGCTACGCGAGCGCGGTCGCCCTGCCCGACGGTCGGACCCGCCTCTACGTCGAGGCCGCGCGGCCCGACGGCGCCCACGACCTCGTCACCTGCCTGCTCGGCGAGCAACGCCCGGCGGCCTGAGCGCCGCCCTCCAGCGCGTCGTACCCGGCAGACGGGTTCCCGGATTTACGCAATCCGCGATCCTTCTGCCGGGTACGACGACGGGATCGTCTGGTGCGCCGGGACCGCCGGGGTGATCGACGCCGGGGCGGTCCTCGGGGTCGCGGCCGTAGGCACGGTGCCCTGGCGCTGGGCGAACGAGCCCCGGTCGGCCGTCGAGAACCAGTCGGTGAAGTCGTGCCCGGTCACGCGGGTGAGAACGGCGATGTCGGCTGCGAACGACGGCAGCAGCCGCTGACGCTGCTCGCGGGTGAGAGCCGGCCGGTGGGCGCCCTTGTCGGCCGCGAGCAGCGAGATGAGCGGCTCGCTCGCCCGGCGCCAGTACTGCGGGGGAGCGAACTGGGCAGCGCGGGCGCCGGCGCGCACCACCGGCCCGAGCACGGTCGGCCGCCAGCCGGGAGTCACGAACGGCTTGGAGTTGTCGCGCGGGATCTGGGCCACCTGGCCCTCGCGGATGCCGAGGAAGCGGGAGACCCGGTCGACGGTCGCCGCCGGCTCGTCGACGATGTCGCGGTAGCGCAGCACGAGGATCCGCTCCGGGTCGACGTAGGTGAAGAGGTGCGCGAGCTGGCGGCCGTAGCAGCCGAGCTCGCGGTAGCGCCAGAACGGCGCCCAGCCCGCGCTGATCCGCTCGCCCTCGGTGGCGAACGCCTCCTCGAAGTCGGCGATCGGCTCGAGGCCGTCGCTCCACAGGTGCATCCAGTTGCTGTAGGCGCGGTCGATCGGGTCGCGGACGACCGCGACGAGCTTCACGCGCGGCAGCTTCTCCGCGATCCGGCGGTGCGCGCCCTCGCTCCAGAGGTAGAAGGGCGTCGACTCCCCGCGTACCTGGTCGGGGCGGGCGGCACGGAACAGGTCGGCGTACTCCTCGTGCCGCCAGACCCACTCCCGCTGGGAGTGGCGGTCGCCGGGCCCGTTCCAGTGCGGCGGCGGAGCACCGTCGCAGAGCCAGTACTTGGGCTCCTTGGGGTCGGTCATGAAGACGTCCGGATGCAGCGCGAGCGCGGTGTGCAGGGCGGTGGTCCCCGCCTTGGGGGCCCCGACGAGGAGGAAGTCGGGCTCGGGCTGGCGGGTCATCGGCACTCCAAAGTCCTGTGAATTACTACAAATACAACACTAAGGCGTGCGCAAGGTGTCCGGCAACGCCTCCTAGGCTGTCGCCCGTGACGCTCGCGAACATCCCGCCCGCACCGGCCCTCCCCGGCGCCCGCCACGTCCACTCCGGCAAGGTGCGCGACCTCTACGAGCTGACCGAGGGCCCGCATGTCGGCAAGCTGCTCATGGTCGCGAGCGACCGGCTCTCGATCTTCGACTTCGTCCTGGAGACGACCATCCCGGACAAGGGGGAGATCCTCACCCGGACGTCGTTGTGGTGGTTCGACCAGCTCGAGGACCTGGTCCCGAACCACATCGTGAGCACCGACCCGGCCGACATCCCCGCCGAGGTCCTCGGCCGTGCCGTGATCTGCGACAACCTCGCGATGTATCCGGTCGAGTGTGTCGCCCGTGGCTACCTGACCGGGTCCGGTCTGCTCGACTACGTCGCCACCGGTCCCGATCACTCCGTGTGCGGGATCTCGTTGCCTGCCGGGCTGGTCGACGGGAGCCGCCTGCCGGCGCCGATCTTCACGCCGGCCACCAAGGCCGAGCTCGGCGACCACGACGAGAACGTCTCCTTCGACGCCGTCGTCGGGACCGTCGGCACCGAGATCGCCGCGGCGCTGCGGGACCTGACGCTGACCGTCTACGGCCGCGCCGAGGAGATCGCGCGCGAGCGCGGCATCATCCTGGCCGACACCAAGTTCGAGTTCGGCGACCGCGGTGGGGCCATCGTGCTCGCCGACGAGGTCCTCACGCCCGACTCCTCCCGCTACTGGCCCGCCGACGAGTGGCAGCCCGGCCGCGCGCAGCCGTCGTACGACAAGCAGATCGTGCGCAACTGGGCGCTCTCGCCGGAGTCCGGCTGGGACAAGGCCTCCGGCGAGGCCCCGCCGCCGCTGCCGCCCGAGGTGATCGAGCGCACGCGGTCTCGCTACGTCGAGGCCTACGAGCTGCTGACCGGGGAGACCTTCTAGAATCGTCGCGTGGCCCGAGTCGTCGTTTCCGTCATGCCGAAGCCCGAGATCCTCGACCCGCAGGGCAAGGCGGTGCTGGGGGCTCTCCCGCGGCTCGGCTTCAGCGGTGTCAGCGAGGTCCGTCAGGGCAAGCGCTTCGAGCTCGAGGTCGCCGGCGAGGTGACGCCCGCCGTCCTCGCCGAGGTCGAGAAGATGGCCGAGACGCTGCTCTCCAACCCGGTCATCGAGAACTACGTCGTGAGCGTCGAAGCATGATCACCCCACGACGTTCCTCGCCTCCCCCGCTTCGCTCCTCCGTCGAACAACGCCGCGGGGGCCCCGAATGAAGGTCGGGGTCGTCACCTTCCCGGGCTCGCTCGACGACGTCGACGCCCAGCGCGCCGTCCGGATCGGCGGCAACGAGGCGGTCGCCCTCTGGCACGCCGACGCCGACCTGAAGGGTGTCGACGCGGTCGTCCTGCCCGGCGGCTTCTCCTACGGCGACTACCTGCGCTGCGGTGCCATCTCGCGTTTCGCGCCGGTCATGACCGAGGTCGTCCGCGCCGCCGGTGCCGGCCTACCGGTCCTCGGCATCTGCAACGGCTTCCAGATCCTCTGCGAGTCCCACCTGCTGCCCGGTGCGCTGATCCGCAACGACCACCGCAAGTTCGTCTGCCGGGACCAGAAGCTCCGGATCGAGAACAACCGCACGCCGTGGACGTCGTCGTACGAGCAGGGTGCCGAGATCACCGTCGTGCTCAAGAACGGCGAGGGCGGCTTCGTCGCCGACGCCGAGACCCTGGCGCGGATCGAGGGCGAGGGCCAGGTCGTCGCCCGCTACCTCGAGGTCAACCCCAACGGCTCGCTCAACGACATCGCCGGCATCACCAACGCGCGCGGCAACGTGGTCGGCCTGATGCCGCACCCGGAGCACGCGGTCGAGGAGCTCACCGGCTCGGGCACCGACGGACTGGGCTTCTTCACGTCGTTCGCCGCGGCGACCTTCGCCTGACCGATGACCCCCCTCCGCGTCTTCCGTTCCCTCGCCGTCGCCGAGGCGATCACCTGGGTCTGCCTGCTGGCCGGGATGTTCGTCAAGTACGCCGTCGGCACCACCGAGGTCGGCGTCCAGGTCGCCGGCCCGATCCACGGTGTCGCGTTCATCGCCTACTGCCTCGCCACCGTCGTGATCGGGGTGGACCAGGGCTGGTCGCGCGGCCGGCTGGTGCTCGGCCTCGCCGCCGCCGTCCCGCCGCTCGCGACCGTCTGGTTCGAGCGCCGGGTCGAGAAGCTGGGCGGTCTCGACGACGCGTGGCACTCCCGCGAGGACAGCCCCACCGCGGCGCAGCGCGCGGTGTGCTGGCTGCTGCGCCACCACCGTCAGGCGATCGTCGGCTTCGTCGTCGCAGTGGCCGCCCTCACGGGCATCGCACTGCTCGCCGGTCCGCCTGTCGGCTGATCGACCGGCCCGGCTGTCACACGCCGTCCTCGCCTCTTGGAGACCGTCGCAACGGGGTCGAAGGGACGCCAACGTCCTGCCGGAATGGCGGACAGCGTGTTACATCCGGTCAGCGCGCCGGTGCACGTCGGCGGGCTGTCGCGGGGCAGGGTGTCGCTGGTGCCGGCCGGGCCTCATGCCCGGCCGGCACGCAGCCGCTCCCAGGTGGTCGGGTTGACGATGCCGGTCGCGGAGATGCCGACACGTCGCTGGTAGGCCCGGACGTCGGCCGCCGTCGTCCGGGTGAAGATGCCGTCGACCGTGCGACGCAGGGTGGGGTCGGCGGCGTTGAGGGCGCGCTGGACGCGGCGCACGTGGAAGCCGGTCGAGCCGACCTTCTGCGCGTAGTCCATGCCCTGGGCGAACGCGGCGACCCAGTTGGCCGGGCTCCACGTGGTGCTCACCGGGAAGCCGCGGTCGGCCTGCCACGCCTGCACCGCCGCGATCGTCGCGGGGGAGTAGCGGCCGGAGATCTTGTCGTCGTACACGCCGCGCTCCTGGAGCAGGCACTGGAGGGCCTTGACCTTGTTGGCGGCCGGGGCGCGGCCGTCGGTCGGCTCGCGCAGTGCCGGGAAGCGCGCGAAGTCGAGGTTGACGCCGCCGCAGTGCGTCTCGGGAGCGGCATAGCTGCCGCGGCCGACGTCGAGGAAGTTGCGGTCGATGTTGATGGTGACCCCGCCCCACGTCTCGTCGTGGCCGCCCTCGTACTGCTTGACCCGGCCGCCGGGCAGCCAGCCGTCGTCTCGGACGTACGGCGTCGACGTGTTGGCCACGCCGTCCCAGCGGGCGATCCAGATCATGTCGGGCATCGTGTAGGTGCCGGGGCGTTCGACCCGGGCGTCGTCGAGTGCCTCGATGCCGGAGCCGGCGCTGGAGTAGACGCCCGAGACGTAGTCGAGGCCGTGGAGCTTGTTGGTCCACGCGCTCATGAACGCGAGCGCGGACTCCCGGCAGTTCCGGTTGGTGTCGTCGAAGCCCTCGAGGTCGTACCACAGGGTGCTGCCCGGCCCGATGCCCAACGCGTCGGCGGCCGCGACCGCCGACACGGCCTCCGCACGGCCCTGGCGACGGGCCGCCTGGTAGGTGCCGTCGGCACCCGGGCGGGCGACGATCACCGGGTCGTTGCCGTAGCGCGGGAAGCGGGTGCTGCACGACGCCTGCGGGCCGAGCGTGATCGGCAGCAGCCGCCAGCCCTTGCGGAGCTGCGTGCTGATCCACGCCGGGGTCAGGTTCGGCTGGTCGCGGCACGCGCGCGAGGCGCCGGAGATGTAGATGCCGACGGACAGGAACGGCGAGTGGTTGAGCCACGTGTCCATCGCCCGCTGCGTGGGCGCCAGGCACTGGTCGAACCCGTAGCCGCGGAAGTCGCCAGGGGTCACCGGGTTGGGGTCGGCCGCAGCCGGTCGGAACGGGGTGAGGGCCACCGCGAACGCCAGGGCGGCGGCAGCGACGACGGACCGGGCAGACATCTCAGCTCCAGACGGACGAACGGGCACAAAGGTGGGACGGAAACGCCACGATAGTCACAACTTTCACATCAGTAACAGTGGTAGCGGCGAACTACAACGGTGTAGTTCGCTCCGTGCCGGAGGATCTCCGGCTGTCAGGTCGATCCGCCGGATCGTGTCGACCGCGAGCGCTGCCGAGCGATCGGTACGGTCTGCAGGTGCCCAAGGTCGTCGTCCTGCTCTCCTCGGTGGTGGCAGGGGGGTGCTGGCTGGCCGCCCTGCTGCTGCCGTGGACGGCGGAGGGCGCGTTGTCCGCGAGCTCGCTGCTCGACGCCGTCGAGCTGGCCCGCAGCGGGAGGGTCGACGCGGTCGTCCCGTCCTACGCCGCGCTGGTGCTGCTGGTCCCGTCGATCGCAGGGATCGTCCTCGTCGGGGTGGTCGGGCTCGCTGGCCGGGCGCTCGCCGCGGTCCGGCTGGCTGCCCTCGTCCTCGGGTCCGTCGGGGTCCTCGCGCTCGTCGTGCGCCTCTCGGGCGCCGACGGCGCGAACCTCGGACCCGGCGCGGTGGTGGCTCTGGGCGGGGTCCTGGCCGCGTTGGTCGCGGTCGCGCTCACCGGTCGCAGCGGTCTGCTGAGGTTGCCCACAGGTCCGCCCGCGACGGACTAGGCTCGCGCTCCTGCGACGGGGGCGGAGTGCCCGCTCCGGCGCGCGACGAAGGGGTGGCCGGATGGGGAACTGCTGGTCCTGCGGGGAGCCGCGGGTGCACGAGGGCGACGAGTTCTGCCGCAATTGCGGCCAGGCCTACGGGGCCGACCCGTCGGCTGTGCCGCCCGCTGCCCCGACCGCCTTCCCGCCCGCAGCCGTTCCGCCCGCCGCCCCGCCGACGGCATTCCCGCCCGCGGGCCCCCC